>JADGPT010000185.1 GCA_017882345.1 Bacteroidales bacterium
TATACTTCACAATATTCCAGCTCAAATGACGTTTATTATTTTTTGAATTTTACAATTACTTACAAGCTGAAGACCGGAGCAAATGGTTTGCCCTCATTCAGATGATAAAGAGCTGGCTCAGTTTTGATGAAAAGAATACACTGGTTATTATTATTTTTATTCCTGTCACTCTCCTTATCCGGTCAGCGCAATTCTGATTATGGAGTTTTTGCAGGGGTATCATCCTATCTTGGTGATATAAATCCTAACAGACTATTGTACTCACCGCTTCCTGCGGGTGGAATTTTTTACAGACTAAACTTAAATCCACGGCAGGCTTTAAGAACTAATCTGTTCATTGGAGGTATCAGGGCAAATGACCTTGATTTTAAAAATGCTTTTCAACAGGCAAGAGGAGCTTCATTCTCGGGTACTGTAGGTGAATTGGCTTTGCAGTTTGAATTCAATTTTTTGCCCTATTCAACAGAAGGGAAACTATGGGATTTTACTCCCTATTTCGCTGCAGGTGCAGGGATAGCCTTTGTAAACTCGGCATCTTTTAAATATATACCTGTCATTCCCTTCTCGTTTGGTTTTAAAGTTAATGTTTATAAAAATATCGGATTGGAAGCCGAATATGGTTTTCGTAAAACATTTTATGATAACTTTGACGGCTTAAATGATTTAGTTGCCCCGTCAGATATTGGATGGATCCATAATAACGACTGGTATACTTTCACAGGAATAGCAGTCACATGGAAGATCTATAATAAATTGGCTGGTTGTCCTGCTTATGGCGAAATGAATTCTAAAAGGAAACGCTAGGTTATGCAGTTAAGGAAACAGATAGATAGCAATAAATTGCCTTCACATGTGGCAATTATTATGGATGGTAACGGGAGGTGGGCGCAACATAAGGGCCTCGATAGAATATTTGGACATCAACAGGGTGTTAGTGCAGTCAGAGAAGTAATTGAGACCGCTGCAGAACTGGAGATTGGTTTTCTTACCCTTTATGCTTTTTCAACTGAAAATTGGGGAAGACCAGATGAAGAGGTATCTGCTCTAATGGGAATTATGGTACAATCGCTTAGCAATGAAACCGATACATTATTAAAAAACAATATCAGGCTCAAAGCAATTGGAGATATGGAAAGGCTTGCAAACGATGTAAGGGAAAGGCTCTTTGAAACAATAAAACTGACTTCTGTCAGTACCGGACTTAACCTGATCATTGCACTGAGTTACAGCTCCCGTTGGGAAATTACAAATGCTGCAAGGAAAATATCAATTGATGTGAAAAATGGAACTCTTAATCCCAATTCAATTACTGAAGAGGATTTTGAGAAATACCTTACCACTTATGGTATTCCTGATCCCGAACTGTTGATAAGAACCAGTGGGGAGTTACGAATAAGCAATTTCCTTTTATGGCAGGTCGCTTATGCTGAATTATACTTTACTGAAACACTTTGGCCTGATTTTGGTAAGGATGATTTTTATACTGCTATAATTGACTTCCAGAAGAGAGAACGAAGATTTGGAAAAACGAGTGAACAGGTTACGGAAAAATGATAATATATGGTGATTAAAAAAATTAAAGAGACTTTTTTAGCAATATTTCTGGCTCTGTTGAGCCTCTCTCTAAATGCTCAGGAAAAGCAGAAAATAGTCGATTACATGACTGTTGAGGATTACATCATAGGAGGTGTAACAGTAACCGGAGTCAGATTTCTTGATACAAATGCACTTATTGGAATTTCCGGACTAAGAGTGGGACAGTCGGTTGCAATTCCTGGCGATGCAATAACCACTGCTGTGAAAAAGTTATGGCAACAGGGGCTGTTTTCAGATGTAAGAATAACCATAGCAAAAGTAAGTTCAGATACAGCTTTTATCGACATCAACTTACAGGAAAGACCAAGGATATCATCTGTCAAATTTAATGGACTTAAAACCTCGGAAACTACGGATCTCAATAAGAAGATAAATCTTCCTATCGGATCGCAGGTAACTGATTTCCTGCTGAATACAGCTGAAAAAATAATTAAAGATCACTTTATTGAGAAAGGGTTCCTGAACACACAGGTCACTTTTGTGCAGAAAGACGATCCTGACCAGCCAAATAACGTCATCCTGAGCATCAATGTCGACAAAAAAGAAAAAGTAAAGATTGCCGACATCACTTTTGTTGGAAATGAGTTTTTCAAAACATCAAAGCTCAGGAGCAAATTAAAATCGACAAAGATCAAGAACATTAATTTTTTCAGAGCTTCAAAATTCATCGCGGAAAAGTTTAACGAGGATAAACAGAAACTCACTGTTTTTTACAATGATAACGGGTTCAAAGATTTTACAATTATCTCCGATTCCCTTTATATAGTTTCTGAAAACCGAGTTGGTTTAATGATAAAGATTGATGAGGGGAAACAATACTTCCTGAGAAACGTGGATTGGGTAGGTAACAGTGTTTATAGGAAAGAGGATCTTAAGAAAGTATTTAATGTTGAGAAAGGAACTGTTTATAACCAGTCACTTATTGACGACAGATTGAACGGTTCTGCAGGTGCCCAGGATGCTGTTAGTAATTTATACCAGGATCATGGCTATCTCTTTTCAAGACTCACACCTGTTGAGGCAAAAATCGATCATGACTCAATTGACCTTGAAGTCAGAATTTACGAAGGAGAACAGGCCTACCTTAATAATGTTCTGATTACAGGGAATACAAGGACCAACGAACATGTTGCCCGTAGGGAACTATATACCTTACCTGGAGATCTTTTCAGTAAGACTAATATAATCAGGTCTATCCGTCAATTAGGAGTACTTGGTCATTTTGATCCGGAAAAGATTAATCCGACTCCGCTTCCCGACATTACAAACGGAACAGTTGATCTTCTTTATAAACTTGAGGAAAAAGCAAACGACCAGTTTGAGATCTCCGGTGGCTGGGGAGCCGGTATGCTCGTCGGAACTGTTGGTGTGCGATTTAATAACTTTGCAATGCGTAATTTCTTTAACCTGAAAGAGTGGAAACCTTATCCTTCAGGCGATGGCCAGTCAGTAAGCATCAGGGCTCAGTCTAATGGTCGTATCTATTCATCATATAATCTTTCATTTGTTGAACCCTGGCTGGGTGGTAAAAATCCAAATACATTTTCCATTTCCCTATACCGGTCAATTATGACAAATGGAAAAAAGAAAGGGGAGGATGATCGCCAGTCAATGATTATCGATGGTGCATCGATCGGTTTAGGTAAAAGACTCGCATGGCCTGATGACTATTTCTCTCTTTATGGTGAGTTAAACTATCAGCGGTATAGTCTGAATAACTATAATGTTTACACATTCCTTTTCACGAATGGGAACTCCAACCTTTTAAGCTTTACAACAAAACTTACGAGGTTTTCGACAGGCCCGAATCTTATCTATCCTGAAACCGGATCTTCATTTACCTTATCCGTTCAGGCAACTCCGCCCTATTCGCTTATCAGTGGGCGGAATATGATAAATGTTTCAGACCAGATAAAATATAAATTTATTGAATTTCATAAATGGACATTTAAAGCAGATTATTATTATCCGTTAACAAAGAATGATAAACTGGTACTTAATACCCGTTTTGCATTCGGATATCTGGGATTTTATAATAAAGATATCGGTCCGTCTCCTTTTGAGAACTTTTCTGTGGGAGGAGATGGTATGACGGGTTATAGTTTTTACGGCCGTGAAATGATAAAGTTAAGAGGATATGGCAGTGGTAGTAGTGGAGTAGGATCACTTACGCCAGGAGATCCTAATAAAGCTACATTTATACCGTCAGGTAACGTATATTCGAAAATCACTTTTGAACTCCGGTACCCGGTATCTCTTAACCCTTCGGCAACTATATACCTTCTCACATTTCTTGAAGCCGGGAGAGCCTGGTATCAGCTAAAAGAATATAATCCATTCAAAATGAACCGTGCTGCCGGTGTTGGTGTAAGAGCCAATCTTCCGATGTTCGGGTTGCTTGGTGTTGACTGGGGCTATGGTTTCGACCCTGTTCCTAGTCCATCAAATTTTCAAAATGCTAATCATTCACAATTCCAGTTTACAATAGGTCAGGAGTTTTAATTAAGTAACAAATATTAACAGTTATGAAAAAAATAGGTGTATTAATCGGTTTCTTTATTCTGACTTCAGCTATGGCTATAGCTCAGAAATATGCTTTTGTTGATTCTGAATATATCAGAAAAAACATTCCTGCCTTCACCACTGCACAAGAGCAACTCGACAAACTTTCCAAACAATGGGAAAAAGAAGTTGCCGACGGATATGCAGTTGTTGAACAGTTGTATAAGTCTTATCAGAACGAGTCAGTTCTACTTTCCCAGGATATGAAAACCAAAAGGGAAGAAGCAATAATTGCCAAAGAAAAAGAAATGAAAGACCTTCAGAATAAATATTTTGGAGTGTCGGGTGATCTTTTTAAGAAGAGGGAAGAGTTGGTTAAACCAATCCAGGATGATATTTTAAAAGCCATAAAAGAGATTGCAGTTGATGGAAGTTATGCAGTCATTTTTGATACTGCAGCAGGTGGTAATATCCTGTTTGCCAATCCAAAATTTGATATCAGCGATCAGGTTCTTGAAAAATTAGGTTATAAAAATTAATTAATTACTTTTGCATAAATTGTTTAATAAAATTATTTAAAATGAAAAGATTTATAAGTATAGCGATGGTGATAATGGTCATTGCTCTGGCGGGACAGAGTGCAATGGCTCAGAACTTTAAGTTTGGTCATATAAACAGTGATGAACTCATTCAAACTTTGCCGGAATATGACTCAGCCACCGTTAAACTAGAGAAATTCCGCAAAGAACTTGTTAATGCCCTCGAGTTAATGTCGGTCGAATTAAATACTAAAAACGATGCATATCAGAAAGAGAGTAAACTCCTGAGTGATATTGTTAAGCAGACAAAAGAGCAGGAACTTATTGATATGAACAAAAGAATTCAGGACTTTCAGACAAATGCTCAGACACAACTCCAGAGTAAACAAACCGAAGTTTTCCAGCCAATATATGCAAAAATTGACAAGGCAATAAAAGAAGTAGGAAAAGAGAATGGATTTTTATATGTTTTCGATGTCGCCAAAGGTGCACTTCTCTATTTTGATGAAGCTAAAAGTATTAATATCTTGCCTCTTGTTAAAACAAAACTTGGGTTAAAATAAATCAAATGCCTTAATATAGTGACCATCCATATTAGGGATGGTCATTTTTTTAATATGCAACTAAAGTGAAAGAACAACCAATCGGAATTTTTGATTCAGGGGTAGGAGGATTAACTGTAGCCCATGCAATTAAGCAGATTTTGCCTGGCGAAAGCCTCATCTATTTCGGAGACACAGCCCATTTGCCTTATGGAGATAAATCGGCAGAATCTATAAGATACTACTCTCAGCGGATTACTGAGTTTCTGCTGGAACACAATTCAAAAGTTGTTCTTATAGCCTGCAACTCTGCGTCTGCATCGGCATTTGATTCACTCAAGAAAGAATTTGAAGGTAAAACCGTACTTATCGATGTAATAAACCCGGTAGTAAACTATCTGAGTACAAGGAATTTCAATAAAATCGGGGTTATCGGAACAAAGAGGACAATAAGTTCCGGAACCTATGAACAGAAAATAAA
>JADGPT010000186.1 GCA_017882345.1 Bacteroidales bacterium
TATAAACGACACAGTTACAAACTTTGGGAATAAACCAAGCCCCTACACAATTCTCTATCATATGAATATAGGCTACCCGCTTCTTAGTGAGGATTCAGTACTGGTTATCGACCCGGTAAAGACTATGCCCCGGGATGATTCAGCAGCTTCGGGTATTAATGAATTTAAGAAATTCACTAAACCGCAGGCTGGTTTCAGGGAACAGGTATTCGATCATCTAATGAAAGCTGATTCAAATGTTGATACAGAAGAACTTGAGAAATTTTACGGTAGACCTTATGACGAGATACTGGATGAATTAACAGGTAGCAGCGTTCCCGATACTTTTAATGTTGGAGGTCCATCACTAGTCTACATTATTCATGCTTCGCAGATGCTGAGCATTGATTACTTTGATGTCAATTTTTTTGGGATGGCAGGGAATAATGAAACAGCTGGAAAAATTCTAAGTATTGTTCTTTCAACTCCTCTGAAAATTAATAATTCGTTGGCATTGCAAACGGTAAGGAAGCCGTTCGTATCGACTATATCGAATTCGGTAAAAAATAAATTTATAAACTAAATAAATCTGATTGATATGACCGAAGGAATCCTTGCATTGCTTGCATCAATACCACTTGTGACTATTTTTATTCTGATGGTAGGCTTACGTTGGCCTGCTGTAAAGGCTATGCCAGTGGCGTTAGGAATCACAATCTTATTAGCGTTGTTTATATGGAAAACACCTTTAAACTGGGTATTGGCATCAGGCCTTAACGGAATGGTTGTAATGTTAAAGATAATACTTATTGTATTTGGCGCCTTAACACTGCTTTTTACTCTGAAGGAAAGTGGTGCGTTAGATGTGATAAACCAGGGCTTTTCAACTATTTCTCCTGACCGGAGAGTTCAGACAATTATAATTGCCTGGTTATTTGGTAGTTTTATTGAAGGAGCGGCCGGATTTGGCGTACCGGCTGCCCTTGTTGCCCCGTTACTTCTATCTTTAGGTTTTCCGGCCCTTGCAGCTGTTATGGTAGCTCTCATCGCAAACACTACTGCTGTTGCATTCGGAACAGTCGGGACTCCGACTTTAATTGGTATCGGTTCTACCCTGAATACACCTGAAATTCTTAAAACCCTGTCAGAAAGAGGATTGACCTATAGCGGATTTATCAGTGAAGTTGGAGATTGGACTGCTATTATTCATGCCATTACAGGTTCATTGATACCATTAATAATGGTTGTTGTACTCACACGTTTCTTTGGTGAGAAAAAAAGTATTAAAGAGGGTCTGGCAATATGGCCTTATGCAATCTTTTCAGGCTTATGTTTCGTTGTTCCATATCTGGTGGTAGCTTTATTATTGGGTCCTGAATTCCCCAGTCTTCTTGGTGGATTAATTGGTCTTTTCATCCTTATTCCTCTGACCAAAGCAGGGTTTTTAAAACCAAAGCAAGTTTGGGATTTCCCGGCAAAAGAGAAGTGGGAAACCAATTGGAGTGGCTCTATTTCTTTTCCCAATATCATACCTAAAGGAAAACTAAGTCTGATTAAAGCCTGGACTCCTTATGCATTTATTGGATTGATATTGGTGCTTACCCGTGTTAGTTTTTTACCCTTTAGCAACTGGATCAAGTCAGTAAAGATTACGGCTTCCTCTCTATTCGGTACTACTGTGAATACCGATTTTGATCCTTTGAACAATTCCGGAGTATTGCCATTCATGTTAATAGCTTTGCTTTGTATTCCATTTTTCAATATGAATAAAAAGCAAGTTTCACTTGCCTGGGGAGATGCAGTAAAAAGGATTAAAGGTCCGTTTTTGGCCCTGTTCTTTGCTGTTCCAATGGTACAAATAATGATGATTTCAGGTACAAACGACAATGGATTTCATAGTATGCCAATATCTATGGCCGTGTATATGGCAGATGTATTTCGTAACGCCTGGCCACTAGTCGATGCCTTCGTTGGAGCGCTCGGTGCATTTATGTCTGGGTCGAATACAGTTTCAAATATGCTATTCTCACTTTTACAATATTCAGTTGCTGACAACCTGGGGATCTCTCACATTATTGTCGTGAGCCTTCAGAACGTTGGTGGCTCACTAGGTAATATGATTAATGTACAGAAAATAATCACAGCCTGTGCTGTTGTTGGATTAATTGGTGTTGAAGGATTGATTATTAAACGGAGCATTATTCCAATGACAGTTGCAATTTTAATTACCGGAATTGTTGGCTATATACTTATATCATTTGTAGTGCCGGGATTGTTCTGATATAGAGTATATATGGATTAGCTAAAACATAAAGAAACTATAATACAATAATTTAAAATCTTACAGTAATTCAACTATAGAGGTTTCAGATGGACAATAGACAAAATGCAATCGAAATATTTTTAACAGCGGTTGAAAGTGTGAAACCAGGCAACCTGATTAAACGCTATGTTACATTGAACAATAATATACTGCAAATTGAGAAAATTGCGTTTGATCTTACTTCTGTAAAGAATATTTATGTTGTAGGAGCCGGAAAAGCAAGCGCTGCAATGGCTCAAACCATAGAATCCATCCTGGGATCAAGAATATCAGCAGGTCATATCATAACTAAATATGATCATTCCGTGCCATTAAAATTCATTGAAACAACTGAAGCCGGACATCCTGTTCCTGATGATAATGGAATCAAAGGAACAAAGCAAATTGTTTCAATTGTAAAAAAGGCCGAAAAAGATGATTTGGTAATATGCCTGATCTCAGGAGGAGGTTCTTCTCTTTTGGCAGATGTCCCGGAAGGATGCACCCTTGAAGATTTGAAAAAGGTTAATAGTCTTTTATTGAAATCGGGTGCAAATATTACTGAGATGAACTGCATCAGGAAGCATTTATCAAATGTGAAAGGAGGACAGTTATCAAGGGCCGCATCGCCTGCAAGAGTTGTAAGCTTAATACTTTCTGACGTAATTGGTGATCCTCTCGACGTAATAGCATCGGGACCGACTGCTCCCGATCCATCAACTTTTGAAGAGGCCATTTCGATTATCAGGAAATATAACATTGAAAACGAACTACCAGAACAGATATATCGGGTGATTCAGGAAGGCGTTGAAAAAAAACGACAGGAAACACTTAAGGATTCCGATGAGATATTACGGCTGACAAACAACCTGATAATTGGTACAAATTTACTGGCGCTGCAAACAGCTAAAGAGAGGGCAGAATCGTTAGGCTATGAATCTCAGATAGTTACAAATAAACTGGAAGGTGATGTAAGTGATGTAGCCAACTATATTTTCGAAGTTGCTAAAGGTGTTAAAGAAAAAATGAACAACAAAAAAATTTGCCTATTGTTTGCCGGAGAGCCTACTGTAAAAGTGAAAGGTAATGGGTTGGGAGGAAGAAATCAGCATTTGGCACTCATTGCTGCCAGATTATTGAAAGATTCGCCTGGCATCACTTTTTTATCAGGAGGAACCGACGGTACCGATGGCCCTACTGATGCTACCGGTGCTGTAGTTGATTCTTTCACATCAGAGAATTCATCAAATCTCCATTTGGATATGGAGCAACATATAAATAATTGTGATTCTTACAATTTTTTTAAGCAGGCGGGAGGATTGATTATTACCGGGCCGACCCAGACAAATGTAATGGATTTGATGGTTGCGCTTATTGATTAAAAATTTGGAATTTGGAAATGTTTTAAACCATCTCCTTTTCCTGTTGTTTTTTTGCAAGATCACGTGCCTGACCAACCCAGTTATCCTTTTCTATACGTCCGGGAATAAGCTCAAGAACTTCAGTAATAGTTTCTATATCCGCATGTGTAAGTTTACTGATCTGACTAAAAGTATAAATATCAAGAGTGTTTAACCGTTCCTCGACCCATAATCCCAGCCCATCAATCCTGGTTAAATTATTAGCCTCGTGTTTATGGGCAAATCCCAATCTGTCATAATAAATTCTGTTCTTTCTCTCCCTCATACGATTAAGAAGGTCAACCTTGTTACCTTCGATCCGGACAAGCTCCCGGGCCTGATGTATCCATTCATCCCGTTCAATTCTACCATGGAAGTATTCAATTGCTTCAGTAACAGCGTGAACATCCTCTTTTGTAAAATTACTGATCTGCCGGAATGTATAGATATCGAGCACATTGAGTTTTTCCTGTATCCAGCCACCAATGCCACTGATAATGGTTAAATCATCAGCTTCGTCTTTTTTGGCAACTCCAATTCTAGTATAGACAATGTTCGATTTTCTTTCACTGATACGTTTAAAGATAGCCGTCTTTTGGTCCGCGTTATGAACAAGTTCTTTTGCTTGTGCAACCCATTCATCCCTTTCAATCCTTCCGGAAAAGTAAATAATCACAACACCTATCGTTTCAATATCCTTAGCAGTGAATTTACTGATCTGTCTGAAAGTATAAATATCTAATGCATGAAGTCTTCTCTCAATAAATGGACCAATACCGCTGATCATTTTCAGGTCGTCCTTTTCCGCCACTGTGGCTGTTCCAAAGCTATTGTAATCCAGTAAGTGCTTACGTTCTGAAATATGTGCCAAAATAAGAAGCTCCATTTCATTATCCTTATCTCTGATTTTTTTATGCAGATCAACTATTTCCCCATCGAGATTTACAATACGGTTATTCAATTCATGCTTATCAGATTCAATTACATCAATTTTCTTTTCATAAATAGATTTATAATAAAGCCATGAGGTTATATATCCAATTATTGCAGCGCCAAATAACATAGTAATTATTTCAATAGTTGCCAAACTTTTTGTTAGTACCAAAAGAATTAATAAAGTATTCATGATTTTAGTTTTTAATAGTTATTACTGTCCTCCTGTTCTTTGCTCTTCCTGTTGTTGTATTATTTTTATCTGCAGGCTCTTTTTTGCCCTTGGATTCTATAATTATTTTACCAGCAGGCATACCTCTCGCAGCAAAATATTGTTGCATAGTTTGAGCCCGTCTATAGCCCAGAGCCTGATTATACTCATCAGATCCGATTGCATCGGTGTAGCCGGTTATAAATAACCTGGCATTTGAGTTCTGACCCAGAAACGCTTTCGATTCATCAAAGTATCTTGCAGTAACTGCATCAGGTTTGAAATCAGATTTATCAAATGCAAAATAGGTTGACAGGTTTTCAGGAATTGGAGCCTTCTCAGGAACTAAAGGTTTGGCTAAGGTGTCAACTGTGATTACCTTTTCAGGATTGACCGAACCAATCTGAACAGTCTTCGTTTCATTACACAATCCTTTTATCTTACAGACGTAGATATAAGTTGATGGTGCCGACCAGCAGATAAATACAAGAAATCCAATTATTAGAATTTTCATTGGTAAATTATTTATAGATACTCTATTAATGGATAAAATTAATGTATTACACCTGATTAAATGTTACAAAACTTTAAATAAGAGTTACATCATTTACATATCAGGTTTATATAATAGGATATCATA
>JADGPT010000187.1 GCA_017882345.1 Bacteroidales bacterium
TCAGTTGATGAACAGGAACAACGAATACTTTCATTATCTTAATGATATCTGATTTTGCTCTCTATTCCAAATTATTTACCTTTGCAGAAATAACTCCCTCATAATGATGAATGGCAAAGCCAAGAGCGGAAAAGTCAGTTTTGAGAATACTGTTTTCATGCCAAAAGAGGAACATCTCGAGACTGCAGTCAAAAACCGCAGAATTTCGATTGGTATTCCCTGCGAGAAAAAAGATGACGAGAAAAGAGTAGCGCTTACTCCCGAAGCGGTTTATTTACTTGTTGAAAGCGACAATGAAGTAATTGTTCAGAAAGGCGCCGGCCTCGGAGCAAATTATACAGATAAAGATTACAGTGAGAATGGCGCTATAATTAGTGACTCTCCTGCAAGGGTCTATAGTGCTGATGCGGTAATAAAGGTTGCCC
The DNA here is from genome assembly GCA_017882345.1 of Bacteroidales bacterium. Taxonomy (GTDB): domain Bacteria; phylum Bacteroidota; class Bacteroidia; order Bacteroidales; family VadinHA17; genus LD21. Next base: position 426 of record JADGPT010000187.1, read on the forward strand.
CGTTTTCAGAGAAAGAAACTGAATATCTTAAAGGAAATCAGGTAATCTTATCATACCTTAATGTTCTTAAACTCAATGAAGAAACTCTTGGGAAGCTAATAAGAAAAAAGGTAACGGCTATCGCCTTTGAAAAGATACGTGACAATAACGGGAAAATGCCTGTTGTAGAGTCGATGAGCGAAATTGCAGGAATAACCTCGGTTCTGATTGCATCGGAATATCTCAGTAATTTGCATGGAGGTAAGGGAGTGATGCTTGGCGGAATTACCGGAGTCACTCCAACTGAGGTTGTCATCTTAGGTGCAAATACTGCAGGTGAATATGCCGCGAGAGCAGCTATCGGACTCGGGTCTACTGTAAAAATTTTCGACAATTCCCTCCCCCGTCTGAGAAGCTTTCAGAATGTTCTCGGACAGCGTCTTCAGACTTCAGTATTTCATCCGCAGGTTCTCAAAAAAGCACTTAGATCAGCCGATGTGCTGATTGGCGCAATTGAGCTCGAAGATCTCAAGCCCTGGTACTACATAACAGAAGATATGGTACGGAGTATGAAAAAGGGAGCAGTTATAATTGACCTGAGCATCGATCGTGGCGGTTGTATCGAAACAACTGAATGTCGGGCCATGAAAGATCCTGTTTATGAGAAACATGGGGTAGTCCATTTTTCCGCGTGGAATCTTCCATCCCGTGTATCGCGTACCGCTTCTATAGCTCTGAGTAATATATTCACTCCTTTGCTTCAGAGTATGGCCGATGCAGGAGGAATTGCCCAGTTGCTGAAATATGATCAGGGCGTACGAAACGGCGCCTATTTATATAATGGTATGCTCACTAATGAAACACTGGGCCAGAAGTTTGGAATTATATCTAATGATCTCGATCTTCTGATATCAGCCTTCTGATTATCAGACATATCGAAGGGTAGCAGTATTACCATTTACTTCAATAGTTGCCCGCTTTCCAATATAGAATGCCCTGTTATCAGAGATATGACCGGCAGGAAAGTTGAAAAGGATTGGGTAATTAAATTCACTTACGATCCCGAGTATAGTCTCTTCAACATTTTTTCCCCACGGGATTTTAGATTCCTCAATCTTATTCATTCCACCGATAACCAATGCAGACAGTCCATCAAGCTTCCCTGATAGTTTAAGAGAGGTTAGCATCCTGTCGATATGATAATAATACTCCCCCATATCTTCAATAAACAGTATTTTCCCTTTAGTTGAGACCGCTGCCTTAGTTCCTGAAAGACTATAAAGAAGAGAAAGATTCCCTCCGGTCAGTTCTCCGTTCACTTTCCCCGGCTTATAAAAATTACCAGTCCATTCGTGAGATATAAGATCGCCGAATAAGGCTTTTTTTAAAGAGGGAAATGTTTCACTGCTCTTTTTGGTATTATTAAAGTTAAAAGGCATTTCTCCATGAATCGACATGACTCCATATACCTCATTTAGCCACGTATGCATGACAGTCATATCGCTGAATCCCGAATACCATTTTGGATTATTATTCAAAACCGAAAAATCTGCCTTGTTGATTATTTTAGAAAGACCATAGCCTCCTCTTGAGCAGAAAACTGCCTTAATATCGGGATTATCTGTCATCTCCTGCAGATCGGATAACCGCTCCTGGTCACTCCCTGCAAAAGGGCCATACCGTTTAGATGCATTTTCCCCTATTCGGGCTTTCAATCCCCATTCCCCAAGAAATGTTACAGCTTCAGTCAATAAATTTTCATCTATGAAAAATGAAGGAGAAATTATTGCCACTTCATCTCCCGTTTTCAGATAAGGAGGTTGTATCTTTTTTGCGGTCATATATACAATATTTTAAGCAAAAGTAAAGCATTGTATTCCCTAATACAAGTAAGCTGGACAAATCTTAATTTATTATCTTTGGTCGATTAAAAAAAGCTATTACCTCATTATCAGTCTCATGAAGAACTTTAAAAGATATCTTGTCACCTCAGCACTTCCTTATGCTAATGGCCCAATACACATTGGTCATCTGGCAGGGGTTTATATACCATCAGATATTTATACCAGATACCTGAGAATGAAGGGAGTGGATGTGATATCAGTCTGTGGTTCTGATGAGCATGGCATTCCGATAACTCTTAAAGCCAGGAAAGAAGGCGTTACACCACAGGAGATTGTTGACAGATATCATTCAATAAATAAGAAGGCGTTTGAAGATTTTGGAATTGCTTTCGATATCTATTCACGCACATCAAATAAAGTACATTACGAGACTGCTTCTGAGTTTTTCAGGACTCTTTATGATAAAGGTGAATTCACTGAAAAAACATCTGAACAATATTATGATGAAGAAGCAGGTTGTTTCCTGGCCGACAGGTATATAATGGGCACATGTCCGCATTGTGGAAATGAGAATGCATATGGTGATCAATGTGAGAAATGTGGAACTTCACTCAGTCCTGAAGACCTTATTAATCCTCACTCTACAGTCAGTGGTAGTAAGCCGGTATTACGCGAGACACTTCATTGGTATCTTCCTCTCGATAAATATGAACCATGGCTTAAAAAATGGATTCTCGAAGATCATAAAGAGTGGAAAGTAAATGTATATGGGCAATGTAAATCATGGCTCGATCAGGGTTTGCATCCCAGAGCAGTCAGCCGTGATCTCGATTGGGGAGTTCCCGTACCGGTTGAGGGTGCAAAAGGGAAAGTTCTCTATGTCTGGTTCGATGCCCCTATCGGTTACATCTCTGCTACAAAAGAACTCACTCCTGACTGGGAGAAATACTGGAAGGATAAGGAGACAAAAATGGTTCATTTCATCGGGAAGGATAACATTGTTTTCCATTGTATAGTTTTCCCGGCAATGCTTAAAGCCGAGGGAAGCTATATCCTCCCTGAAAATGTTCCTGCCAATGAGTTTCTTAATCTCGAAAACGATAAGATATCAACTTCAAGAAACTGGGCCGTCTGGCTTCACGAATACCTTGAAGATTTTCCCGGGAAACAGGATGTACTGAGATATTCTCTTTGTGCCAATGCCCCTGAGACAAAAGATAATGATTTCACCTGGAAAGATTTTCAGGCAAGAAACAACAACGAACTCGTTGCAATACTTGGAAACTTCGTAAACCGGACACTTGTTCTAACCAGCAATTATTACGACAGGAAAGTTCCGGAAAGAGGCAAAACAGATTCGAATGATGATTTTGTCCTGAATGAGATTAGACGTTTTAAGGAAAATGTGGAAACTTGTCTTGAAACATACAGGTTTCGCGAAGCTCTGAAGGAAGCTATGAACCTTGCGCGACTTGGTAATAAGTATCTTGCCGATACTGAACCCTGGAAGGTTATAAAAACCGATCCTGAAAGAGTGAAAACTATTATGAATATAGCCCTTCAGATAACTGCAAATCTGACTATTATCTGTGAGCCTTTTCTCCCGTTTTCGATGGAAAAATTACGCGGCCTGATCAATTTAGGTAAACTTAAATGGGAATATGCCGGTAAATCAGATCTGTTAACTCCCGGGCATATAATTAACATACCGGAATTGCTTTTTGAAAAGATTGAAGATGATGAAATTACAAGACAGGTGGATAAGCTTCAGGCAACAAAAAAAGCCAATGTGGAATCTGGATCAAAAACAACCCCGGGAAAAGAAATTGTGAATTTTGATGATTTTACCAAAATAGATATCAGAACAGCAACGATCCTTGAAGCAGAAAAGATTCCTAAAACCACAAAACTGCTTAAACTTAAAATTGATACCGGGATTGATATACGAACTATTGTATCAGGTATCGCTGAGTACTATGATCCTGCAACCATAATAGGTAAGCAGATATCAATCGTTGCCAATCTCGAACCCCGGAAGATTAAAGGTATTGAATCAAAAGGAATGATCCTTATGGCTGAAGATAAAAACGGAAAATTAGTAATGGTTACTCCTATTGATAACGTAAGTAATGGGAGTATGATAAAATAACTATTTCTTTCTCGAGATCCAGGTCCCTGGGAATTTTTTGGTGATACTGTCTTTTTTGGCAACAGCTGCTTTCATATCATTACACATCATTGCACTAACTCTGTAAAACCCGTTATCAACTGTTTCAATCTCAGGTGAAAAGCCATCATCTTTTAACATATTTGCCTGTGAATCAGCATTTTTTCTGGATTTAAAACTTCCTGTTATCAGATAGTAAGCTTTGGATTCCGAAGCAATAGGTATAATTATCTCATTATCAGTAGCTTCCATGGTGATTGGGATAGTACTCTCTTTAATACCCGGTGACTCAATACTATTGCCCTCATCCACAGCTTTTTTATTATTTTCAAATTCAGCTGTTACGAGTGGGTTCATTGTTGTTGTTTCAATCTTTCCCTTGAAGAGATCTGTTCTAAAAGGAACTGCAACAATCAGTGCAAGAAGAGGAACGATCACTGCTGCCCGCCATAATATCTTTCTTACTGATGCCTGCTTTACAGGATCCCTTTCAATATGTCTTGTGACCCGTTTTCTAACATCATATCCTTCAAGAGGTAAACATTGAAAAGGTTCAAGCCCATAGGAATCAAGATGATAATTTGCATTCGTGTCCGGCTCGAACTGAACATTACCCTCGACGTTATTGATAAAACTTCCAATATTATCAAAAACAACTTTCTCTCCCTTTTCAATCTTTTTTCGAAGTCCGGCAACAAAATCTTCGACTAAATTTCTGGCATCACCATAATTTATCTTAGCAGAGACAGAGATCCTTCCTACCAGAAGACCATCATTATGATTCAGGTTCCTGTTAAAAGATATCTGCTTTACGGGGGGATAGAAAATACCGGCGTTTTTGTCAATCCTGGCAGGTGTGTAGTTTCCTATAAAACCGCCAAACCCCGGTACAATAACACAGTCGTGTCCAAATAATAATTCCCGTATAATTGCGGTTACATCCACTGCTAATTCTTCTTTTAATCAATACAAATTTAAGAAAAATTAATTAA
>JADGPT010000040.1 GCA_017882345.1 Bacteroidales bacterium
ATTGACCTTTTTGTGGAAAACCTTTCTATTAAAAATTGAATTTGTAACCAATGATCCATTAAATAGCTTTTCAACAAGTTTTTAACATCTCTTTGTTTGTAACAATAGTCAGGCTTTTTTAATTACTAAGTACGGTTATGTTATACCTTTGAAACTGAACGGGCGACTAATCCATTCTCTCTCTAAGTAATTATAAATCAGAAATATAGCATTGATGGCAAAACAAAGAAATAGCCAGAGGCCAACTATAACCACACTGCCCGATTTTGGTAAAGTACCGCCTCAGGCAAACGACATGGAGGAGGCTGTTCTTGGTGCAGTTATGCTCGAAAAGGAGGCTGTTATAACAATTCTCGATATTCTCAAACCAGAGAGTTTCTATAGGGAAGCACATCAGAAAATTTTCAAGGCAATATCAGATCTTTCCTCCCGTGAGTTTCCTGTAGATCTCTATACAGTCACTGAAGAACTCCGGTCTCATCATGAGTTGGACAGCGTTGGCGGCCCTGTCTATCTTACCCAGCTTACATCAAAAGTTGTTTCAGCTGCAAACGTTGATTTTCATGCAAGGATTGTGGCACAAAAATATATCCAGCGTGAGCTTATAAGAGTATCTACAGAAATACAGACCAGATCGTTTGATGACACGTATGATGTAACAGAACTTCTTGATTATTCGGAAAATGCTCTGTTTCAAATTGCTGAAGGCAATATCAAGAGAGAAGTGGCGCCAATTAATGTGGTTATCAAGGAGGCAATAAAAGAGATCGAGAAAGCAGGCAAAAGCGAAGATGCATTGGTTGGTACCCCCTCCGGATTCACCAAGCTGGACAGGCTTACATCAGGCTGGCAGAAATCTGAACTGATCATAATTGCAGCCCGGCCATCAATGGGTAAAACTGCCTTTGCCCTCTCAATGGCAAGGAATATGGCTATCGACCATGGTAAAAAAGTTGCAATATTCTCATGTGAAATGTCCTCTATTCAGTTGGTTAACAGGCTTATAATAGCTGAAACAGATATTCCGGGCGATAAGATAAAAAATGGACGCTTATCTGAAGAGGAGTGGAAACAACTTGAAACAAGGATAAAAAAACTTGTACAGGCGCCGATATTTATAGATGATACTCCGGCAATTTCGATATTTGAACTACGCGCCAAGTGCCGGCGTCTGATGGCTCAGCACAAACTCGATATAGTGATAGTTGACTACCTTCAGCTTATGTCGGGTCCTGAAAATGCCGGAAGCCGTGAACAGGAAGTCAGTACTATTTCCCGTTCACTTAAGAGTATCGCAAAAGAGCTTAATATTCCGATACTCGCTCTTTCTCAGCTTAACCGTTCAGTTGAAATGAGAGGAGGTACCAAAAGACCACTTCTATCTGACCTTCGTGAATCAGGAGCTATTGAGCAGGATGCCGATATGGTTGTTTTTATTCACAGGCAGGACAAATTTGGTATCCCGACATTCGAGGATGGTTCTTCCACTAAAGGCATTGCTGAAATTATCCTGGCAAAGAACAGGAATGGTCCTGTTGACGATGTGAAGCTTAGATTCCGCGAGGAGAAAGCACAATTTGTGGATATTGATGATTTTGATATGGATGGGAATCCGGATCTGAGCGGATCGCCGAGTATCACACTCGGTTCCAAGATGAATCATGATAACCTGAGGAAACTGGGAGGGGGATTCGAAAATGAATCGGATATCCACGACGAACCGCCATTTGCTTAATTGAACCTGAGAACAGGAAAGGGGGTAATGGTTCCTGAAACAATGGAGTATAGAACTAATCATTTAATCCTTTTTCCCTGCTACAATAATAACTATTTCTCCTTTTGGCGGTTTATTTGTATAGTACTCTGAAAGAAATGATAAAGAACCTCTGATATTCTCCTCAAAGATCTTGCTTAACTCCCTCGAGACGCAGGCATTACGATCGGGACCAAGATGAATGGCCAGTTCATCAAGTGTTTTTATCAGACGGTACGGTGATTCGTAAAAAACCATTGTCCTTGTCTCATCAATTAATCCGGTAATTCTTTTATTTCTGCCTTTCTTTGGTGGAAGGAAACCTTCAAAACAGAACCTGTCGCTGGGCAGTCCGGAGTTTACCAGTGCAGGAATGAGAGCAGTCGGACCTGGAAGGGTTTCTACCGGAATCTCCTTTTCCACACATGTTCTGACAAGTAAGAACCCGGGATCAGAAATACCGGGAGTCCCGGCGTCTGAAACAAGTGCAATAGTCTGGCCGGCAATGATCTTTGAGCAGATCGATTCCACACTTTTATGTTCATTGAACATGTGATGCGATTGGAGGGGTGTATTTATATTATAATGATTAAGTAATTTTTTGGTCTGACGGGTATCTTCGGCAAGGATCAGATCGACACTTCCAAGAATCTCTACAGCCCTGAAGGTAATATCTTTAAGATTACCGATAGGAGTAGGTACCAGAAAAAGTTTACTCATTTAACGGGAATTTGAGTTTTACAAGATAAAGTAGTTGGTCGACGGCTTCACTTTCAGATTTTTCACCAGTATAGCTCATGATTATTGCCATCGCATCCTGGAGACTTTCAGCTTTGTCAAGCCTGGAAATTGCATGTGTATATGCATCTTTGTCGCCATCGAATATTGCACCTATAAAGAGAAACTTGTCACTGATACCTATTGCTTCCGATAAATTGGTTATTGGTTTAGCCATCAGGTAATCTGATAAATCTTTCTCAGTTTTAATTGTTCCTGATTGCTGATCATACACGTCGGAAGGATAGCTGAATTTATCTGCAACAATGGGGATCTCTGCTGTTTTTTTTACAGGGCTTTTTGTTTCCGCTTTTTTCTCAACAGAAGGAGAGGGAACACGCAGTTGATTAACCTTTACAGGTTTTTCAGGAGTGCCTTTTTCATCCTTAGTTTGAAATATTTGTTTTTCCTGAATAGGTTTATCAATAGCAGGGATAGGTTCGCTAAGGTCTTTTAGAAGAGAAATTACTTCACCTGCACTTCTGCATTTCGATTTCGCCAGTTCTACCTGCAATGCAGGGACCCCGGGGTATTTTTTCAGATCATCTATTATTTCGGAGGCTTCCTTGAGATCCCTAATAATTAAATCGATGGTTGTATTGAAATCCATACATTTTGATGTTAATTTACCAAACCATTTTCTTTATTTTGCAAAAGTAACGATTATTCAGCAAGTCATCGAGGAATAAAACCAGAATTTAAATATTGACAAAAGACATTAATCAGAGATGGACTTTCTTGAGAATTCAGTAAGGGTAACAGGAAAAAGAGGATCTATTGAGGTGATAACGGGTTCTATGTTCTCAGGTAAAACTGAAGAGTTGATCAGACGGTTACGGAGAGCCCAGTTTGCAGGATTAAGGGTGGAAATCTTTAAACCTGCGCTGGATAAGAGATATTCTGAGACCCGGGTTGTATCTCATGACGACAAATCGATCATTTCAACTCCGGTCGATAATGCTTCTGCAATTTTATTGTTGGCAGTTGATGTGAATGTTGTAGGAATAGACGAAGCTCAGTTTTTTGATGATTCTGTAATTGAAGTGTGTAATACCCTGGCTGATAATGGTATCCGTGTAATTATTGCCGGGCTTGATATGGATTTTATGGGAAAACCTTTCGGCCCGATACCTGCACTCCTTTCTGTTGCTGAATACGTTACAAAAGTGCACGCTATATGTATGCGTTGCGGCAACCTTGCACAATTTTCTTTCAGGAAATCAGAAGACGAACAGGTTGTGCTACTGGGTGAAAATAACCTATATGAACCTCTATGCAGGAATTGTTATAATGCAGCTCTAAATAAGTAAACATTGAAACTCAGCTCATCAGATATTGCCAGGATTGTTAATGGTAATCTAACAGGTCCATCCGACCTGATAGTTACCGAGATAGTGACGGATACACGGCAATTAAGTATCACTGCCGGCCTTCTGTTTTTTGCTTTGAAGGGAAAGAATCACAACGGTCATAATTTTGTTGACAGCCTGTACCAGAAAGGCGTCAGAGTTTTTGTAGTTGAAAAGCTTCCTGAAGAACAGGAAAAATACAATGGAGCAGCTTTTATAGTAACTGCAAATACACTGGAAGCATTACAATTATTAGCTTCTTTCAGGCGAAAATCATTTAATTCACCTGTAATTGCAGTTACCGGTAGTGCAGGTAAAACTATTGTAAAAGAATGGCTGGCCGATATTCTTGGTCTTACAACATCCGTTATCAGAAGTCCGAAAAGTTATAATTCCCAGATTGGTGTCCCTCTTTCAATACTGAAGCTGGATGACAAATATAAGATTGGAATATTTGAAGCAGGCATATCAATGCCTGGTGAGATGGAAAAACTTCAGCAAATCATCGATCCTGATATTGGTGTAATAACAAATATCGGAGATGCCCACAGTGAAAATTTTCCGGATAATTTAGTGAAGGCAGAGGAGAAACTTAAACTTTTTATAAATACCTCTTTAATAATATATTGCAGCGATCATGAACTTATTCATCAGTCAATTCTGAGCAATGAAAAGTTAAAATCAAAAATACTTGTGGACTGGTCCTGCGAAAAGGACGAAGCAAAGATTTTTGTTACAAAGAGTTCATTACCACGTGGCCGTACCGGGATCCAGATGAGATTTAATGGCATTAATAACGATTTTGAAATACCATTCAGTGACAGGGCCTCAGTCGAAAATGCAATTACCGTTGCTGCTGTCTGCCTTGCTCTGGGAACTCCTGCTGAAATTATTTCCAAAGGGATTACAGGACTTGTATCTGTAGCAATGAGGATGGAGATGAAGAGCGGTATTAATAATTGCCAGTTAATCGAGGATTATTATAATTCGGATCCCGGGTCGCTCGGAATGGCCCTTGAGTATCTTAAATCGCAGGATGGAAGAAAGACTACCCTGATACTTTCCGATTTTGTTCAGAGTGGGAGAGATGAAAAGGATTTATACGGTGAAGTTGCCAGGCTTATAAGGAAAACAGGTATTAAGAAGTTTATAGGGATTGGAAATGCACTTGTCAGAAATTTTGCATTATTTGATGAGAGTGCCAGGTTTTACTATACCACAGATGAGTTTGTCAATGCTTTTAAAAATTCTGATTTTAAAAATGAGATAATACTTATTAAAGGAGCACGGATCTATGAGTTTGAAAAAATAGGTAAACAACTTGAACAGCAGATTCATCAGACGGTTCTGGAGGTTAACCTGGATGCCATATCTCACAATCTCAATGAATTCCGCCGGCATCTGGATCCGGGTACCCGGATTATGGCAATGGTCAAAGCATTTGCTTATGGTGCGGGTCCGGCAGAAATTTCAGCCTTACTTGAATACCACCGTGTAAGTTATCTTGCAGTGGCTTATGCAGATGAAGGGGTCGAATTGAGAAACTCCGGGGTAACGCTACCGGTTATGGTTATGAACCCTGATCCCTCCGCCTCAGAACTATTGATAAAGTATTCTCTTGAACCTGAAATATACAGTATTTCATCTCTTGAACAATTCGCAACAATAGCTTCCAAACACGGATTGATTGGCTATCCTGTGCATATAAAAATTGATACAGGAATGCACCGGCTTGGCTTTATGCCGGAGGATGTCGATGACCTGACGAAAGGGATTAAAAACCTGGAGTGTATCAGAGTAGTCTCGGTTTTCTCGCATCTGGCAGCAAGTGATGACCCTGGGCTGGACCATTTTAGTCACCATCAGGTGGAAGTTTTTCTTATAGCGGTTAAACAGATACAAGACGCCATCGGATATACTTTTCTTCGTCATATTCTTAATTCTTCAGGTATTGCCCGTTTCCCCCAATATCAATTTGAAATGGTACGACCCGGCATAGGGATGTATGGTGTTGGACATTTTGAAGGACTTGATCTTAAAATAGCCGGACGTTTTAAAACCAGAATTTCACAGATCAAGACAATAAGAGCTGGTGAGCCGGTAGGTTATGGATGTGCAGATGTTTCTGAAAATGAAAGAAATATTGCAATATTACCTGTTGGTTATGCTGATGGTTTAAACCGGAAACTTGGGAACAGGAACGGGAATATGTATATTAAAGGTTCAAGAGTACCGATAATAGGAAATGTGTGCATGGACATGTGTATGGTTGATATAACCGGATTGAATATTGAAACTGGCGATGAAGCGGAAATATTTGGTGATAAAATCTCTATCAATGAAATAGCTGAGGAGTGTCAGACTATTCCGTATGAGATACTAACGTCTATCCCAAGACGTGTTAAGAGAGTCTTCTTCAGGGAATAATCAATTCAGATATTAAATATAGCCGGGTTAACCAAGTTCACTTATAAGTTCAATCTGGTTGCTGTCAATTATGCTGATCCTTCGTCCGGTTATTTCAATAATTCCTTCAGAAGCCAGGTTTGAAAGTGTGCGGATGGCATTTGACGTAGTCATATTCGACAGGTTAGCAATATCCTCTCTCGACAAAGAGATACGGATTGTTTTTCCATCCGCTTCAAACCCATAAGTATCGCGCAGTATCAATATCGATTCAGCCAGTCGTCCTCTGACGTGTTTCTGAGTAAGCGAGACAGTTCTGTTGTTTGAAAACCATAATTCATCAGCAATAACCTTAATAAATTTCATGGAGAGGTCAGGGTTTTTCTTCAGGATCCTGATGAAAGAACTTTTCTCAAAAATACATATTGCGGAATCTTCAATTGCTATTGCTGATACAGACCACAGGTTATCAGAAAACAATGTTTTGTAGCCTATAAATCCCTGGTGGCGTACCATCTTTAGTATCTGACCTCTTCCTCCAACTCCATCTTTGAAAACTTTAACTTTACCTGATGCCAGGCATATCAATCCATGCGTTTTGTCTCCTTCTTTAAATAAGAACTGGCCCTTTTTAAAGACTGTCAGGGTATGATGATGTACCAGAGTCTCTTTGTCTTTCTGATTTAATCCTTTAAAAATGGAAGAAGATCCTTCAAGACACAACTCTATATATGGATTAATATATTGCATGAAAAGATCATGTTAAATAGCATATCAAAGGTAATAAAAGAAATTTATGAAATCTAAATTAACATTTTTTAACATATTCAATTACAGATAGTTGTAAAAGGCACATTAACAGATTTTTGCAAAAGTCACGGTTAATACCTTGCAACAAGTGGCATTCTTCTTCCGGCTCCGAATGCCTTTGAGGAGATTCTTAAAACCGGAGGAGCCTGGTATCTTTTGTACTCATTAAAGTCGATCATCCGGATTACTTTTAAAACGGTTTCCTTATCACCACCTTCCCTGATAATACGGCTGGCAGGTTTCTGTAATTCGATATACTGGTATAAAATTGAATCAAGTATGTTGTAATCGGGAAGGGAATCAGTATCAAACTGGTCAGGTCTTAATTCTGCGGAAGGCAATTTTCTGATTATGTTTTCAGGAATGATTTGGCTGTCCCTGTTAATGAAATCTGCAAGCCTGTAAACATCAGTTTTATAGACGTCACCTATAACAGATAAACCACCGGCCATATCTCCATAGAGAGTACCATATCCAACAGCGGCTTCGCTCTTGTTAGATGTATTCAATACTATGCAACCGTATTTATTTGAGACAGCCATCAGCAGAATAGCCCTGACACGCGCCTGAATATTTTCTTCTGTAACATCCGTATTCATCCCTTCGAAAACAGTGGCAAGATCATTTTCGAAAGCATTGAAAGGTTTCTCAATATTTATGATATCATACCGCACTCTGAGAGATTTGGCGAGGGCCATAGCATCACTGACTGAATGTTCAGATGAATATCGTGAAGGCATAAGCAATGCCCTTACGTTTTCATTCCCCAGAGCATCGACTGCAAGACAAAGGCAAAGAGCAGAATCAATACCCCCCGAAAGACCGATAATACTGGTTTTTAAACCGGTTTTAGTAAAATAATCATGTAACCCGGTTACTAAAGCCTTGTATATAAGAGAAATCGGGTCAGGTCTGGCATCTTTTCTGGAAATTGTACCTGACTTAATATCATCGAATGAGAAAGTCTCAACAGCTTCTTCGAAAAAAGGGAGATGATTAAATATCTCCCCATTTTCATTGACTATGACAGAGGCTCCATCAAATATAAGTTCTGTATTAGCGCCTGTCTGATTTACGGATATTACAGGTATCTTGTATTTTACAGCTTTAGAGATGAAGATGTTCTCCTTAGCTTCAATTTTGGTATATGAAAATGGAGACGCCGCGATATTGATAATTATATCAGGATTTTGCCTGGCAAGCTCTTCCATTGGTGAGATTGTATAAAGTCTGGCCTTTTCGAATTCATTGTCGAAGGGCTGTTCATCCCAGAGATCTTCGCAAATTGTAATAGCGAGCCTTAAACCTTTAAATAAAAAAACTGAGAACTGTTTCTCAGGTTCAAAATATCTGTATTCATCAAAGATGTCATAAGTAGGAAGCAAGGCTTTATTAACAGAAAAAATAACTTTCCCCTCCGATAAGAGAAGAGCCGAATTATAGAGCTTTTTGCCTTCTGGCTTTTTATTAAGTGTAGGAGACCCCACGATAGCTGCAATTCCTGTGCATTCGCTGGCTATCTCCTGTACCGTCTGGTCACATTTTTCGATAAAATCAAGCCGGTCAAGAAGGTCAAGTGGAGGATAGCCGGGTATACAGAGTTCAGAGAAAATAATAAGATCCGATCCTGCTTCTTTTGCTTTTCTGATCGCCTTGCAAATCAAGTCCTTATTGCCGGAAAAATTGCCAATATGATAGTTTAGTTGTGCAACTGTGAAATTCATCACTATTAAATTAAAAATTAACACCAAACCTAAAGCTCAGTATCTTTTGCGACACCTTGTCAGTTGGTTGATTTCCATTGTCTTTTGTTATGTCAAGGAAATTATTGTCAAAATCCAAACCAAAAACCAATGCCGTGTTACCCCCAAGTGAGTATTCAATACCTGCAGTAATATGATAGGAGAGGTTAAACATCCTTAATTCGTTTGAAGCGTTTTCTCCCGAAATGTTTAAAGAAGGAATATCCGCTTTTCTGTTTATAACAATTTTAGGAACAAATCCCAGATCGGAAAAAAATGAGACGTAACCAATCTGGTTTGTCTGAAACTTTAACCCAAAGGGAAATGCCAGATATTGAATTTTATATACAACAGGGTTGCCAGGTAAAACAGTTGATTTGAAGTTTGAAAAAACCATTACAACCGTATCACTGCTTACCAGTCTTCCTCCTGCATTCAGGAGACTAATACCAGTTGAAAATGAATAGTTTGATGAGAAATACTTATTGTATGTCAAACCAAAATTGAAGCCAGGTCGTGCCCCCTTATTTTTGACTTCATTAATATCGGTAGAAAACCAGCTTATAACAGGATCGGCATGTATTCCAAAACTTATTTTTTGCTGGGCATTGACCATTCGAATAGGAACAATGGCCAATAGCAGAAAAAAAAGAATTTTAGCTAAATAGCTTTTATCGGATTTTAAGTTTTTCATATTGAATTATATGAGTATCATCAATAATTGACAACATATCCTATCTCGTTCGAAAATCAATTTTAATTCTTCATGTAAAAATAACAAATAATAATAGAAGTTATTGTATCGTTTATTTTAGTAGCTTGTAATGGGAAATGTATGTACTTTAGACTGCCTAAATAAAACATTATGAGAAGCCGGGTTTTAACATTTATTCTTTTATTGTTGGTCGTTACGACGGCCACATCTTGTAAAAAGAATCATTATAAAGTCAACACATCATCAATCAAAGTAAATATTGAAATAAAGAGACTTGAGAAAGACCTTTTCACATTAAGCCCCAATGAAGTTATACCTATGGTTCCTTCTCTTAAAAAGAAATATGATGGTTTTCTTCAGTTATTTAGTCTGGTGATAAATTCAGGTGATATTAATGAGGCATCATTTGGTGATTTTCTTCTCCGTTTTTGCTCAGATAAGCAGAATAATGAAGTCTACGGACTGACGATGAAACAATTTCCTGACATCAAGTCAGTTGAAAAGGGGCTTACAGATGCTTTCAGGCATTATCTTTATTATTTCCCGGGGAAAAGGGTACCTGCAGTATTTACTTGTATTACAGGATTTAACAATAGTATCATCGCAGGAGACTCATTGCTTGGTATAGGTCTTGACAGATATCTCGGAGCCGGATGTGAATATTATCCGAGGCTTAATATTTACAAATATATTGCTGCCAGGATGACTCCTGAGAATATTGTTCCAGACTGTATGTATGGCTGGGGCGCTTCAGAGTGGGATTTTTCCACACTTAAATACCCGGTTGATAATGTTTTGTCAGAGATTATCCACGACGGTAAACTTAAATACTTTGAAAAGTGTATGTTACCTGAAACCTCTGATGAAATTATCTTCGGTTTTACCCCTGATCAGATGAAATTCTGCAGGAACAATGAATCCCAGATGTGGCAGTATCTGGTTGAGAACAATCTTCTTTTCAGCAGTGATCAGTTTAATATACGAAAACTTGTCGGGGAAGCTCCTTTTACAGGTTATTTTACGAAGGATTCACCCGGTCGGGCAGCTGTCTGGCTGGGTTTCCGGATTGTCGAATCATATATGATGAATAATTCCGGAATAAAAATTGAGGAGATATTTAAGAATACAGATGTTCAGAGCATTCTGGAAAAGGCTAAGTATAACCCCCGGTAGAAAATGAATAAGGACATGCCATGGCATGTCCCTTGTTCAATTTCTTAAATTGAAATACTATGCAGGATGAATAGCCTCAACGGGGCAGACATCAGCACAGGCACCACAGTCAGTGCAAACATCAGGATTAATTTTATAGATGTCGCCTTCTGATATTGCTTCAACAGGACATTCATCAATGCATGTTCCGCAAGCAGTGCAATCATCGTTAATTTTGTAAGCCATTTCGATTATTTTTTGATTAATTAATTACAATTAGTGCACAAAATTACCTTAATTTTTTTAATTGGGAAAGAAACATGCTATATATATCGTTTAATATTCCTTTACCGGTAAGTCTTCATTCAGTAAAAAATTGTACACAAGCCAACTAAGATTTGCAACGCCAGTCGCGAGTCCATTCTCATCAATGTCAAAATCAGAGGTATGCAGCTTCATCATTTCTGTCTCCTTCTTCCTGATCCCTATCCTGTAATAGAGTGAAGGGGCTATTCCCGAATAGAATGAAAAATCGTCTGAACTCATCCGGATATCAAATGTTTCAATATTGCTTTTTCCAAGAAGCGCCTCACTGAATTCAATTGCTTTTGAAGTAAGGTTTTCATCGTTAACCAATACCGGGTATCCTTCTACAATATTCACATCAATGCTAACTCCGAACTCTTCTTCTGTTTCATCAGATACCAGTCTGACCAGGGCAAGACCTTCGGCTCTCCATTTTTCATCAAACGTTCTGAAGGTTCCTGCAATATAGACTTTCTCCGGAATAATATTTGTAGCTCCTTCACCCGATATTCTGCCAATTCCGAGAACAGTTGGTATCCCCTTGACAGACTGTTGTTCTGACATCCTGTTTTTAAGTCTTATAACAAGATGAGAGGCAATATATATCTGATCGGTTGTTAACCCGGGCAGGGCCGCATGACCTCCTTTACCGGTTATTGTAATGTAGATTTCATCACATGAAGCCATATAACGGCCGGCCTTATAGCCCACTTTCCCGGTCTCAAGTTCAGGAAGAATGTGTTGGGCGATTACAAGATCCGGTTTTGGATTCCTGAGTTCTCCGGATTCAATTACAAGTCTGGCGCCTCCGGGCGATTTCTCTTCTCCGGGTTGAAAAATCAGAAGGATAGTCCCTCCAAACTGACCTCTGATGCTATTGAGCAATTTTGTTGTCCCCATTAACATTGCCATATGAGCGTCGTGTCCACATGCATGCATCTTACCGGCATTGAGGCTGGAATATTCAGTTTTATTTCTCTCAGTAATTGGTAAAGCATCCATTTCGGCTCTTAGGGCAATAACCTTTCCGCCCTTTGCTTTTCCTTCTATATTTCCTATTATTCCCGTACCGGCTATTCCTTTTCTAAAGCTGATCCCGTTTTTCTCCAACCAGTTACAAATGTACAGTGACGTTTCTGTCTCTTCATAAGAAAGCTCAGGATGTCTGTGAAAATGCCTGCGAAGTTGAATTACTTCCTCTTTAAGATCAGCAGATTTTACAAGGATATCTTCTTTAATTCCCGGCATAGCTAAATATTTTAAATGAGGTGGTTAAAAATCGAGACTGAATGACAAATAGAAAATTCTGGGAAGTATATATTTGTTCTCAATACCCCAGGCCCAGTCTGCCCTGACAAAATACCCAAAAATCTGAGCCCTGAGCCCGGCGCCGATTCCTTCTATGATCGGATCTCTGTTGGAATCAAGTGTTACTGATACCGGGCCATTCGTAATTTTTTGGATGTCGTAACCATTTTTTCCCGACCAGGGTGATTTTCCCGACCAGGCTGTTCCTATGTCACCAAAACCGACGACCTGCAGACTGTTGAGAAAATTGGAGCGAAGGGGATGACCAGCTAAATATCTGACTACCGGCCACCTTATTTCACTGTTTATAAGGGCAAAACTATTACCGTTTCTTACGTTCTGTGAAAAACCCCTCATGTTGGTTGCAAGTGTTTGAAAACCATAATTTACATTAGGAGTTACCGGAATAGTATTATCGAACATAGGGATTTTATTAAACAAATATCCCATCCAGTTATCAACACCGCCCAGGTAGTATAACAGTTTGGTCGGGCCAAAGGATGTACTTGCTGCAAATCTGTTAGCCCAGATAAGCTCTCTGTGTATCCGGATATATTTTCTGAAATCGATACCAAGAACAACCATATCGGATTTTTTCCTGGTAAGCTCTTTATAATATTCGCCGAAGATCTTGAACCTGGTACCGAAGTAAATATTAATACTTCTCTTGCGCGTATTATCATATATTACTTCTCCTTTGAGGCTTGCCCATTGCTGTGTAATGCTTTTATAGTTGAGAGTAGCTATGTCTGTGGACAGATAGATATGCCTGTCGTACCGGTATGAGATAGTCCCCTTAAGAGCTAAAACAGGATTAATGGGTTTAGAAAGCGAAAAATATATATTTTGGCTATGCGTTTTGAAAAGGCTTGAATCATCTGAACTGAAATAAGTCTGCCTGTGGTAAATTAACTGCTTATCAAATTTCCCTTTAAGGTCCTCGATACTGAGTAAGTACTCATTACTGTCAAAATTTCCGGCGAATCTAAACGCGCCTGTTACCCTGAAATCCTCGAATAAATCTACTGTTCCGATCTTGGTCAGAAGGTTAATTCCAGGATTAAAATAGGGAGCTCCTCCGCTATATACCTGGTACGAATTATTAAGGAAACTAAAATCGATCTGGGTAGCAATGAAATTATTATAGAAGGATGTCTCATAAATTCTTATCAGCGGAAGATTAATCTGGCCTGTATCAAGTTTGATGTCCATATATTTTTTCCGCCATAATTGATTATAGTAGTTTTGTTTCTCTTTTTCAAATATATAATGATTTATGTCAATGGGTTCGTTCTTGATATAGTACTCATAAAGTGGTTTGGTAAGAGTGTCCCTTCTTTTTTTATCTTCAGCGACCAGCCAATGTCTCAACTGTTCTATGCTGTCCGCTTTATGAAAATACTGATTTTTCTCATTCCGTAATTTACTATTTACAATCTCCCCGGCTGGTATAGGATCTGACTTGCTCAGGAGTCCGTTTCTTAAATTGTATTTCCTGTTACTGAAAATTACTTCACCATAAGAGTCAGTTCCGTTCAAAACAGACTGGTTCATAATATTCCTGTCATAATTAGTTGTAGGCTGGGAATTAATATAATATCTGTAGTGAGCTGTTGTATCGATAAAACTGATTGAACTGTCGAATTTAGCTGTGTACCTGTTAAATATCCCGTTCTGGTCTCCTATGTATATAAATTTATTTTTTGCAATTTCGGCCGATTGAAACCTGTTGGCATATTTACCTTCGGAAAGCCTCACAAGGAGATTAGTTTTTTTTGCCAGGTTGTACGTAAAAAGATCAAACGTCTGAGATACTTTTTCAAAAGGGCTTGCTGTATTTGTAAGCGTATCGGTTAATCTGTTTGATGAAAATATAATTTCGTCCGGAGAATCTTTCATGAACGAAGGATTAAGATCATCTGCTATATCTCTGGTGATCTGCTCATTGGTTCCAGATGCAATAGTATGAATGTATAAGTCTGTAATTCCATCTTTTACAGCTGAAAAGATAAGCCGTGAACCTTCGGGAGAATATGAAAAATCAAGAATCTTATCAAAATAAAGAAGGATTCTTTTTTCGGTTGTTTTTTCATTGACCCTGTAAAAATACATCTCCAGGTCAGATTTTTCATCATTTATCAAAGTCAGAATTTTTCCACTCGGGTGCCAGGCTATTACAGGGTAAGTCTTATCAAGAATTTGTTCGAATTTCGGCTCTTTCCTGAATATTATTTTTCTTTTGCCTGTTGCCTGGTTGTACAGCCATACCCGTTTCCTGCCCCAGTCGTTGGTTACATAAGCTATATAATCTCCGCCGGGACTGACTTTTACCTGCTGGTAGATCTGCTCTTTTTTTGATTTTAATTTAGTATTTGCATCTTCAGATGGGATGTTTTTATCAGTAGAAAATTCCTCAGAATAATAACTTTTCCATTCCTTCAGCAGGTCTTTGAGCTTCTTCCCTGTGACATAAAGGAAACCATCATCAATGTTTTTATAAATTTTTGTCAGGTAGATAATATTTGGAATCAGCGCATTACCATATTTTTTACCTATGAATCTCCAGAAAGACTGACCTGCATCTATTGCGTCATCATATTCAAGATGATTGATTTTTTTGAATTTACCCGATTTGAATCCATCCTTCACCCTGTTTTCAGCCTCATAGTCCCATCCGCCTCCCACATAACGTACAAGCCCTTTAATGTACCAGTCCGGCATATAGATCAATGAGGAGCTTGATATCCTGTCTTTTAAATCGGCATTGTATAATAATTCATTGATTATCACTTCAGTAATTGAAGCTTCGATCTGACGTTGATATGCCTCATGGTCGCCGTCATAATAAAGCATTACTTTATTCTTAATAATCCTGTTGAAGCCGCCAGTGTTATAACTGTCCTCATCAAAAGTAACGAGTCCGATATTAGATTGTTTGTATTCGGAATTTTTATTGAAGATGATGAATATCATTCTTTTCTCAAGCGTGTAATCGAAAAAATCCTCCACTTCAGCAAGCTTTTTCGTCGCGTAATCTGCTGTGAACTGTGCCAGATCTCTTCCATACTCATTAAAATAGCAATCAAAATCGTTGAATCTGTAGTACTGCCAGTAGAAATCGGTGTACTGAACTTTGTTTTTGCCAAAAGACATCTGAAGGCCATTATAAAACTGACCACTTGCATTTGAATATAAAATGCAGGTAATAAGGATGATAATCAGTTTTCTGATATTTCTTTTTTCCACGGCTTTCATTAGGTAACCGGATCTTTAATAAACAAAATATGTTCCAAAGAATCCTGGCTAAACAGCAAAACTAATGATTATCTGTTTTAAACTATCTAAAAATCTTAAACTTTATTATTTTTACATCACTTTCTATAAGTTCAACGTTTGCGGCCCGATTTTTGAATAGTCGCATGCAACCAAATGGTTTTAGAAGTTGTTATATAAAGGAATTTGAATTTGCAATCTATATATTTGTAAAAAAATTACTGATAATTCTTCAAATACTAAAATACCAGATTTATATGAAACAATTATTCTTTATTTTTTCTCTGCTGATTTTGGGAGTTACCGCAAAATCGCAGATAGCATCAACAAAGATGCAACTTTCCACCACAGAACATGATTTTGGTACCTTTAAAGAAGAGGAAGGAAGACAGACCTTTGACTTTATTGTGACTAATACAGGAACTGAACCTTTGATAATTCAAAACGTTCAGGCGTCATGTGGATGTACAACACCAGAGTGGACAAAACAGCCAATTCCTGCAGGAGCTAAAGGTAAGGTTACTGCAATTTATGATCCAAAGGACAGGCCGGGACAATTCAACAAGACACTTTCAGTGCATACAAATACAAAACCTGAAGTTGTCGTTCTTGTAATTAAAGGAGAAGTCGTCGCTCATGAGAAAACTGTGGAAGAGTTATTTACATTCCCGGTTGGGGCAATCAGGTTCGAGAGCAATCATCTTGCATTCACCAATGTTAAAAAAACTGAAAAAAAGATGAGGGTGATGCAGTTGATTAATACTTCTACTTCGCCTGTTAAACTTGAATTTGATGGGTTACCTCCTCATCTGACTCTTAAATCTAATCCTGAAACCCTTAAACCCGGACAAAAAGGAATGGTTGAAGGAACTTATGATGCTAATAAAAATGCAGGGTGGGGTAATGTCAGTGATATGATAAAAATTAAACTGAATGGAATAGTCCAGGAGAATGTGTATTATTATGTTTCAGCAAACCTCGTTGAAGATTTTTCTTCTCTTTCAAAGGAAGAACTGGAAAACGCTCCGGTTTTCAAAGTTGAATCTACAACTGTTGACCTCGGTAAAATAAAAGGCGCTACCCAAAACGAAGTTGCATTCAAATTTACGAATAATGGCAAAAGCGACCTGTTGATCAGGTTTATCAGATCCACTTGTGGTTGTACTGCTGTCCAGCAGGGAAATCAGAATGTCGGGATCAAACCAGGCGAGTCAAGTACTATTAAAGCAGTATTTAACTCAGGTACCTATTCGGGAAAAGTTACAAAGGCAATCTATGTTTATACAAATGATCCCAAGAATTCAGAACTTGTGCTGATGCTTACAGCCGATGTTGAACAACCAGCAGCGGTAAAATAATTAATGGATAAGAAAGAAGGATTTAAAAGTTCACTAAAGGTATATAAAGGGATTCCTCAACCACCAAGTATTAACCCTGATGTTCTGACTAAATCGGGGCATAAGAGGCGAAAGAAATATTCAGCTGATGAATTCGTTTCTGGTATCCTTGCAGGAAACAGAACCATTTTAAGCCAGGCTATTACTCTGGTAGAGAGTTCGTTGCCTGAGCATTATGAAACAGCACAGGTTATAATTGAAAAATGTCTTCCTTTCAGTTCCAAATCGATCAGGATTGGAATAACGGGTGTCCCGGGAGCAGGTAAGAGTACATTTATCGAGACTTTTGGACTTTATATCACAGGAGAAGGACGAAAACTGGCTGTCCTTACAGTTGACCCAAGCAGCCAGCTGAGTAAAGGAAGTATTCTCGGGGATAAAACAAGAATGGAACAACTCAGCATTCATCCCGGAGCTTTTATACGGCCATCTCCTGCCACAGGTGCTCTTGGCGGCGTTGCAAGAAAAACCAGAGAAACTATAATACTGTGTGAAGCAGCAGGTTTCAATACAGTACTTGTTGAGACTGTGGGTGTCGGGCAATCGGAAACAGAAGTTCACTCAATGGTTGATTTTTTTCTTCTTCTCATGCTTGCAGGTGGTGGTGATGAACTTCAGGGTATAAAACGCGGAATCATGGAAATGGCAGATATGATAGCTATTACAAAAGCTGATGGAGCCAACAAACTGTTTGCTGAGAACACCCGTGTTTCATTCGAGAATGCACTTCGCTTTTTTCCCAAAAAAACATCGGGATGGGTGCCTCAGGTTCACACATGTTCTGCATTAGCAAATACTGGTATTAAAGAGCTCTGGGAAATAATTATTGAGTACTCTGCCTTTACAAGAAATTCAGGATATTTTGAGACATTCAGGAAGGAGCAGGCAGTTATAAGAATGCATAATACAATTATAGAGTATCTGAACAACTCTTTCTATAATCATAAAGAGGTAAGATCGCTGGTTCCGGAGATTGAAAACCAGTTGTACGAGGGAACAATAACCTCATACAAGGCAGCTATTAAGTTGCTTGACAAATATTTCAAAAGGCATACTGAATAATAATTCATATATTTGTCGGCTCGTATAAATAAAAATCAGTTACAAATTCAAAATTAATGTATATGAAAAAGGTAATTTATCTGTTTATAGCTTTTGTATTGTTCTCATGTTCTTCAAAACCTCATTATACAGTGAAAGGGAAAATTGAAGGATCCGACAGTATAACCTTTTATCTTCAAAAAAGAGAAGCTGGCAAAACTATTTCAATTGATTCAGCTGTTTCCAGAAAGGGATCATTCACCATGAAAGGCGGAGCAGTTGAATATCCACAGTTGGTTCAACTTGTTGCAGGAAATACAAGGAAAAGGACATCGCTTTACCTTGAGAACTCGGAAATAACTATTACAGGAAGTCTTGATTCGCTTTTTAAAGCAAAGTTTTCTGGTTCTAAAACGCAGGATGAATACGATAACTTTATCAGATCCAATAAGCCATTGAGTGATACATATTCAAAAACCGTTATAAAATATCAGGCTGCCAGTCAGTCTGGTGACGTGGCAAATCTTTCAATCCTTGAAAAGCAACTGGATTCAATTCAGACTGAAATGACGAATCTTCAGAAAAACTTTGTTAAGACCAACCCGGCCTCCTATGTCACTCCTTCAATATTGGTAAATCTGAGTTATGAAATGGAAGCAGAACAGATCGAATCGATGGTAAATGGACTTGATACTTCAATTGCAGCTTTGCCTCAGATTAAAAGTCTGAAAGAGAGAGTAACTGTTATGAAAGCAGTTGCTGTTGGTCAAAAAGCGCCTGATTTTACAATGAATGATGTAAATGGAAGTCCGGTTACTCTGTCATCAAAGATCGGTTCCAAACTACTATTGATCGATTTCTGGGCAGCCTGGTGCAATCCTTGCAGACAGGAAAACCCGAATGTGGTAAAAGTTTATAACGAATTTCACAAAAAAGGATTTGATGTTTTCGGCGTTTCATTAGACCAGAAAAAAGAAGCATGGGTAAAAGCAATAGCTGACGATAAACTTGCATGGACACATGTTTCTGACCTTCAGTACTGGAATAATGCAGTCGCGAAAATATATGCAGTGAATTCAATTCCGGCTAACTTTCTTTTAGATGAGACAGGGAAAATAATCGGGAAAAACCTGAGAGGTCAGGATCTGTATAATAAAGTAAATGAAGTCCTTGGTACTAAGAAGTAGTGAGGTGTGAGGGATGAGG
>JADGPT010000041.1 GCA_017882345.1 Bacteroidales bacterium
TTAACCGAAGTTATAAGGTGTCTTAATTAGAGGATCTTTCTTAATTTTTAATCAAGGAAAGGTAAACGACCTTACTAAATCAAGCTTGTATTTGTATAATTATGTGTAAGTTATAAAATCCGTCACCAGGAAATTTAAAGTTAGAATTTCCTTAAGTTCTTCTTTAAAAGCTTCTTTGATCAAGGAAACAAATTCATTGTGATCATAATTTGTAACAATAAATTTTTCAGCCATTTGAATATAGTTTTAAGTTTAGAATTAAGGAGGATTAATTTTAATTGAAAAACTATTTATATCAAATATCCAAAAAGCAACTTTCAATATTTTAGTTGTATTTGCGTGATTTAAACCATTTTGAAGTCTGAATAATAGCTGATGATTACAAGAGGTTTATTCCCCTTTCTTTGAAAAATATGCATATTTAGTTTCTGAAAATAAAATTTAATGGAACAGAAAATAACCGGTTTGGGATTGGTGCCGGAGTAACAATCAAAACAAAAGGCGAAGTAAAAGTTTTACAAAATTTTAATACCCGCGGGTTTGAAAGCAGTATTGAACCCAATCTCTTATTCGGTTTAGGCAAATCGGAAAATATTGATGAATTAAATGAGGTTGTCATTAAAAATGATGGTCACCGGATCATAAGGCTGCGTGATGTTGCCCTGATTGATTTACAGGAGCAGCAGGAATTTATAAGCATTAATGCAAACGGACATGATGCTGTGCTTATTGATCTGGTAAAACAAAAAGGTGTAAACCTCGTGGATTTTGAAAGAAATGTGAACACAAGGGCTGCTGAAATCCAGAAGCAATTGCCATCAGGGATCACAATGAAGCCATATTATAACCAATCTGCATTTGTAACAAGCTCTATTGACAGTGTGTTGAAAAGTATTTACGAAGGACTGTTCCTTGCTATTGTTGTTGTCATATTGTTCTTACGTTCCTTCAGGGCAAGCCTCAGTATAATCCTGATAATACCTGTCACACTTGCACTTACTGTCATCGTGCTGCATTTTGTGCACATCACACTTAATATTATGTCGTTAGGTGCAATAGCAGCATCAATAGGACTTTTAATAGATGATGCAATTGTAATTATCGAGCAACTTCACCGCGTACACGAGGAAAACCCGGGGAAAGATAAGAAGGCCGTTGTCAGTGAATCAATGAAGCTGTTTCTCCCGGCAATGATAGGTTCATCTTTAAGTACCATTGTAATCTTTCTTCCTTTTGTAATGATGAGCGGCGTTGCAGGTAGCTTTTTCAAAGAACTAACACTTACGATTGAGATTACTCTTGTTTGTTCTTTCATTGCCACATGGATCGGTTTACCTGCATTGCATCTTTTATTTGGATATAAACCACATAAAAAGCTGCAGAATATTTCCAATATCAAAGATAGCAGGGAACGTCAAAGGCTTTGGTGGCTGGTCTGGTTTTTTGATAAACCCTGGTTTGCCATAGCGTTCATACTTATTCTTGCAATTTCTTCGGCTTTATTAATTAACAGGCTGAAGACCGGTTTTTTACCTGAGCTTGATGAAGGATCAATTGTACTCGACTATATTGCTCCGTCTGGAACAACTCTCGATGCCTCCGATGCAATACTGAAAGAAGTTGATAAAGTTGTACTAAGCCATCCCGATGTTGAAACCTACATGAGACGAACAGGAACGAATATGATATCGGGAATAAGCATGGCATCCGGAGTAATACCACCGAATTATGGAGATTATCTTATTCAATTAAAACAAGGAATAAACAGGAAAACAGAAGATGTGATATCCGAACTTCGCGATAGGGCAACTTCTGTCGCCCCGGCTCTTGAAATAGAATTCGGACAGAGGATAGCTGATCTCCTTGGTGATCTTATCGGACGGCCACAACCAATAGTTATTAAAATATTTGGTGATAATCATGCCATGTTGCAGGTATTAGCACTAAAAGTGCAGGAAAATCTTAATTCTGTAAAAGGGGTCGCCGATGTCCTTAACGGGATTATTTATGACGGCCCTACAGTTACTGTTCTTCCTGACCAGGGTAAACTGGCACAATACAAAATTACTCCTGCAGATTTTCAGACCCAACTTAAAGTTTATAATGAAGGAGTGCCTGTAGGCCAGGTTCAGGAAGGAGAACAAAT
This sequence comes from Bacteroidales bacterium, assembly GCA_017882345.1. Classification (GTDB taxonomy): domain Bacteria; phylum Bacteroidota; class Bacteroidia; order Bacteroidales; family VadinHA17; genus LD21. The sequence goes on from JADGPT010000041.1 coordinate 2,147, forward strand.
GCTGACGATTCTTCTGAGAAATACCAATTTTAAAAGCAATAGTATTGATCTTATCAAAAACCAACCTGTTTTTGCACCTGATGGATCATACAAACCTTTACAGAATTTTGCCAATGTTGTATTATCTGCAGGCGACCCGGAACTTACCCGCGAGGATCTTAAATCAAATATTGAAGTCACTGCAAGACTTGACAATCGTGATATAGGTAGTGCAATAAATGAAATAAAAGGGGTCATATCTAAAAATGTTTTACTTCCTCCTGGCTATTATATCGAATATGGTGGTACTTTCCAACAACAACAGGCGTCATTCAGAGAACTTTTGCTTATCCTTCTTACAGCTATAATTCTGGTTTTTACTGTTCTATTATTTTTGTTCAGAGATCTTCGTATTGCTTTACTTATCATATTTATTTCTGTTCTGGGTATCGGGGGATGTATTTGGGCATTGTACATTACAGGTATTCAGCTAAATGTGGGAAGTTATACCGGGATAATTATGATTGTTGGCATTATAGCTGAGAATGCGATATTTACAGTTAACCAGTTTCTTACAACTTTTGAGACTACTTCAGACATTGATATATCAATTAATTATGCCATTTCGCTTCGAATCCGTCCAAAGGTTATGACTGCCATCGGCGCCATCCTGGCGCTTACGCCTTTAGCTCTGGGGATCGGTGTCGGAGCCCAGATGCAACAACCTCTTGCAATTGCAGTAATAGGAGGTTTTATAATTGCCATGCCACTCTTACTGCTGGTTTTTCCATCACTTCTGAGATTATTATACAGGAAACCCGCAATTGATGAATCAATCTGATAATAAGTCAGCACATTTCAGCTTTACCAGGATTGCCCTGTTGTCGGCAATGTAATCCGTATTGGTAACTTTATAGTAATACCGGAAATAAAACCTTATCTTTGAGCAAATTCGACCAGAGAGGATAATTATTAACTAACCAAATATCAATGTATGGGTAGATCGCAGGAAACATCAAACAAAAAAGAAGTAAAGAATAAAAAGGATAAAAAGAGAAAAGAAAAGGAAAAAAAGCGACTGATCAGGAAAGAGAGTGGAAAAAGCAGCTTTGCTGATATGATCGCCTATGTTGATGAATATGGAAAAATTTCTTCGACTCCTCCGGATCCAAATAATAAGATTGAAGTCGAAGTAGATAATATTGAGACAGGAGCTAAAAAGAATATCCCATCTGCAAAAGCAAGTTATATACGAAAAGGTGTTGTGACCTTTTTCAATGATTCAAAAGGCTTCGGATTTATACGTGATATGGAAAATAAACAGAGTGTCTTTGTTCACGCAAACAACCTCCAGGAACCGATAAAGGAAAATAATATTGTCACTTTCGAGATAGGTAAAGGACCTAAAGGGCTTACAGCTTTAAATGTAAGATTATTTAAAGATGGGGAGGGTAGTGCCCCACTTAGAGATAACACCGCCGGGCGAGTATCCTGAAATCTTTCTGGAACACATTTCAAAGAGTTTATTAAACAATTCAGTCATTCTATTGTTCTTATGACAATGATTGACTTGTTATTATATATGAACCTAACCTCTGGTTTCTCTCGTAGAAGAGAAATATCGATCTCATCTGTTGCGGTTAATACAACGACTAACCGTTTCGTTTTTAACTCACTTTTATTATTATTCTGTTATGAAAAATATTTTAAGAAAGATTGTCTCAATTGGCTTTTTCCTGACAATAACCTTCAAGGTATTTGCTCCAACAAGTGAATCTCTTGCCGTAGTCAGAACTTCTCCTATTGAACCATTTAAAAGTCTTATTCATGCAATTGGTATGGTCGAAACTCAGTATGACACTCTTGCATATAACCCTCTTGAAGAGGCAGTTGGCTATTTCCAGATCCGTCCCATACGGCTAATAGACTATAATGAAAGAACAGGAAGTACTTATTCAATGAATGACCTGTTCAATTATAAAATTTCCGAGAAGATATTTTTATACTATGCGACTGAGATCGGTCCATATAATTTTGAACGGATTGCCAGGACCTGGAATGGTTCTGGTGAAAGTACCATCCAATATTGGCAACAGGTTAAAAAATTTCTCTGAACTCAAACCGATAATTATTAATTCATCACTACTCCGTAATGTTCTGTTAGAATATTTTTAAAAAGGTAGTGATCAGCTATCGGTTCAGTTTGTATGTGATGGTGATTATTTGTTAAGTGATTGAGGTGTACGGTAATAAAACAGAAATCCACCTTCCTGTTTTATGAATCTGCAATCAGGATGCTTATCAAACAGCACTTTTGATGTTGATTTTGCAACTATATATACTGGTTTGTCTATTTCACCATTTAACAACCACTCTTTGTTACTGCTTTCAATGTTTCCCCCAGGCATTTTCCTGAAATAAAAATACGGCGCGTAGCTGTAAAATCCAACTGTTGTAACATAAACATCCTGACCAGAAATGCTTTTATAGAAATTGATCGCAGGGGCCTGCGAATACCCTTCAATTTTGGGTACTACTGTTATCAGATAGAAAAAAATGCAGAAAGCCGTTGCGTAGAATAATATAATAATTCCTCTGAAAAACTGTCTATGTTTAATCATAAAAATTATAACAATAATTAATACGAGATAGACAACGCCTATCAGGAATTCATAACCATTCCATTTTACAGGAGAATTCAGGCAGGCAACAGCAAATTCATCTTTAATATAAGGTGTTATAAGATCTTTATATCTGCCTATCAGTGGAAGTCCAATAAGTATAATTGAAAATATTGTTCCTGTTACCAGAAGTATCCATACCACGTACTTTTTGAATGTGTTCCTGCCATTCACAAGTTCATAAACATAGTAAGCGGCAAAATACGATAGCGGGAAATATGCAAGTGATGAATAATGGACAATTTTTGTTTTAACAACTGAAAATAATATCATAACAACCCAGAAGAGAATGAGCATCCATCTTAGAAAATATTTGCCTTTATCGCCGGAACCTGCATCTTTCCTGAAAAAGACAGGGAGTGCCAGGACAGAGATAGGAAAGCATCCCAGTAAAACGACAAGGAAATGGTAATAAATTGGTCCGGAATGTCCTGCAACCGGTTTAAGAAACAGGTCTGCCTGATATTTAAGAAATTCCCTGATAAACCAAAACCCGTTATTGATCATCTCCGGTATAAACCATAATGAGGTAATAATTAAACAAGAGATTGAGAATAGCAGGATATTTTTCCAGCTTGAAATTCTTTGGAATTTCATAGTCGCCCAATATACAAGGACAGAAATACCTGCAATTAGTAACCCAACTGGTCCCTTTGTGAGTGTTGCCAGACCGATCGAAATTCCAGCTAAAAAAGCATATTTTAATCCTTTGTTCTCACCATTGTCTCTGATACTTTTCGCAAGAAAGATCACAGACAGAAAAATAAAAAAGTTAAAGAATGGATCAATAATTCCTGATTTAAAATATATGTGCGGAAGAAACGATCCCAGGTAAGCGAGTGCCCATATTAATCCGAATTTTTCGTCATAAAGTTTTTTCCCTATAAAATACAATGTGAGAAGGGTTAATATTCCGATAACGGCATTCGGGAAACGGGCGGCAAATTCATTAATCCCGAATAACTTCATACTCAATGCTTGCATCCAGAAGAAGAGTGGAGGTTTTTCCCAGAATGGATGAAAATCAATCTGTACACGACTGAAATTGCCGGTTACTATCATCTCCCTTGCCGATTCAGCAAAATTTATCTCGTCCCAGTCGAAAAGATGAACAGAACCCAGAAAAGGAATGAAAAAGAAAATTGCCGAAATAACAATTATTAATGGATAAATTTTTCTGTTCATGATTGACTAATTACCCAGTAGTTTCCATTTGTATATACCTGTCCTGGTGAGAAAGTAAAGGAATGATACACCCAATACTCCAAAACCGTACTTCATACTCCTCCTGAAATTAATGCTTGATGCTTCTTCAAAATATTTAGTAGGGCATGTTATTTCAGCAATCCTGAAGCCCTTGTAAAAGATGAGTGCAATCATCTCATTATCAAAGATAAAATCATCGGAGTTCAATTCAAAATTTATTTTTTTTAGTACCTCTGCAGAATATGCCCGGTAACCGGTATGATATTCAGTCAGCTTCTCATTCATTAAAATATTCTGAATAAATGTAAGGAATCTGTTGGCAAAATATTTATATGTCGGCATTCCCCCGGTTGAAGCGCTTTTGCCTAATATCCTGGATCCGAATACAACAGGGTATAACCCACTTCCTATTATACTGACCATTGCCGGAATCAGCAATGGAGTGTACTGATAATCGGGGTGTAACATTACGACTATATCTGCTCCCAGTTCAAGTGCCTTTCTATAACATGTCTTTTGATTGGCGCCATACCCTTTGTTTTTTTCATGATGAATAATATGCTTTATTCCAAGTTTCTTCCCTAATTCAAAGGTCTTGTCATTACTAAAATCATCGACCAGGATGACTTCATCTACAATATCAAAAGGAATTTCCTTATAAGTCTTTTCAAGTGTCCGGGCTGCATTGTATGCCGGCAGCACAACAACTATTTTTTTTCTGTTATACATCTTTTACGGTGCCAGTTTATGAAGCTTAATAGAAATATGCAATTCCCCTTTGAATGCATGTGGTTCGAGGAATGAATATTTAATATCTTCACAATTAAAAGTTATTGCAGTAAAAATTTATAATCTAAGAATTTATTTTTTTGAAAATTTAAGAATAATGTGAAATCAAAATTAACCAGTTATTCCGATAAAGAAAAGAAATTCAATATTAACTATTAACAATCGGAAAGTTCCAGCCTGTTATACCAGTTGGTAGCGGTTGTCTGGTACCTTAAGACTGAAGTCAGTTAATAAAGTGCTGAAATTTCGGCAAAGGATAGATGTTGATAGATTGGACAAGTATATTTAACTTCACGTTTATTAGAAATACACTATGGTAGGAAAAATTCCCAATGGCTGGCAAAAACTCCTGACAGGATATCCGTGGTTCAGGTGTAAAGGATGTTACCCGATAACTGCATATTCTGAGTTTATGCCCCCACCCAGGCTTGGTTGTAAACCGTATGGCAAAACTGATCATCGTATTTTGAATGAAAAAGATCCTTTTGGGTGGAATATCTCCGAAATGGAAGAGGAATATGAGCTTAAACCAGGGATTGAACACATCGGCCATCAGATAATGAGTAATATCGTTAAGCTTGGCAAGGGACTTCCGGAACATTTTATCCATGGCCATGGAGGAGAAAACCTGCTGAATAACCCTTATTGGCCACCTGAACTGGCTACTCACGCCGGATCATTGGTTCACGAGAGATATGTAACATTATTGCCGTTAATGCTTTCCCGTACACAGGATGACAAGGGAAGAGTGATCTGGACTTTTTTTGGAAACAGTATACATGAACCAGAACAGGCATTCTGGAAAAGTTTTTTTACTGCACCGGGTATTGAGGTAACTGAGACAGAATCAATATCATTCTTTTCAAAGCTGCTTTCCGAAGCTTATGGTGAAAGACTCTCTGATAATGAATCTCTTTTCAATGCCGGATTCAGAATAATGACTTCTGAGGGATCTGTTCTTCCTGCATGGACAAAAAAGTTTATCATTAATGACGACTCATCATTCACTGATGTTAAATATCTTTTGACATTCAGACCATTCAACAAGATGCCTGAATCTGTAAAGCTTAAATATCTGTCAGGTACTTTATCGCTGATCCCTTTTCCCGGAAGTCTGGTATTCTGGGGCATGCCTGGCTATCTCCGGCTGAAAAAGGAACTGCCGATAACTGCACAGATACCCTTATTGAACCTGGTAGCACGGAACAGAGGTATTGGAGGATTGAGGGTGACACAATCAGGATGGCTTCATGAACCGCATCCCGGGAGTAAGGACCTTATAATTAACGCAAATCTTATTCATGATTCTTATTCTCGCACCCACCGTTGGCAAAGAGTCCACAGATATCAGGATGAACTTAATGAGGTTGCACATAAGGTTAGACTTATTAAAGCATTGTTCAGCACCGAACCTGATTCAATGGGCTTATATAACAAGCCATTAGCCTCTAACAGCCAGTTGTGGAACAATAATTTCGAACTTCTGTTAGATGGTCCCAAAGCAGGAAGGAGAAAAATGATGGAGGTGGAGAAAACGCTTTTAAAGGGCGGACTTTTCGGTTACAGATTCTTTTATCCGCCCATGCGTTTCGGGGAGCATGAATTATATCTGCACAGACCGTTGGTGGCTTTTGTCGCCAGAGAATCTGATGACGTTGTGATTAAGACTGAATCTCTTTATGGATATATCACCGGTTATCACGATGATGACAGGCTGAAGTTCAATCCGGTTGAACTATGGCCAAGAATGCAGAAGCGTGATCTGTATCTTTCTGCCCTTCATGATTTCAATACTATAAATGATTATTATGTTCATCAGACTTCCTTGAACATTATCTCATTGTTTGAGAGCTGGGAGATGTCTGACAGGAAATCCCTGAAAAGATCTTTTGCACAAAACATATTAAATATAGCAAAACATAAGACCCTGGATCACTGGTTGGACGAACTGGATATTCGCGCTGCAATCCCTGAAAAAGCCGGCCAGATAAGAAAGTCCCTTGAGAAAATAATAGAAGAGCAGTATGATTCTGCTCTCCCGGAACCACTGACGTTCTCAGAAACATCGACAAGATCCTTTGAAGAAAACTGGTGGAATGATGTAAAATTTCTTGCTCAGGGTGAATTCATTTATAAGGATAATGCCGATATGATGCTTGATGAGACCACTCTTTCGATAATAGGGAAACAACACCGCGATCTTGAATACCTTGGGGATTATCTTACAGGCAGGTATCGTAAGGTAATAGCTGATTCAGCAATGGAAGGACACGCCATGGTGGGAGAATTGTCGTTTAAATGGAATACATTGTTTGATTTTTTACAATATGGAGGCTGGCTTGCCAATCAGGAGGGTCACAGCCATGAACGGAACATACTGGTTGTTATCCCCGGGAAAAACCGGAAGCAGGCTGTCGTGCTTGGAGATCATTATGACACTGCATACATGGAAGACATCTATGAAAAAGGACGCGGTGGATCGGGAGCACGTCTGGCAGCGAAAGGCGCTGACGATAATTATTCGGCCAGTTCAACACTTTTGCAAGCAGCGCCAATCCTCTTAAAACTATCGAAGGAGGGTAAGCTTGAACGTGATATCTGGCTTATACATCTTACCGGTGAAGAGTTTCCTTCTGATTGTATGGGTGCACGTAATTTCTGCCAGTCACTGATCGAAAAAAACATGAACCTGAAAACAGGCGACAAGACAAGTGTAGACCTTTCAGAAACGGAAATCGTAGGAGTTTATGTTATGGATATGATAGGTCATAACCGCGATAGTAACCAGGATATTTTCCAGATATCACCAGGGAAAAGTGCTGAATCATTGTATCTTGCATATCAGGCACATCTTGCAAATATGATCTGGAATGAATGTACTCATAAATGGAACAAGCAACCCGGGAGATTGAATTCAGGCCGGGGCGAAAGGATTAAAGAGTCGCAGGAAATACCTGAAATTGCCAGGCATCTGGCATTAAAAGGAGAAGTGCGTACCCAGTACAATCCACACAGCTCAATTTTCAATACCGATGGACAGATATTCTCTGATACGGGTGTTCCTGTGGTGCTTTTTATGGAAAATTACGATATTAACAGAACCGGCTATCATGATACAAAAGATACTCTTGAGAATATCGATCTTGATTATGGTGCAGCCTTTGCTGCAATAGCAATTGAAACGGTAGCACGCATTGCAACTTTAAAGGATATCGGATTCTGATTTGTATTATTTTTATCCAATAAATAATTTTGCAACCCTTGTAATTCTTATAATACTTAATTAATAAAACGATGGAACTTAAATTCAGAACAATACCGGAAAAAAGTGATATAAAACGAGTAATGGATATAGTTGAATCAACAAAATTCTTCTATGACCATGAGGTTGAAATTGCAGCTGAACTGGTCGCTGAACGGCTAAGTCATGGTGAGTCAACCGGATACTATTTCGTCTTTGCAGAGGTTGATGGAGTTACTGCAGCTTACGCCTGTTATGGCCCGATCATCATGTCCAAAACATGTTATGATCTCTATTGGATCGCTACACATAACGATTACCGCGGGAAGGGTATTGGTAAAAAACTTCTTGAGGAGACATGTAGTAAGGCAAGAAACATGGGATGTAAGATATTGATTGCAGAAACATCGGGACTGGAGCATTATGCACCAACAAGAGCATTCTACATCAGCAATAAATTCAATCTGGAAGCCACATTGAAGGACTTTTATACCGAAGGAGACGATAAGCTTTTCTATACCAAAAGAATAGGTTAGTTACTCGTTGCTTATTACTAGTTGCCGGTTCTAATTCAATTTAGACTCAGCAACGAGCAACACTTATTAGTTTAATTTGCTATCTCCACTTTTACTGTTGCAGCCTTCAAACCTTTTGATTCTGCTTTAACTGTAAATGGACCGGTTGCCCCTTTTTCTGCAGCTACAATTACCAGACACAAACCATTAAAAGCCTTTTTTGACTTAGACTGAAATGACTCATGACTGGTAGCATCACCATTATCAGTTGCAATGATTCTTCCTTGTCCTTCAATACTGAAATTGAGCTGATTGTTGCTTCCTGGAACGAGAAGTTTATTTTTATCTTCAATCCTTACAGTGATATAGATGAGATCTGTACCGTCAGGATGAACCGCAGCTCTGTCGGCAGCCAATGATAGGACAGATGCTTTTTCAGTTGTACGTACCACGTCCTCTGCCCACTTAACTCCGTTTTTATAAGCAATTACTTTAAGTTCACCCGGTTGATAAACAACTTCTTCCCACTTAAGACGGTATTCAAATTCCCCTTTTTTCTTTTTACCCAGCGATTTGCCATTCAAAAACAGTTCAGCCTCATCACCCGATGTATAAACATGTACAGGAGTAACCAGCCCTTTTCTTTCCGGCCAGTTCCAGTGTGGAAGAATATGAGCCATCGGAAGTTCAGGTCTCCACCTGGACTGGTACAGGTAGAAACGATCTTTTTTAAATCCTGCAAGATCTATTATTCCAAAATAACTGCTTCGGGATGGAACCTCTTTCACCCCTTGTTTCTCAAGCATTTTAAGCGTTTCCTTGTAACCCCATGAGTCTGGCTTAAGTCCGGTCATATCGCCGGAATATGGAGTAGGCTCACCTATATAATCAAAGCCTGTCCATACAAATTCGCCCATGGCAGCCGGATATTTATCGAGCATTGTCCATTGCTGATCTGGTGTGGTCGCCCAGCCGGGATGAGCAATATCATAAGATGTTATCTGGAATATCCCTTTCCCCGGGAGATTATTGTTCAGGTCACCCTGGACTGCCGGGAAAAAGTACTCACCTCTTGAACTGACAGTGGATGCAGACTCACTGGAATAAAACGGCAGGTTTGCATTGTCTTTTAATGCAAAAAACTTCGCATAATTTGATAAATTATAATTTATACCGAATATGTCGAGAGTTTTCTGGAAACCATTGGTGCCTGAACCGCCATTGTTGCAACCGGACGTTACCGGACGGGTAATATCTTCCGATTTAACTATTGCACTGAGAGCTGACGCAAGGTAAGGATTTCTTTGATCCGGAACTTCGTTACCAATACTCCACATGAACACCGAAGGATGATTCCTGTCGCGGCGTACCATAGCTTTCAAATCTTCTGTATGCCAGGCATTGAAAATGAGATTATAATCTTTTGGTTTCTTACCAATCCTCCACGTATCAAAAGCTTCAACCATAATGAGAAATCCCATTTTATCACACAGATCAACCAGTTCAGGAGCAGGAGGGTTGTGACTTGTCCTGATGGCATTGCAGCCCATTTCCCTTAGAATTTCAAGCTGGCGTGCAGCCGCACGAGTATTGAAAGCTGCGCCAAGAGCTCCCAGGTCATGATGGTTGCAGACACCATTGATTTCAACTCTCCTGCCGTTAAGCAAAAAACCATCGCGTGCTGTAAAGTTCAAAGTTCTGAAGCCGAAATTAGTTTCATATCTGTCAGTTACAGTTGTTCCCTGCATCACAATGACAGCCACACGGTAAAGTTCCGGTTTATTTATATCCCAGAGAATCGGTTCCTTAACCGGAATATCAAACCTGAAGTCATGATTTTTCATCCCAGGTATCATAGCTGTAACAACAACGGACTCTGTAACAGGGGTAGCTGATGGTTCAAATTTATCATTCAGTTTATAAACAAGAGCTTTTATGTTAACAGGTACCGGATAATTAAAATGACTTTCAACTTCAGCCTGAACACTCAGGATTCCTCTTTCTTTCTTAATCTCAGGAGTAGTGCAAAAGACACCATTATTTGTAATATTTAACTGTGAAGTTTTCACCAGCCAGACATTCCGGTAGAGACCTGCCCCCGGATACCATCTGGAATCCCAGTTCTTTGTGTCGAGTCTGACAGCAATAATATTCTCCTTCCCCGTAATAATATAAGGGGTAAGATCGAGACGAAAAGAAGTGTAGCCATAAGGCCATTCACCTACATACTTTCCGTTAAGCCATATTTTCGCATTAGCCATTGCACCATCGAAATCGACATAGATGCGTTTTTCTTTATCATTGTCATTGACTGAAAAATGTTTCCTGTACCATCCTATTCCTTTCCATGGCAATAGTCCGGTATTGTTCTCCAGGGTATCACTAAAGGGACCCTCAATAGCCCAGTCGTGTGGAAGATCCAATGAACGCCAGTTATTGTCGTTGACTGTGGGGAGCTGAAGGTTTTCAGGCTCCTTGTCGGTGGTAACAGCGTCATTGGAGGCATTAAAATATTTTACAAATTTCCAACCCTGGTTGAATGATTCGCGAGACCGGGGTGACTCCTGTGCCAGCAAAGCGTTACTTATACAGATTGTTATAACAATCACTAAAAATGTAAAGATTGATCTTCTTCTCATATTAAGCTTTTATTAATTTTCCTCTAAAGTAGTTAAATCCAAAATGCAAAATGCAAATAGCAAAATGCAAAATCTTTTTCCTTTTTCCTTTCTCCTTGTTTTTACTTTTATCTTTTTACTTTTGTCTTTTATCTTTTATATTTAATCTCCACATCAATGAATAGATATTCTGGCATTATAATGGTATTACTTTTCAGTAGATTTTGTTTATTTCAGGTTAAGGCTCAATATCAACCACCAGCCGATAAGATATTTACCCGTCAGGACACATTACGTGGATCTATAACCCCGGAAAGAGCCTGGTGGGACATTACTTACTATCACCTTGATATTGCAGTTAATCCTGCTGATAGTACAATAAACGGATCAAACACAGTAACATACAGAGTCGTTAAGCCAGCCGGTCTCATGCAGATCGACCTTCAGGAACCACTGATACTCACAAAAGCTGTTCAGAATAATATTGATCTTAATTTTACAAGAGAGCGAAATGTATATTGGATTAAACTTGCTGAGGAACAGGAGCCGGGAAAGGTCTATTCAGTAATTCTGACTTATGGAGGAAAACCTAAAGTATCAATAAAACCTCCATGGAGTGGTGGCATTACATGGAAAAAGGATAAAAATGGTCTTCCTTTTGTTGCTTCTTCATGCCAGGGTGATGGCGCTAGCCTGTGGTGGCCATGTAAAGACCACATGTATGATGAACCAGATAGTATGCTTATAAGTATAAATGTGCCGGGAAACCTGATGGATGTATCAAACGGACATTTGAGGAGTGTTGTAAAACAGAAAAATAAAACAAAGACATATAACTGGTTTGTTGCAAACCCTATTAACAATTATGGCGTAAATATCAATATTGCAGATTTTGTACACTTCTCCGAAATCTATAATGGAGAGAAAGGACCGCTTGATTGTGATTATTATGTCCTGAAGGAAGACCTTGAGAAAGCAAAGATTCAATTTAAGCAGGTGCCGCTGATGCTTGCTGCTTTTGAACATTGGTTCGGTCCATATCCGTTTTATGAAGACGGATACAAACTTGTGGAGGCTCCTTACCTCGGGATGGAACATCAGAGCTCTGTGACTTATGGGAATGGATTTAAGAATGGTTACCGGGGGACCGACCTGAGCAAGTCGGGATGGGGTTTAAAATTTGATTTTATCATAATACATGAATCGGCCCACGAGTGGTTTGCAAATAGTATAACCTACGAAGATATTGCCGACATGTGGGTACATGAGAGCTTCGGCAATTATGCCGAGAATCTCTATGTTGAGTATTATTTTGGCAAAGAAGCCGGTAGCGAGTATGTTCTGGGTACCCGTGCCAACATTCTGAATGACATACCAATAATTGGTATCTATAATGTCAATCATGAAGGATCGCATGATATGTATTATAAGGGAGGCAATATGCTTCATACACTCCGCCAGATAGTTAATGATGATGAGAAATGGAGAGGAATACTTCGTGGCCTGAATAAGGATTTTTACCATCAGGTTGTAAAGGGATCACAGATAGAGAGTTACTTAAGCGAGAAGACAGGTATTAATCTCAAACCTGTTTTTGACCAGTATCTGAGAGACATTAGAATACCTGTTTTTGAATACTATGTAAAAGAAAATAATCTGACCTTCAGGTGGAACAACTGTGTGCCGGGATTTGATATGCCGCTTAAAATTTATGTATCTGGAAAAGAGAAATCAATCAATCCAAAAACCGGATTCACAACAATTAAAGTTGATATTGATAATGCAATTATTAAGGTCGACCCAGGGTATTATGTTGCAAATCTTAATATTACAGGAAAATAAAGAAGTCAATATGAAAATAGTAAAGTGCAAAATGCAAAATACTAACAACATAGATAAAAGACACAGAAGCAGCTAATGAATAACTTTGCGACCTTTGATAAAATTTGCTTACTTTGCGGTTAATGGATTTCATCTTTAAACAGACTTATATGATTAGATTATTCTTCACACTTTTAATATCACTGATTTGCGTTAGTATTGGCGCCCAGGATATTTCCCAGTGGCGCGGACCAAACCGCGATGGCGTTTATACAGAAGCAGGATTACTGAAAAAATGGCCGGAAGCCGGACCTAAACTTTTATGGCAGTTTGATGGCCTTGGTGAGGGTTTTACATCTGCAGCCGTAACAACCAAAGGTGTATTTACAACCGGTATGATCAATAATATTGGTAATATTTTTGCCTTGGATCCTAAGGGCAAGCTACTTTGGAAAAAAGAATATGGTCCGGAATGGACAGACAGTCATAATGGTGTAAGATCAACTCCGCTTGTTGTAAAGGATAAACTTTATTTTCTGAGTGCTTTTGGCAAACTTTTTTGCATGAATTGCTCCGACGGACAAACAGTATGGACTATAGATCTGGTTAAACAATATGGTGCTGAAAATATCCAGTGGGGGATAACCGAAAACCTGCTTTTTGATGGAAATATCCTGTATTGCACACCTGGGGGGACTCGTGCTTCAATGGTAGCTCTCGATATGAATTCCGGTAAGGAGATATGGAAAAGTAAGTCCAATGGCGAAAAATCCGCTTACTGCTCTCCAATGTTGGTTAAGCTTCAGAATAAAAAAATAATTGTAACAATAATGCAAAATTCAATTTGTGGTTTTGATGCAACAACAGGAAATCAGTTATGGAAATCCGAGTTTAGAATGGACCCTGATGTTCACCCGAATACACCTGTTTATATTAACAGTTATCTGTATTGTGGAAGTGGATATGGATTGGGGAGTGTTATGCTTAAACTTGCTGTTGATGGTAACAGCGTTTCCGAAGTCTGGAAGAATGCTTCCTGTGATCCAAAGATAGGAGGGGTAGTTGTTGTAAATGGCAGAATTTATGGCACAGGTGATAAGTACAGAAAGTTTTGGTGTCTCGACTGGCAAACAGGGAAAGAACTGTATTCAACGAGAGATCTATCACCGGCAAATATCATTGCTGATGATGGATTATTATATGTTTACAGCGAATCAGGTAAAGTTAACCTGGTTGAGCCCAAAGCTGATAAGTTTAATGTAATAAGCTCATTTTCTGTTCCTTCAGGAGCAGGGCCTCACTGGGCTCACCTCGTTATAAAGGATAAAAAACTTTATGTGCGTCATGGAACTTCGCTAATGGTTTATGATATAACGGGTAGTTAGATCTAAAGTTTATCATAGAGTAACGAAAAGTGAAAATGTGAGAATTAAGGTTTTACCATTATCGGCTTTCCGAATCCAATCTTTTCAAGTGGTTTCAATTGGGTTGTGGCATCACCAACAATCACATAATACATTTTATCGGGGACGATATATTTATCTGTGATTGCCTTATGCTCTTGAATAGTCATATTCTTAATTACGTTTTCTTCCTCCTTGATATAATCATCAGGAAGCCCGTATTTAGACATTGTGGAGAGCATTCCAACTAATGATCCGTTTGTCTCAAATCGTAAAGCATTCGAAAGGATCATACAGCTTTTAATAAACTGCAGGTCCTTTTCGTCAACACCATTGCGGTATTTCTCCATCTCATCCTTTATTATTTTTACCGATTCGAAAGTTGCATCTGATCTCACACTGGTAGCAGCAACGAATGGCGCTTTAACCTTCATTTCCTGAAAATAGCTGGAAGCTCCGTAGGTAAACCCTTTCTCTTCGCGAAGGATCTGATTCAGGATACTTGTGAATGCACCGCCTATTCTGTAGTTAACGAAGTCTGCTTTTACATAATCAGGATCGTTTCTTGACAAGGCAAGATATCCTATGTATATTACTGACTGTCGGGAGCCAGGGATATCAACAAAATAGATCTGAGATTTATCAGGATTTGGCGGAATAGGATAAGAATTCAATTTGACTTCTTTTGATTTCCATTCAGTTTCCAAAGGTTTCAAGGCTTCGAGAACCTGCTCTTTTGACACATTACCTGCCACCAGTATTTTAGTAATATCCGGTGAAAAGTTTGTGTCGTAATAATTCTTTAAATCACTCATTGAAATTTTACCTATTGATTCTTTTGTTCCCCTGGTGTTATAACCAAAGATATGATCAGCGCCATACAGTAATTTGTTGAATAACATGCTGGCTACACTTCGTGGCTGTGCTTCTGCCTGAATGATACTGTTCTTAGTCCGGTTTTTTGCCATAGCAAACTCAGCAGTGTCCCATCGTGGTTCAAGGATGATCTCTTTCAGGAGTCCTGCTGTTTTATAAAAATTCCGTGAAAGAGAACTTGCATTTATTGTCATCTCTTCGCGTCCGGCAGACATATTAATATTTGACCCTAGCAGTTCTGTCTGTTCCTCCAATTCTTCCGGTGTCAGGTTTTTTGTTCCCTGGGGAAGTACACTTGCAACCATACCTGCGACTCCCGGAAGGTTAGTTTTATCCTGAAGAACCCCTCCATCTATTACCAGACTTAACTCTACCAGAGGCAATTCCTTATTCTGAATTCCAAAAACACGGATCCCATTTGCTAAAGTGGCTTTCCATATTGAAGGCTCAGTAACCTCAGGAGCTTTTCCTGCAGGAGGTTCAAATGTTCTGTTGATTGTGGAGGGAGATTTCATAATTTTATCAACACCTGCACTGGCAATCTCAACCTGACTGGCTTCACTAATATTCTCTTCTTTAACACCAGCAGGGACTGAGTTTTCTGCAATCATTCCGGCCTTACCCTTTGGCACGAAACTGGTGACAATATGAGGCTTATTTTTAATGTATTTGTCATAAACCATTTTGACATCATTAAGTGTAACAGCCTTGATGTTTTCAATATCTTTTTCAATATATCCCGGATCGTTGAGGAATGTGTTATAAAAGGCTAGTTGTATAGATTTACCGAAAACACTGGTAATTCCCTCATAAAAGTTTTTTTCGCTTGAAGCCTTTACTCTCTCAATATCTTTTTCTGTGATTCCTTCAGTTTCGAAACGGCTAAAAGCTTCAAAAACTGCATCCTCAATTTCTTTCAGCGTTTTGCCTTCATTTGCTCTTATTGATATTGTAAATTCCCCTGCCAGTTCGCCTGAATTATTGTTCGCAGAAGTTTTGGAAGTAAGCTGTTTTTCTTTAACCAGAACTTTATATAAAGGTGCTTTCTTTCCATCAGCAAGTATTTTCGCGAGGAAATCAAGGGCATAGGCATCTTTCTGATAGGACTGCGAAACCGGCCATACAAGATTGATCTCAGGTACATTTGCAAAATTATCTTCGTGATACAATTTTATGGTTTTATCCAGAGTCGGTATCTGAGCGGTACGGGTGGCTACTTCGCCATGTGCTTTTATTTCTCCGAAATATTTGTTTATCATCACCTTAATTGAATCAGGATTGAAATCCCCGGCAAGTACCAGGGTTGCATTATTTGGTCCGTAGAAATGTGCATAATATGACTTTACATCATCGAGTGTGGCATTTTTAAGATCAGCCATTTCGCCGATCACTTCCCAGTTGTAGGGATGGTTTGATGGATAAAGGTTTTTACTTATGACATAATCCGTAAAACCATAGGGTGAATTATCCTCGCCCTGTCTTTTCTCATTTGATACAACATTCTGCTGAACAGCAAGTGTGTGCTGAGTGATGGAATTAATAAAAAACCCCATTCTGTCGGACTCAAGCCATAAAACTTTTTCAAGGGCGTTTTTTGGGAACATCTCATAATAGGTTGTTATATCACGTGTGGTAAACCCATTATTGGAACCACCGACCCCTTCAATAATTTTATCAAATGTGCCACTGGGAACATTCTCCGAACCTCCGAAAAGGAGATGTTCAAAAAGGTGGGCAAAACCGGTCTTCCCCGGCACTTCTCTGCTGGAACCGACGTGATACATAATAGCATAAGAAATTATCGGATCCGAATGATCGGTATGCAGTATTACCTGAAGGCCATTTGGCATTATGTATTT
>JADGPT010000188.1 GCA_017882345.1 Bacteroidales bacterium
AGGAATATTATAGGTCAGTACAAGGCTCTTCAACCTGCAATAGGCTGTATTATCAAGCCAGTATGTACTATTCTGAACGCCGCTATTCCAATAATAATCATATCTGTTGAATGCTCTTGCAACATCAGTGACAGTATTAGTGGGTGTCCAACGGTTATCGAAGTTCCACTGGTAATAGTTACCTGCTTCACCACGTCTTTCATCATAGAAATTCCACCTTAAGTATTTACCCTGTCCCTGGATAAGAACCGAAAAACTAAAATCTTTGTATGTTGCATCAAATGTTGCACCATAGAAAGTTCTTGGTCCGTCAGTATAATCAATAAGGATCATGTCATCAGCATTTATTTTACCGTCACCCGAAACATCTCTGAATATAACATCACCCGGTTTAGCATTATCCCAGTGAGGATAAGCATCAATAGCTGCCTGATCTTTAAAAACACCTATTGCATCATATAACAATGATACTCCATAAGAATAACCAGTACGTACCTGCCATGGAACTGACCTGGCAGGCTCGTCATTAAAGATAACTTTGTTGTGGTTGTAGCTATAGTTACCAGTTATAGAAAAACGGAAATCGGAATTTATGGTTTTATTGAATCCCAGTTCAACTTCAAATCCTTTGTTATCAACCCTGGCTATGTTCTCACTGGGAAGTGAAAGACCTGTAAAGTTAGGAACAGAAGCATCGCGGGTGGCCAGAATGTGATCCCTTTTGTTATAGAAAAAGTCAGTATTAAGAGTGAACAAGTCATTAAGGAATTTGGAGTCGAAACCGATGTTCTGTGTTGTCTGTGTTTCCCATGTAATTGCAGGGTTTGCAACATTAGCCGGGATTACAGTGGTTTCAATTACTTTATCTGTACCGAATGTTAAACCTGTATTCAGATCGAATTTGTTCAGATACTGGAAAGAATTGCCCGGGTCCATCCCCATTTTACCATAAGAAGCTCTAAGTTTGAAATAGTTGATAAATGCAATATTGTCTTTCCAGAAACCTTCTTCCGAAGCACGCCATCCTAACAAAAGCCCCGGGAAATTGCCCCAGCGACCTTCCGGAGCCCATTTAAGTGAACCGTCACGGCGCAAAAGAGCTTCAATCAGATATTTTCCTTTGTAATCATAAGAAGCACGGGCAATGTATGATTTACGTGCATAAATGGAAACACCGCCTGAGTTGCTTTTATCCAGGTCAGCGCCGGCATCCATTGTCTGAATGGCAGGAGATATATAGTATGTACGATATCCAAATAATTCATTGTAATTATTTGTGTACTGCTCATAACCACCATAGAAAGAAACACTGTGGTTACCAAATTTCCTGTTATAGGTTAAGTTGATGTTCCCTGTTTTATTATATGTGCGCTGATACCACTCCCTATTCTGGGGAGCGGATACGCCAGTTCCTGCTCTTTGGGTTGGAATTACATCCATTGCTGTGACGAAACCGGTAACAGGGTCAACCGTAGCAGATGCCCAGTTGGGATAATAGAGAATCCAGGGCGTAATGAATTGCTTGCGATAGAAATTATTTACGTCATAGTCAAAACTGGCATTAACAGCAAGACCCTTCACGAATGGAGGTGTAATTGTTACCCCAAATGTAGTCTGTACTTTGTATGTTTTCTGATCGTCTTTACCTGTCTGGAATGTTGAAGTTACTACAGGGTTATCACCATATTCAATATCGGGGCCCGGTAGTCCGTTTGGCCAGAATGACCATTGTGTAGGAACAAGACGCGTTGATTGTCCCCAGATATCATTGGCACTTTTTGTAGGATAGGTCTTTTCAATCTGGAAACCTGCAACATTTATTGATGCTTTTAACCAGTCAGTTATTGGTATTTCGACTTTGGTACGAACGTTATACTGTTTATAACTTGTGGAAGACTGCTTATAAATTGATTCATCTGTTTTAAGACCAAGAGAAAGATAGTAAGTTGCTCCTTTGTAGCCACCATCGATAGTAATTGTGTGCTTAGAGGCTGTAGTCCATTTTTTAACAAGGTCTTTAACCCAATTGGTATTCGGATGTTTCCATGGGTCCGCTCCACTGTAGAATAATGCAATATCTGCATCTGAGAATGAGCGTGGCCTTCCGTTAGCATCCTGGAACTCAGAAAGCATTGTTGAATAATCACCTGCATTAGTTACCTGAGGCATAACTGTAGGTGTCATGACTCCCTGGTAGAATTGATAATTCAGTCTCGGTTTCCCTTCCTGACCTTTTTTAGTGGCAATAATAATAACACCGTTAGCAGCGGAGGCACCATAAATAGCTGCAGAAGCATCTTTAAGAACCGATAGACTTTCAATGTCAGAAGCATCAATATCATCCATTGAACGACCAACAATACCATCAATAACAATAAGAGGAGCTGTACTGGCAATATTTGTATTATTATCGGTACTCCCCATACTGGAACGTCCACGAATCATAATACGGGCACCTTCCTGACCGGGTTCACCAGTGTTCTGAATAAAGACAGAACCGGCCAGCCGACCTGAAAGTGAAGTGGTTACGTTGGCAGCAGGAATAGCCTGGATACTTGCACCTGAAATTGAGGTGACTGATCCAACAACGTTTGCACGTTTCTGGGTACCGTAACCTACAACGACAACCTCATCAAGACCTGTCATTTCAGCCTTAAGAGCCACATCAATAACATTTTTACCTGCAAGATGAAATTCCTGTGTAAGGTAGCCGATAAATGAAAATACTAAAGTAGCATTAGGTTCGGTAGTGGAGAGTGAGAATTTTCCGTTTTCGTCTGAAATAGCTCCGAGAGTCGTTCCTTTAACGGAGATATTTACACCAGGCATTGCCAGGAGTGTTGTCGCATCGGTAATAGTTCCTGAAACTTTAATCTGCTGTTGGACAGCATCAGTTCCCGGGGTATTACTACCGGAAGGATTTTCTGTATTTAGTGAATAGGCTGGAAGTGCCAGTCCACAAAACAGAAGAATAATACCAATTTTCAAAGTTAGTTGTAACTTTCGAAAATTTACATTTGGCTTTAATAGCCAGATGTAGTTGCGAGTTTTTTTCATACTGTTACACTGTTAGTTAGTTAATAAATAGAAAGGAATTAGGATTTTAAATAATTATTCATAAAAAATATATTTAGCTACACTCAGTAAGTGTAATTTTTACACTTACTGTGTTATAAAAAAATAACATTTCTTTAACTACTTTCCCTTGGAATGTTTGACTTATCCGAATAAAAAAATCAGGTGAACTGGAATGCAAGATAAAACATGATATTTTAAAAAGCAAGTATTTCAGGAATTTTAGTTCTTTTTTTAAAGAATTAATTTGACAGATTACTTTTTACCTTCTGTATTTCCGGTCTTTACATCAAATTCACATACTACCCTGAACCCGACATTGAAACAATCGGAGTACCACCAGATACTTTTTGGCATCTGCGGGTCGGTTTTCAGCCAAGATTCTGTTCTGGTATAATCGCGAGATGCGCTTCTTAATACACCTGCCGTACTTAAGAATGAGCCGCCACGCACAACATGTTCAGCTCCTTCTCCAGGGCCCTTCGGATCGCTGACGATTCCTGCAGGGTATTTTGAGTATGTATCAGGTTTATACCAGTCGGAACAGAACTCAGCCACGTTTCCGGCCATATTCCTTAATCCGAATGGATTTGGCTTTACTTTGTCAGGGGTTTGTGTTTTTGTCGGGCTATTGCCTCTGTATATTATATAGGTATTGATTACAGCAGTATCGTTCTTCGAGAGTTTCGCTCTTAACCCGCTTTTCTCAAACTTCCGTGGATCTCCCGGGAAGAAATAGGGACCCGTTGAACCTCCCCGGCAGGCATATTCCCACTCGGCTTCTGTCGGCAGGCGGTAACTCTTACCTGTAACAGAAGCTAACCATTTACAATATGTTTCTGCTGCATGAAAAGAAAACGAAATTGCGGGTCTTTTGCCCAATCCCCAACCCTGGTCCGGTTGACCATAAGGAGGAGTAGCTCCAGATATTGCGTCAGTCTCTGAAGCCTTTTTGTTTCTCAGCCCTTCTGTATCCGTTGACCGCCCTTCGGCAGCTGTCTGAACATAAAATGCCAGATACTCATCCCAGGAAGCTTCTATTTCAGCCATAAAGAAAGGACTGATCTTAACTTCCCTTACCGGCCCCTCATCTTCTTTTCTTAACGGTTCAGAAGATGGACTTCCCAACTTAAATGTACCTCCCGGGATTGCAACCATATTGAACGATATGGGGGATTTTGGAATGCGCTCAGTGAAATTTTTAAATTCGTTGACTTTTGCAGGTTCTGTAAAGATCTCTTTAGCTGCGGAAGAGGTATTGCCAAATGTGGAATTGCTTCCATGAGTATATCCCTCAATGAAATGACCAGCGTTAAGATGACAGTTTATACAATGGAGTTCGTCAGTTTTTTTTGTCTGTGTATAATAAAGATGAGCGTCCTCTCCCGCTTTTGTAAGTTTAGCAGGGAAAAGATTCTCATGACATTTGATACAACTGCTTTCATAAACATACCCGCGGGCAACTTCAAGACGTCTTCTGTCTGCCCAGTTAAATGAAGCTGAATCCCTTGTCCATTTGCTCCAGAGATCCCTTAAACCGGTTTTCCCTTTTGCCCAAAGATAGCCTTTACCTTTTGGTGGCAGATGGCAATCAACGCAGCCAATCCGGTATCCCGACCGCGTATCATAATGTACAGATTTTTTCCACGATGCATCTGCCATCGGATGAATATGACATGACATACAATATTCATTTGTTGATGTCATATGCAAAGCTTTCCCTCCTCCGAGGATCAACAATGCCCCTACAATTAGTCCAGGGAAAAACCACAGAATAAATCGCTTCATAAATCAGATTTTGCAGGGTTCAAGATAAATAATTATCTGACATTCTATGCAGGTATTGCCTCAGAATTTTAGTATCAGGTTATTTCTGCTTTTATTTATGGCTTTTACCCCCTTTCATTTTCCTCCAATTAGGAAAGGTTTTGATACCCCATCCCCCGTGGGGCTACTCTTTATACACATCTTTAATTGAGGTTGACATTATCAATATTAAACGACCACTGTCACACTAATTATAATTACTGTATATAAGGATATGATTACCTACGGTGAGCTCGTATTCTGCCAGGTTCTCCACTTCGTTCTGAATAACACGGTTTTCTGATGGCATCAGTGAATGTGAGCAGGAGATTCCTATAACAGTACTATCAAAAGCAGACCTTCAAAGAGTAATCTGCAATAACATCTTTTAAAAGTACTCCTGTGATTGTTATTGGTTATATGTATTTTTGCATCCAAATTAGAGGTTGTAGAGACTATAGAAG
>JADGPT010000189.1 GCA_017882345.1 Bacteroidales bacterium
TGACTGAAAAAGGGATGACAGTTGTTTCAATAGCGCCTGATCTTTTCGAAAAATCAGAGACAGATGAAAAAGAGAAATTTCTTGCGGTAGTGCCGGTACGATTTAATCATAAAGAGATCAGCGAAAAACTTGATAAATTTTTTGAAAGTAAAGAGTGGATTGATCAATCGCTGAGATGTCTGGGTTGCGGAGCATGTGCCTATGTCTGTCCGACCTGTGCCTGTTTTGACATCCAGGATGAAGCACATGGAAAAAGCGGGTCAAGGATACGATGCTGGGATTCCTGTGGATTTTCGCATTTTACTCTCCATACTTCGGGCCATAACCCACGCGATGTTCAGTCGGCAAGATGGAGACAGCGGATAATGCATAAGTTTTCGTACATGCCGGAGCGATTGTCAGTTTATGGCTGCACTGGCTGTGGCCGTTGTTCCAGGGCATGTCCTGTTGATATGAATATTTTAGAAAATTTAATTTCTATTCAGGAGGTTACCTTATGATGGACAATTTGTATATGCCGTACCCTATGAGGATCGAGAGAATCACTTATGAGGCTCCCGGAGTAAAAACTTTCATGCTGAAATTTGTTAATGAAGCAGATCAGGATAAGTTTTCTTATAGGGCCGGACAGTTTGGAGAATATTCGGTTTACGGTGTAGGTGAATCGACTTTTTGTATCGCTTCAACTCCGACCCGTAAAGGTTATATTGAATGTACATTCAGGCAGACAGGTAAAGTTACCAATGCCCTTTCAGGTTGCGAAGAAGGGAGTATAATTGGCTTCAGAGGACCCTACGGCAATGTATTTCCTATCGATGAATGGAAAGGTAAAAGTCTTCTTTTTATTGCCGGGGGAATTGCATTACCTCCTATGCGATGCGTAATCTGGAACGCACTGGATCTGAGGGAGAATTTCAAAGATGTCACGATTATTTATGGTGCAAGAACCGTCAAAGATCTGGTTTATAAAGATGAGCTTAAGGACTGGGAGCTTAGAAAAGATGTTAAACTGGTTACAACTGTTGATCCTGGTGGCGAATCTCCTGACTGGAGCGGAGAGATTGGTTTTGTACCTACAATAGTCGAGAAAATTGCACCATCATCAAAAGATACAATTGCTATTGTATGCGGACCTCCTGTAATGATAAAATATACTTTCCCGGTACTTGCAAAGCTTGGATTCGCAGATGAAAATATTTATACAACTCTCGAGAATCGTATGAAATGTGGTTTTGGAAAGTGCGGCCGCTGTAATGTAGGTAAACTTTATGTTTGCAAAGATGGACCTGTATTCAGCTTAGCGCAGTTGAAAGAATTGCCGGATGAATACTAGACTTATACCCCCCTTGCCCCCCAATATTTGGGTGGTGGGGGGGTAAAAGCTATATAAATATCTCTTCCGGATACTCAATATCTACCAGAAACAAACCTTTTGCAGGAGCTGATTTTCCAGCTTTGCAGCGATCTTTGGCAAGAATGATCTCTTCAAATTCTTTGAGATCCATCTTTCCAAAACCGATGTCAACCATTGTACCTACAATAGCTCTGACCATATTTCTGAGAAATCGATCAGCTTTTATTGTAAACACAAGACGGCTATCCGATTCCTTCCAGTTGGATTTATAAATTTTGCAGATATTTGATTTTGTACCCGAATGAAGCCTGCTGAAGCTGGTAAAGTCAGCATGACGATTTAACAAGTCACATGCCTGATTCATCGCCCCAATATCAATATTACCATGAAGGTACCAGCTCGAATTATTAAAAAACGGATCTTTTATTCTGGAAATATAATATTTGTATGTCCTTGAAATGGCGCTGTACCTTGCGTTTGCATCGGGAACTACCTTCTTTAAAGAACTGACTGAAATATCCTCAGGCAGATATTGATTGAGTTTGAAAATAAGGTTTCTGACTGTCAGAAGATCGGGCGAAATACTTTCAAAATGGGCACAGAAGTACATTGCATGAACACCTGCATCTGTTCTTCCTGCACCAATAGTTGATATTTTTTCATTAAGAACGACACTTAATGCTTCTTCAAGGATCTTCTGAACAGTCACTGAATTAGGTTGAATCTGCCAACCATGATAAGAAGTGCCTTTGTATGAGATAAATATGAAGTATCGTGTTTTCACCGGTATGTTTGTCCTGATATAATTATTAACAAAACAATATAGAATTCAATATTAAGCTAAAAATTTCTAATTTATTATCAAAAAACCGATCATAAAATGTATTTTTACTTTCATCGTTGAATTATCTTTTATCGTTCGGGTAGAACTGAATATAATAATGAATAAAAATCTAAAAACCTTTAACTATGAGAGTTGACTTGAGCTGGATAGATTATCTGATAATGATAATCTACTTTATATTTGTACTGGGTATCGGCTGGTTCCTGAGAAAATTCATGAAAAATGCCAATGCATTTCTTGAGGCCGGAAGATCAATGCCTGCCTGGGTGGCTGGATTAGCATTTATTTCAACTAACCTGGGAGCCCTGGAGGTTATGGGGATGACAGGTTCAGGTATGAAGTATGGTATGCTGACGACTCACTTTTACTGGATCGGTGCAATTCCGGCAATGATTTTTCTCGCCCTGTTCATGATGCCGTTCTATTACGGCTCAAAAGCAAGATCGGTACCTGAATTCCTTAAACTTAGGTATGATGAGAAGACCCGGGGATTGAATGCAATTCTGTTTGCTTTAATGACTGTCCTTGCTTCAGGAATATCAATGTACGCTCTGGCTCTTCTCATGGAGAATGTCCTTGGATGGGATTTTAACCTTAGTCTCTGGATTTCAGCCCTGATAGTCCTCGGTTATACATATCTGGGAGGACTATCGTCAGCAATTTATAATGAAGTTCTTCAGTTCTTTATAATTGTTATCGGACTTTTACCTCTGGTGTTCTTAGCTTTGAAAGACGTAGGCGGCTGGATTGGATTAAAAGCACAGCTTGCTCCAATTGCAATATCAAAAGGGTATGCAGCTGATGCATATACATCAACATGGATGTATTCAGGTCATGCTTCAGCTAATCCTCTTGGTGTTGAATGGTTTGGTATACTGTTTGGTCTTGGATTTGTATTATCATTCGGTTACTGGTGTACAAACTTTCTTATTGTTCAAAGGGCATTTGCAGCAGAATCCAAAGCAGCAGCCCGGAAAGTTCCTCTTATTGGCGCCTTACCTAAAATGTTTATTCCTTTCCTGATAATTGTACCGGGAATTATTGCTCTTGCTCTTTCCCATGATCCCGGTAAAGGATTCGTAATACCTGCTGATCCGGGTGGAGGACTAAATTATAATTTAACAATCATCATGCTGTTGAAACAATATCTTCCAACAGGTGTTCTGGGCCTTGGAATAACTGCATTACTGGCATCTTTCATGTCGGGAATGGCAGGCAATGTATCTGCTTTTAATACGGTCTGGACTTATGATATCTATCAAAGTTATATCCGGCCGCGTACCAGTGACGAAGAAGGTGACGGGAAACACTATCTTAAAGTTGGTCGTATTGCCACCGTTTTTGGAATACTCCTTAGTATTGCATCTGCGTATATAGCCAGTAAATTCGGGAACATAATGGATTTCCTGCAGACAATTTTTTCACTGATCAATGCACCGCTTTTTGCGGTTATTTTCCTTGGAATGTTCTGGAAACGGACCACCGGTCACGCCGCCTTTACCGGGTTACTTTTAGGTTTCCTGTTGGCGCTGTTGCACCATGGTTTGACAATACCAGCCGGGGCAACGTCTCTGGTTAAAGGTGGCTGGATAGCAACTCTCCACACATACCCGGTTGAAATGGCTCAGAACTTCTGGACAGCGATAATAGCCTTTGGAGTGAGTACAACTGTTACAATCGGACTGACCTTTTTGACAAAACAGAAAAAATCTGATGAAGAGTTAACCGGTCTGGTCTATTCACTCACACCCCGCACAATAGTAGATAAAGATTTGCCCTGGTATCAGCGTCCTGTAGGTCTGGCAATCCTTGTAAGTGTGATTTTTCTAGTATTAACAATATTGTTTTGGTAGGAGGAAATTAAAATGGTAGATATAAGAATACCTATTGGTCTCATGTTTACGATCATAGGAACATTAATTACAATATTCGGTTTTGTTACAATATCAAACACCGAAATGTATCATAAGTCACTGGGCATCAATGTAAATATTATTATGGGTATTTTGATGCTTATCTTTGGATTAATAATGCTCTTCTACGCTTTATGGAAGAAGAAAAAAGCCTGATAATATTTAAGTATGAAAAGTAATTTTGAAACGAGAGGCTTTGGCAGTGATAACAATGCAGGTATTCACCCTGATATATTAAAAGAAATAATATCCTCAAATACTGGTCATGCAACTGGTTATGGTACAGATGTTTATACTGAGAAGGCAATTAATATTTTTAAAGAAGCGCTGGGTAGTTCCACAGAGACGTTTTTTGTCTTTACCGGGACAGCTGCCAATGTGCTTGGCCTTTCAGGAATAATGAGATCATGGAATTCGGTAATTACCGCTTCGACTGCACATCTTGAAGGGGATGAATGTGGTGCGCCTGAAAAGTTTATAGGATGTAAAGTTCTTGTTGTCGATACACCTGATGGAAAGATCACTCCGGATTTAATTGAGAAACATATTCATGGTATTGATTTTGAGCATCATTCCCAGCCTAACGTAATTTCCATTACTCAAGCGACCGAAATGGGAACCGTTTACACAACGGCTGAGATATCAGCAATAGCCGGGTTTGCTCATTCCAGAGGAATGCTGCTTCATATGGATGGCGCCAGAATAGCTAATGCTGCTGTAGCGCTGAATCTCCCTTTTAAGGCATTCACAACTGATGCAGGAGTCGATGTCCTCTCATTCGGTGGTACCAAGAACGGTATGATGTTCGGTGAATCAATCTGTTTCCTTAAACCGGGCCTGTCAAAAGATTTTAAGTATATTAGGAAACAGGGAATGCAACTTGCATCGAAAATGCGGTTTATTTCAGCTCAGTATATAGGCTATTTTCGAAATGACCTGTGGAAACGCTGTGCATCAAATTCAAATGCAATGGCCGGAATGCTAGCTGATCAGCTTAAACTGATCCCTGAAGTTGCTGTTACCCAGGAGGTTCAGTCAAATGGAGTTTTTGTGATAATGCCTGCTGATATTGCTGAAAAAATGAGAAGTCATTACTTCTTTTATCCATGGGATGAAAAAAGATCGGAGTGGAGGCTTATGTGCAGCTGGGATACTGAGGAGAAGGATATTGAAGATTTTATAAGGTTGCT
>JADGPT010000190.1 GCA_017882345.1 Bacteroidales bacterium
ACACCCAGAACTGAAGCAGGTAATGACTGGAATGCTTACAGACGAGTATGGAATTCCTATTTATGAGCAGACTCTTGATGGAAATACTTCTGATAGTACATGGATTAAAAGTGCAATACATTATTTGCAATGTCTTCTGGGTGACGAAAGTGGTGATTATACATTTATAGCAGATTCAAAACTGGTAAACAAAAAGAATTTAGAAGTTATATACGCTGATGAAACTCCAATGAAGTTCATTTCAAGCTGTCCTTCCAGTTTTTCCTCTAAAATTGCTGAAAAAACAAGAAAAGAAGCTTATTCGTTGGATAATTGGGAAGATATAGGTATTTGCTGTGAAAACGAGAAATCCAAAAGGGCAGCAAGATACAAAGCACAAAATTTTGTGAAACCTGTACATGGGAATATGCTTCGATTGATAGTTATCAAGGGTAATGATCCTGAAAACAAAGTAATAAAAAACATTGAAAAAGAGAGAAAAACTATTGAAGCAGATATAAAAAAATCATTCAATAAGCCATTTGCCTGTAAACCGGATGCACAAAAGGCAATTGATGATTTCCTGAAGAAACACAAAAACTCATTGTTTGACATTGAACTTTACATTGATAAGAAAACAATCGAAAAAAATAACGTTGGTAGACCCTCAAAAGACCAAAAACTACCTGTAATTATTGAGAAATTTGTAGTCAAGTTGAACAATTTAACCGAAAATAAGGAACGGGTGAAAGAGTACAAAGATAAATCTGAATCTTTTGTTCTGATAACCAATATTTCAGAAAGTGAGAAGAGTAACAAGGAGATACTTCAGGATTACAAAAAACAGAAAGTAATCGAAACCAACTTTGAAGAATTGAAAAAACCTTTAATGATATCCACCATTTTTCTGAAAAAACCGGAACGTATAGAAGCATTGATGATGCTACTTCATATTTCACTGCTAATCAGGGTATTAATGCGAGTTATTGCCAGAATGAATCTAAATAAGGAAGAAGAGCCACCACGTATTGATTTCTCAGGAAGACCATTGGTGAATCCAACAGCAGACACATTGTTAAGATTATTTGCTCTTCACAGTGTTGTCACAGTAGAAAATGAATATTCAGTGTATTCAAAATCTGGAAAAGTAGACCATCTGCATAAACTGTTAGAACTATTAGGTTTGCATTCAGAACCTGGATGATTACATAAATTGTAAACTGAGATAGAACCTGAAAATCAAAATTCTGTAGCTTATGCTATAGATTTTTGGATTGAAACGGCAGCAAAAAAACGTGATTTTTAAATATTTGTATAAATAATCGCCACCTAAAAGGGCAAGAATTACCAAATCAACGAAATTCAATGAAAAATTAAAGGGGGGGGTCGGAATGTAAATTTGAGCTAAAAATCGTGATTTGATTTATGGTCAAAGTCACGAGCCATTGAAGGTTTAACGTTGTAGGTCTCTCTTTTCAACTTTATGTACACCTAATAAACTAAATTTGGAATCAGCTGAGAATTCGAAACATACTTGTAAAGCTATTCATTAAACTTCTTGTAAAGATAGTTTGCAGTAACCTGAAAAATTAGGATGAAGATAATCAGCATCATAATATCCAGTAGCGGTGAAAAGAGTGATTTTCCGGTATAAGCATACTCAATCATGTCATTTCCATAAGTAAGTGGGGATATCAATGCGATCATCTGACCGATCACTGGCATTGCAGATAGCGGTATAAATACACCCGAAATGAAGATAAGAGGCAACCTTACAGTGTTAAGCATAGACATAACTTCCCCTACATTTTCTGTAGGGTATGCAGCGAATAGTGTCCCGAGAGTTGCAAAACAGAACGCTGTGAATATCATGGAAATAGCAAGGATAAGTGCATGTACAATAGGTGTATGGAATACGATGACGCCTATGGCTAACGGAAGACAAGCGATGCCCAGACTGTAGAGAAATCCGCTCAGGCTTTCACCCGAAACAAGCGAATATAATGAGATCGGAGCCGAGAGCAAACGTTCAAATGTTTTTACTCGCCTTTCAATTGGTATCGAGACTGGTTCTATTGATGATGCCGAAAACATCAATGTGATTGCTATCAGCCCAGGAATTAGAGTGCCTGGCGGGGCATTCTTTCCGATAGCGAATGATAAAAACATAAAAAGTGGAAACATGATTCCAGAAACGATAATATTGGGTTTAAGATAGTAGATTCGCATGTCTTTTTTAGCGATCGCCCATGCACCGGACATCTCGCAAGATAGACGTTTTTCCCAACTCTGTTTCTCAATCGATGGCATGAATTCCATCACCTGCCCGTTGCAGACCGGTTAACCGTACAAATACATCTTCAAGACTCGGACCAAGAGTTGTGATACTGAGAATTTTGAGGTTGTGTAAGTGGGCATAAGCCACTAAGACATCGATTACTTCAGATGGAAATTCCGTAAATATCTTAAACTTGTCACCAGCTTTGCGAACGTCATTTACCATTGGAAGGTGGCTGAGTTCGTCCAGATGGTCTGTGGAATTACGGTCAAAAGCAACTTCAATCGACTGCACACTCTGAATTGTCTTTTTCAAAGATTCAGGTGCATCGATTGCAACGATATTTCCTTTATTGATAATCGCTACTCTATCACACATGACATTTGCTTCCTCAATATTATGAGTCGTTAAAAAGACAGTGACACCCGCGCGGACGAGATCTGAAACCACTTCTCGGATTATAAGATTGCTCTGTACATCGAGCCCTGATGTGGGTTCGTCCAGGAATATAAGACGTGGACTATTAACCATTCCCATGGCAAGCGTCAGACGCCTTTTCATCCCTTTTGAAAAACCATGCACTTTGTCATTGCTCCGGTCGTATAATTCAAACTTCTTAAGTAGTTCGGTTGCTTTTTCTTCTCGCTCTTTACGTCCAACATGGTATAGTTCAGCTGAAAACATCAGATTCTGCCATGCGGTCAGGTCATCGTATACGTTTGAGTTCTCAGAAACGATGCCCACAGACTGCCGCGCGGCTATAGTGTCGTGTTCAACATCATGACCAAAAATAGTTGCAGTTCCAGAAGTGGGTCTTGATACTCCAGTCAAAATACGAATGGTAGTAGTCTTGCCAGCACCATTGGGACCTAAAAACCCAAAGGTTTCTCCTTCGCCGACTGAGAAACTGATGTCATTAAGTGCAGTAAGAGAGCCAAATTTTTTAATTAGATGCGATACTTCAATTGCTTTCATGGTTAGTATCGTGACTTCAGTTCATTAATATTTAAATCAATTGGTAGATTAGTCATCTAATAGTAAGCGAGCAAGATAGCATATCCTGAGAATTATATTGTTATAAAGCCACATAATATCGGCAAATGAGCCAAACAAGACAATACTTAATGTTTGATTACTAAGTATGTCCTTTGACTATTGAAGTAAAAACGATATTAAAAGATTTAAAGAATCTAAATCATAGATTTAGAGCGAATAAGTTCGCTCTGCTATATGTGGATGTGGTGATGATATGGAGAAATTGCACATTGATAAAACCAAAACAGCGCTTGTGGTAATAGATTTACAAAAGGGAATAGCTTCACAACCTTCGAAGCCATATTCTGCACATGAAGTTATCGCAAATGCCGCAAAACTTGTAAATATATTCAGGAATAATGAAATGCCGGTATTTCTTGTACATGTTATAACAACAAAAGAGACGATACTTAATGTCATAAGCGACGAGTCCTTCTCACGTCCCTCAGCCCCTTCCCCGGATTGGGCTGAATTTGTATCTGAGATTGCACCTACTCCAAAAGATATTGTTATCGCAAAAAAACAGTGGGGAGCATTTTATGGAACAGACCTCGAACTCCAGTTACGCAGGCGTGGAATGGATACGATCGTGCTATGTGGAATTGCAACTGATTTTGGTGTCGAAAGCACAGCACGGTTTGCTTACGAGTATGGATTCCAGCAGATTTTTGCCGAAGACGCGATGACTTCAAGGTCTGATGAACAGCATAACGCAGCAGTTAACTTCATATTTAAAAGAATGGGCAGAGTTCGGAATACGGATGAAATTCTCGAATCTCTCCAATAAGATTTCTGTTACTTAAGCATAAAACTATTCCAACTTTTATAATTTTCTTTATTTAATGCTTACAATTAGAGTCTCGTCACTGGACCTATTTTTCTCGGTTCATACCTTTAACGAACTTAGGACCCGCTGCATAATAGATTAGTCTGATTTTTATATAAGTAACGTTATATTAAATTATATGACTCCACTTGAGGAAATTATATTTAAGAAGTATGAATTACTAAAACCTTTCCTCGATGAACAAAGCAAACGTCTATTTGCAGGTTCAGAGGCCCTTGCTCTTGGTGAAGGTAGTATCAGCATAGTCTCTCGTGCAACCGGTATCTCTCGTGACACCATCTCAAAAGCTTGCAAAGAACTATTAAATGGAAAAGTCGGAACAAGTGGAAAACCTATTCCTGATGACAAGATTCGGGCTCCCGGAGGAGGTCGCAAAAAGGTTGTTGATAAAGATCCAACTGTGGTATCCGATCTTGAAAAACTTATTGAACCTACCAGTCGTGGTGATCCTCAGTCGCCTTTATGTTGGACCAGTAAAAGTCTTCGCAATTTGGCTGAAGAATTAAAAAATATGGGTCATAATGTAACTTATTCAAGAGTTGCAGATATGCTTCATATGCTTGGTTACAGTTTGCAAGCTAATAGGAAGACAATTGAAGGATCGTCCCATCCTGATCGTGATCAACAGTTCAACCATATAAATGAAAAATGTAAAGTATTTCAAGATGAAGGACAACCTGTGATTTATGTCGATGCAAAAAAGAAAGAGTCGATTGGGAATTTCAAAAACAATGGAAAGGAATTATGCCCAGCAAAAGAACCCATAAATGTCAATGTATATGATTTTAAGGATAAAGAATTGGGCAAAGTAAATCCATATGGGATCTACGACATTTTTGCTAACGAAGGATGGGTGAGTGTCGGTCTAGATAATGATACAGCTTCCTTTGCAGTTGAAACTATACGAAGATGGTGGAACATGATGGGATGTAAAGTGTATCCCGAAGCAAAAAAACTAATGATTACTGCGGATTGCGGGGGAAGTAATGGATACAGAGTGCGATTATGGAAAATAGAATTACAAAAGTTAGCAGATGAAACGGGGTTGGAAATCTCGGTTTGCCACTTTCCACCAGGAACAAGCAAATGGAATAAAATAGAACACAGACTATTTTCGTATATAACAATGAATTGGAGAGGAAAACCACTAACAAGCTACGAA
>JADGPT010000042.1 GCA_017882345.1 Bacteroidales bacterium
GCAATTTTATTATACATAATTGTTAAGAAATTTAAGAAATCAGCAAGGATTCATCTCATAAGGTTTGAATCCTATGTTAAAACGGGTCTGATTCTGGTCGGAGCATTCGGAGCCTATAGTCTTGGCGCCAATAATATTGCCAATGTGATGGGTGTCTTTGTTCCGGCTTTTCATCTTAAGAATCTTGACCTTTGGATTTTCACACTGAACTCAAGTCAGCAGTTGTTTCTTCTTGGTGGTCTTGCATGTGCCGTAGGAATTCTCACATATTCACGGAAAGTGATGAATACTATAGGAAACAACATTCTGGAACTCTCTTCGGAAGCCGCCCTTGTAGTTGTGTTGGCTCAGGGGCTCGTTCTTTTTATTTTTTCCTCAACCGGCCTTTCCAATTTAATTGTGAAAGCCGGCCTCCCGCCTATTCCGATGGTTCCTGTTTCAAGTTCACAGGTCATTGTTGGATGTATTCTTGGAATTGGCTTATATAAGGGTGCAAGGAATATCAATTTCAAAGTACTTGGAGAAATTGGTCTTGGCTGGATTATTTCTCCTGTGGCATCCGGGTTACTGACCTTTTTCTTACTCTTCTTCATGAAGAATATTTTCGGTATAAACGTGGGATCAAAAGTTACTGAATCAATTGTTATTCCTGAACCGGCAACCAATTTGACAATGTCTGTTCAGACTGATGTGTCAGGCATCATCAAATATCTTCTCCTTGGTCTTTTCATTTTTGGAACAATCGGGATAATTTTTTATATCCTTCTTGAAAACAAAAGAAGAAGGGAGATGCAGCGATCTGAAGAAAAGTTCTGGAAGAATATGAAATGAACCCGGCCCTCCAACATGTTATAGAAACGAATAATTCCTGCCGTAATTCAACATCTGACCCAGGTAATCATTTACATATTCGACATCTACGTCAGTTATATCGCCATTTGTATTAAAAATTGGTATCAGCTTCGGGTTGACAAACCCTGTGTAAGGAGCCAGGTTTAGCTTTTCATAACGTTCCAGAATTTCTGCATGGAGATCCGGATCCACTTTTACTCCGAAATTTTCGATTATTTGCTTTCCTCTTTCATAATCACCTTCTGATTTAATTCTTTGAATCTCTTTGAGTAACTCTCCAAAAAGGTTTCTGAGTTTAAAATAATCGTTAATCCTGACAAAACTTTTCCCATCATGTTTGAATAATTCAATAACATTCTCTGCTCTGCCATTTTCATATACCCAATGAGATATTGCAGACCTGTTGCGCATATGAGCCTCCTCAATATTTTTACCGGGTTTTATCCGCACAATCTGAGTCAGCAATCCATTCCGAATATATGCGTCATACGATGCTTTAGCTGCATCCGTATCAGGAAGCAGTCCAAGCTCTATTATTTTCTTATCCGGCATATAGTATAGAGCGAAAAGATCTGCCCGTGCTTCTTCCAGGGGTGAAGCATAATTCTTCAGTGCATTGGGATCGGTACCTTCTGCCAGCTTTCCACTCGCGTGCCCAACACACTCATGAAGATCAGTATGCAGAGCATCTGATAATGATCCATATTTTTTAACACGGGCAACTTCAGCCTTACCGGAGGCAAATTCTTCAAGGAAACCATTCCCTTGTGAAGTGATATCATAGGCTTTTGTAATATTCGCGAGTGTAACTGATTTTGATCCAACCTCTTTCCTGATCCAATCTGAATTCGGAAGGTTAATACCAAGTGGCGAAACAGGATAACAATCACCACCAAGCATAGCAATATTAATAACCTTTGCCGCTACGCCTGTAACTTTTTCTTTCTTATATTGAGGTTGAATGGGAGAATTGTCTTCAAACCACTGGGCATTGGCGGTGATTATCCTGGTTCTCTTCGTAGCTTCAAGATCGGTATAATTCACTATTGCTTCCCAGGTTGCTTTCATTCCCAGCGGATCGCTGTATGATTCAATAAAACCATTATTATAATCTACTTCAGGTTCGTTGTCCTTTGCCCAGAGTATGTTAAACTCGTCCCAAATTTTAAGATCACCTGATCTGTAAAAATCAATAAGGAGTCTTATCTCTTTCTTCTGAATATCTGATTCTGAAACAGTCGCAGCTTTGTCAAGCCACATAATAATCTGGTCAATTGCAGTACCGTACAGACCTCCTGACCTATATACATCTTCAATAACCTTACCATCTTTTTTCGTAACTTTTGAATTAAGCCCCAGCGATACCGGACAAACGTCCTTAGGATCGATCTTTCCTGAATAGAAAGCTTCCACTTCTTCCTGATTCACATCTTCATAGAGGTTAATTGCTGATTCTGCAACTATATCAGCACCAGCTCTTTGTTCCACTTTACGACCAAAATATTTCTCATCAAAAATGAGAGGTGAAAGAAAGGATATATACTGATCCACAGTTTGGTCACTTGTGAGAGGAAGCTTTTGATGGTTTGTTCCCTTTATCAGAGTGGCAAAATAATTTACGGTAAAGCCCGGTTTTAACTTGTCGCTGGAATAATGATGGTGAATTCCATTAGCAAAAAACACCCTCTTTGCATAAACAAGAAAAGACTTAAATTCATCGGAAGTTTTATCACCTGAATAATAATCAAGTATGGCTTCAAATGTCTTTCTTATCTGTAGATTGAACCTGAAATTCTGATCCCATAAAATGTCTCTTCCGGAAAGTGCTGCCTGACTCAGGTAATAAATTAATTTTTTGCGCTGTAGAGTGAGCGATGCAAAACCCGGAAGTTCATACTTTAGTACCCGCATATCCTCAAACTGGTCAACAAAATATTCAAAACTTTCCGATTCTTCAGGGATAGGATTATTAGCGGCTGCATCAGAATTATTGCAAAATGCACTCATAAATAAAATATATGAAGTTTAACAGCGGTTCACTACTTGATGGAATTATAAGCGTGCAAATTTACCAAAAAGGCTTATAAAGTTCATAGAAAGTCCAAAATATGTGAAACTCCTGGAAATAAATCGGACCATATTCTTTAACTTTGTTGCACATAAAATATGTATTGATGAAAACCCTCATTTCGATTATTTTACTGGTCTTACTTTCATTCCCGCTTTATTCCCAGGACAGAATCACAGGACACGATTTTGCCACGAGGTCTGAGGTCATTGCACGAAACGGGATGGCTGCAACCAGTCAGCCTCTTGCAACACAGGTTGCGCTTGACATTCTGAAAAAAGGGGGTACAGCTATTGATGCGGCAATAGCAGCTGATGCAGTTCTGGGCGTTGTTGAACCAACAGGAGCCGGTATCGGAGGAGACCTTTTTGCAATAGTATGGAGTGCCGATAAAGGGAAACTATATGGATTGAATGGAAGCGGCAGATCTCCACGTTCTCTCAAACTTGAGTATTTCAAGGAAAACAGATATGAATTTGTACCATCCTATGGACCTCTGCCTGTTTCAGTTCCCGGCTGCGTCGACGGCTGGTTTGAAATGCACGATATGTTCGGCCGTTTGCCAATGAAGGATATCCTTCAACCGGCAATCAGCTACGCTAGAGAAGGATTCCCGGTTACTGAGGTTATTGCGTATGCACTCAAACAAGGCACTGATATCTTAAAAGAATATCCGAATATAAAAGAGGTTTATATGCCTGGCGGAAAGACTCCTTCCAAGGGCGAAATCTTCAAGAACCCATTATTAGCCAACACCCTGGAAAAAATAGTTAAAGGAGGGCGATTTGAGTTTTACAGGGGTTCTATTGCCAAAGATATTGCCACATTCATTAAAAAACAAGGAGGATTCCTCTCCTACGACGATATGTACCGGCATCATTCCGAATGGGTCGAACCGGTCAGCACAACCTATCGTGGTTATGAGGTCTGGGAACTCCCCCCGAATGGTCAGGGAATAGCAGTTCTTCAGATGCTGAATATTCTCGAAGGTTTTAATATTGCCGCAATGGGCTTCGGTTCAGCTGATTACATTCATGTTTTTACAGAGGCAAAGAAACTGGCGTTCGAAGATCGTGCGAAATATTATGCTGATCCCTTTTTCAGTAAAACACCTGTTTCACAGCTTCTCTCAAAGAAATATGCTGCAGAAAGACGTAAGCTTATCGATAGAGAAAAGGCTGCTAAGATTTATGATCCGGGTAGAATTGAAGCCGCAAATACCGTATACCTCACTGTAGCTGACAAATACGGCAATATGGTCTCTCTTATTCAGAGCAACTACAGGGGAATGGGTTCAGGTATGTGCCCTGACGGACTCGGTTTTGTTCTGCAGGACAGGGGTGAAATGTTCTCACTGGAAGAAGGTCATAACAATGTATATGCCCCTGGCAAAAGACCGTTTCATACTATAATACCTGCATTTATTACCAGGAATAAAAAACCGTGGATCAGCTTTGGAGTTATGGGAGGTGATATGCAACCGCAGGGACAGGTCCAGATTGTTGTAAATCTTATTGATTTTAAAATGAATCTTCAGGAGGCAGGGGATGCGCCGAGGATTCATCATATAGGATCATCCGAACCAACCGGTCAGCAGATGACCAATGGAGGCATTCTGTTACTTGAAAGTGGTTTTCGGACAGAAGTCATTCAAAAGCTGATGTCTATGGGTCATACAGTACAATGGGATCTTGGCGGGTATGGCGGTTATCAGGCTATCATGTGGGATGATAAGAACAAAGTATGGTTTGGAGCTTCAGAATCAAGGAAGGACGGACAGGCAGCAGGGTATTGAGAGGCACAGGGCGCTGAACTCAGGATTTAATTCCCAAAAGATCCATAACTCCATTTATGAAAGTAAGTGGATGAACGGGGTTACCTGGTACATACAGATCAATATGATTCTGTTCAATAAATCTCCTGTCGATAGCAGGACTTCCTTCAAAAATACCACCACTGATTGCGTCAGTACCCGCCAGAATAATTATTTTGGGTGAGGGCGTGGCATCATAAGTTATCTGCAATGGTTCAGCCATGTTTTTAGAAATTGGCCCGGTAATCACAATTCCGTCGGCATGACGAGGTGACGCAACAAATTCAATACCATAGCGACCTAAGTCAAAATTCACATTCCCGGTGGCAGCAAGTTCCATTTCACAAGAATTATCTCCCCCGGCAGATACCTGACGCAACTTCAATGCACTTTTAAAAAGCTTTCTTATCTCTTTTCTGACCCTGTTTTCATCAAGTCGTACCGGAGTTTCAGAACCCGGTTTGATTATAAGTGCTTCCCTCACATTGGATGATATCCTGTAATCATTTGTGAACCTGATCTTTTCGGGGAGCAGGAACGAACATTCTTTACAGAAAACACATCTGCCCATATCTATAGATCCTGATTTACCATCAATGGCCATTACCGGGCAGACGGCAGAGATAGTTTTTATTTCATCTTTTGTTATATCACCTGAAATGACCGGCCTCCCTCTGAACAATGCTGAAACAGGCTGCGTACGAAGGTTTTTGACATATTGGCTGCCGTGACTCTTCAGAACTTTTATCTCTTTAAACATAGTAGTTCACTTAATGTATAAGATTATAAATCGTTTCCGCAATACGACAGGTTAAAGCTCTTATTACACACAGGAAAATCCGATATTTCCTGATTGCGCACCGCTAAAGCTAAAGCCATCCAATTATGCATTGAAGGATCTTTGACTTTGTAATGTGCAATATTTCCATTATTATCAGTGATAGCGATGTGACAAATTTCACCTCTCCATCCTTCGACCATTGAGATTGCAAAGCTGTTTAGCTTTAACTTATAATCATAAACAGGCTTCTTGATGTCTTTAATTTTTTGTCGCCATATCTCAATAAGTTCATGAATAATTTTCACCGATTCACGTGCTTCAAGATTACGCTCCATACCGCGTGCAAGAACATCGCCTGTTTCATGAATTACTGGTCGTACCGGATAATTTTTATAGTATTGAAAAGGATGTGTTTTACGAATATCACGTAAAATCCCGCAGGTACGGGCGGTCATTCCAACGGCACCCAGGCTTAAAGCTTGTTGTCTTGTAAGGATCCCGATATCATCAAAACGGCCAAGAACACTTGGTAGGGAATAAATAAGATCAGTTACTTCAGAATATCGTCTGCCTGTATCATAAAGTACTATGAGCATCTCGTTTACAACTTCATTACTCAGGGGATAATTACTGCCTCCGGGGCGAACTAATCCTTTCCCAAAACGATTTCCGCACCAAAATTGAGTAGTATTTATTATTGTAGTTCTGAGCGCTTCGCACACAACTTGTCCAAGCTGGTAAGCAACATCGCCGCATAAAGCAGCAGTGTCGCCAATGTGAATGGCAAGCCTTTCCATTTCCAAAGCGATGCACCTTTCGATCTGTAATGCTTCGCTGACCTGAATACCAGCTAATGATTCCATAAGCTGTGAGTGAGCCAGTGCATGTCCAACTGAAGTATCTCCGGCAATGCTTTCTGAAAGAACACATCTTTGTAATGCATCGTTTTTTTCTATTAATAATTTTTCAATACCACGGTGCTGATACCCAAATTGAATTTCGAGGTGTAAAACCTTTTCACCGTTACAGATAAACCTGAAATGCCCGGGCTCGATAATGCCTGCATGAACAGGACCCACACCTACCTCATGCAATTCTTCACTCTCAATATTATAAAAAGGATAATTATCCATTATCTCTGACCTGTCTTTACGATTATGCGGATATCTTACCGGCTTCAACCATGGGTGCCCTTCGAATTCCACTCCAAAATTTTCATGAATCTCACGTTCAAAAATATGAAGCTGTGGACATACCGGGGTAAGAGATTTTAGCACAAGATGATTCTTGTTAAGCTCATGAGCAAATAATACCATAATATTATTATTATCATCAGCTATACAACAATAAAGTTTCAGATTACCCGCTGACTCAACACCATAATAGGCAACGCAGTGCTTTCCTTCATCTTTTAAAAAAGCCAAAACCTGATCATAAAAAACCTCATATTTTAAAACCGGTATTTCATTAAGGTCAGGCGGTAATGAATTATTTTTTATTTCTATATATAGTTTTTGATCCATGATGTTTACTATTTAAGAAAAATGGAAATACTCTGGTTAATAAGATCAACCAGGATGGGAGGTTGATAAAAACACATAACGATCACAACCCCTAGGAATAGATATTGGCTGACGGTCTCAACAGGGTTAATTTTTCCCGGGGATTTTGGATTATTTTCATTAAGAGGATTCGAAAATACAATATGCATAATTCTGGTGCTCATGGCATAAATGACAAAGCATAGCAGCAGAATTACCGTAACCAGTACAAACCATTGGTTATTGAAAACCATTGCTTTAAATATCACAAACTCAGTAATAAACAGACCCGAAGGAGGAATGGCAAGAATGCAGATCATTCCGGAAATAAGTACTAAAGCGCCGGCAGGATATAGTTTCATATACCTGCCACAATCATCTAATTTGAATGTATGAAGTACCCTTGATAATTGTCCCATTTGATAAAAAAGACTCGATTTGGTTAATGAATGCAACACCAGGAGAAGCAACGCTGCATAATAACCAACACCACCCACACCAACCGCAATAGCTACCAGTCCCATATTTTCAAGACTTGAATAAGCAAGCATCCTCTTAAGGTGTTTTGCTTTAAGCATGTAACCTGCAGCAATTAAGATAGACAATATCCCTGACAGGATAAGAACATGATTCATGAAAGGCAAAATAGATGATAAAGAGAACAAAGTATAAACACGAAAAATAGCCAGAAAACCGACATTCATCAATGTTGTGGAAATTAAAGCGCTTATTGGAGGCGGCGCTACAGAATGTGCATCAATAGTAACAGTATGCATGGGAAAAAGTCCCATCTTTGTGCTGAAGCCAACCAGAACAAAAATAAATGCAATTTTCAGATACATGGGGTTGGCCTGATTAATAATATTGGCTAAAGACTCAAAAGAAAGATTGGCAGCATCTTCCCGGCCATAAATAAATCCTAAAAACAAAATACCCAGGTAAGCCAGAGCTATCCCGGTTGAACAGATAAAAACATACTTCCATGTTGCTTCAAGCGCCATTTCGGTGCGATCATGATATATCAGGGCTGCCACAGCCAGGGTGGTAGCTTCAACAAAAATCCATAGAACAGTCATACCGTTTGCCAGGTATGCACCCGACATAAAAGTCATTAAAGCAATCAGGGCAGTATGGTAAATATTATATTTTTTTACATCGTCGCCGGCTGCATAAATAAATCCATGATAAACAGTTGGAATAGCTAAAAACGATAAAACGGAAAGTAATAACACCCCGGCGCTGTTATATGTGAAATAGCTCAACTCGGTTTTATTTAAGTTAGTCCAGCAATAGAAAGTAAAACCAATGTGCATCAATGCGAAACCTAGAGTTATAATTTTAGTAATAGTTTTACTTTTAAGTAAGACAATCGAGATACACATAAGCGAGGAAATGATAAAAAATAATAAAAGCGTCATCCTTTAATCTTTTAGCGTGGTTAACTCGTTAGTAAGCGGTTTGAGTCGTAATCCGAAAAAACCAAGAATTAAAACTCCCACAAAAATGTCAAGCAATATTCCGATATTGATCAGCATAGGCATTTTATTTCCTACGGCGAGTGAAAACATAAAAACTGAATTCTCAATAACTAAAAAACCTATCAGATGCGAGATTATCAATTTGTGTGTTACAATAAGCAACATTCCGGTAAA
This sequence comes from Bacteroidales bacterium, assembly GCA_017882345.1. Classification (GTDB taxonomy): domain Bacteria; phylum Bacteroidota; class Bacteroidia; order Bacteroidales; family VadinHA17; genus LD21. The sequence continues at coordinate 8,708 of JADGPT010000042.1, forward strand.
TAAAGTAAAAAGGGCTATGGCCAAGTAAATAGTATTGATATAAGGATTTACCATGGAATTTGCCAATATAACACTTATCAATAATGCAAAAATTGATAAAATGAGTAAATAAAATCCCGGCATTGCCAGGCGGGACACTTTAGATATAGCAGAACGGTTAACAATCCTGAACAGTAGATATGGTATTAAAATAGTCTTAAAAATCAATGTTTCCGACGCAATAAATAGCAGATTTGCACTATTTATTTCTTTAAGCTCGAATATAGCAATACCACACAGTAATAACCCCTGAATTCCGATAAGTCTGATATATATAATTAATCGCTCCGCGGATGAAAAATACATAAGAGTTATTGCAAACAATACTATCAGATAATTTACCATATTTTGTTATTAAATTAATTTGTCGGTTAATATTAAAATTACCACAAAAGCTATCCATGCAATTGCTGAAGTGGTCAGAATGAATTTGGGATTTTTGTTCATTTTGTTCCGTGCCCTGAACGATTCTATAAGGCCTATGATTATTGCAAATGTCACCTGAACTGCCAGAAATAAACCAGTTTGCAAAAATATATTCAATCCGGCAGGCACTACGATATTGTACATTAATGAACCATAAATTGCAAACTTCAGGTACGAACCAATATGAATCAATGCTTTATCGAAACCGCTGTTATCCAGTATCATAACCTCATGTATCATGGTGAGTTCGAGATGTGTTTTAGGGTCATCGACCGGGAGCCTGCTGTTTTCGATCATGGCTATCTGGGCAAATAAATAAAATCCTATAATACTGTATATCAACACATAATGATTATTTGCAAGAAAGAAGTGACTAAAGATATCTGAGAATGAAGTAAAACCTGTAAACATTGCAAAAGTAGCCAGCAAAATAAAGAATGCCGGTTCCACGAGCATTGAGAAAAATGCTTCACGATTGGCGCCCATTCCCCCGAAACTACTTCCGGTATCGAGAGCAGCAAGAATGGTAAAAAACTTTCCGAAAGCGAGCAGGTAAGAGAAAAAAACAAAATCACCTTCAAATGATATAACGGCGATTTGATTGACAAATGGTATTACCAGCAAAACACACAAAACACTTGACAATGCAACAACCGGAGCAATTTGAAATATTATTCCTGAAGTCTTGCTAAAAACACTTCCTTTTCTCAGCAACACTCCTATATCTTTAATTGGCTGAAGTATTCCCGGACCTTTACGTCCCGATGCAAGGCTTTTTGTACGTAATATCAGGCCGGGAAAAAAGAAAGCTGTAATTAAGATCAGAACAAATGATATCATGTTCAGATAAGGTTAAAATAGGTTAACAAAAACACAAGGAGCATATAGACAAATGCATATAATATGTAATGCTGAATCTGCCCGGTCTGCATTACTGCAATTTTTTTCAGAAGAGATGAAAACCAATCTATCGGCTTGTCAATAAGTAACTTCTTGAAAATATCGTCACTATGCGACTCAAAGGTTCTTTTCCCGGGAAATATTTCGTCCTCCCGGATGTCATCCATTATTTTTTTTGTCTGGAGTAATGGTTTTGCAAGATGGTTGTAATTATAGGTATACGATGTGGCAGTATATTGTTGTTTACTGGTGCCGGCAGTATAGCCGCAACCCCATGTGGGCCCAATGTCAATTTGTTTCATCTTAAGATGAAAGTGCCTGTAAACAAGTAATATAATAATAGTAATAACGAATATCCCACTCAAAATACTTATTCGTGTGAGGTTATTTACAGAAGAATCAGCTACCATAGTTATATCGGGTAGCCTGAAAGCCTGGGATACTATGTTAAAAACAGGTTTCACAAAGTAGACTGATGCCAATCCTATCAGTATTATAAAAGCGACGGTTATAAATTGAGGAAAAATCATCACCCGGCTGACTTCCTTAGCCATCGATGCTTTTTCTGAACGGGGCTCTCCAAGGAAGACTATTCCAAAAGCTTTTGTAAAACAGAAAATTGCCAGTCCACCTATAAGAGCAAGCCCGACAATGCTTGACAGTATAATGATAGATTGATATAAGTTAGCGGCTGACAGGCTTTTAAACATGCCCAGGTAGATAAGATATTCAGAGATAAAGCCATTGAACGGAGGTAAGCCGCAGATAGCCAAAGAACCGATTAAAAAGAGAATTGCGGTATATGGCATTTTCTTCATCAATCCCCCGAGATGTTCAATGTTTCGCGTATGTGTGGCCTGATATACCGAGCCTGCATTAAAAAAAAGAAGCGATTTGAATAGAGAATGATTCATCACATGAAGCAATCCCCCGCTAAAACCCAGAAGACTCAACGCGGTATTATTTGTTGCAAGGCCAATCATCCCCAGACCAATTCCGATACCTATGATACCTATATTCTCAATGCTATGGTATGCCAGCAAGCGTTTAAGATCATGTTGAACGATAGCCATCATTACACCAAGCACACCGGATGTCAGAGAAATTGACAGTATAATAAGGCCTATTAAAAGCAAATCATTTTGAACCGACATAAGCACCCGCAAAATACCATAAATGCCCATTTTTATCATTACACCTGACATTACGCCCGATACATGCGATGGAGCTGCGGGGTGAGCTTCGGGGAGCCATGTATGCAAGGGAATAAAGCCGGCCTTTATGCCAAACCCGATAAAAAACAGGATAAAAAGCAGAAAATTAGAATGGCTTGAGAAATATAGTCTGAGAACATCAAAGCTCATTTGCCCGGTAGCTTTATCAACAATTAAAAAGCTGATTAAGATAAAAAACATGCCAACATGCATTTGTATGAGGTAACTGATACCTGTTTTCATTATAGTGCGGTCTTCTGCATCAAAAATCACCAGGAGGAACGATGACAAAGCCATTATCTCCCAGACAATCAGAAAAGACAAGCCATCGCGTATCATCACTACCATTATCATCGAAAGGTAGAGCCACAGGTACGAGAAGTAATGTATCGAAAAACGTAAAGCATTTTTACTTTGATAATATGGTTGAAGGTATCCCCTGGCATAAAGAAAACCTATGAAAACAGTTATATTAACCACGACGATAAAGAATGCAGAAAGCTTGTCAATTATAAAGGCAAGACCGTTTTGCAGGAAAGGTAATTCTAACGGCATTTCAAGTACCTGCCTATCAGTTGAAAGTAATTCAAAACACCACATTGAGCTCAATATGATTCCACTTGTAAGCAAAAATAGTGTATAGAAATACTTTAGAGATTTGGGGATAAAAAAAACAGGGAATGACAGAAGTAAAATAATAAGAAATAATAATGCATTCATCATCAATGGTCAATAATGTAAATTCGTCTTAGTTTTCTATGTTGTCATTAAGAGGTTTCTTTAAGACAACTAGTTATGAATTGTAACTCGTTTAAAAAGAATTATTTAGAGTAATTTTTTCTCGCAGAATAACAATTTTGTGACCGTAAAAGTAAAAAATAATCTCTTATTTTTTTATTTTTGCAGCAAATTCGACAAAAAAACTAAGTAATCTATATCAATCTGCGAGATCAAAAATTATGAATAAAATAATGGCGCGGGTCTTTTATCTCGGGATTAATCCTCTTGCTCTAATGATTAATCTCCTTCAGGAAGCTGTAAAAAACTTACCTTGAATTATAAGGAATTGAAGGTGATTCGCTTAACACACATCAGGCTGATACTTCCGGCTTAAAGTCTGACAGGGAAGGTTCAGGCCGATTCTTACTTTTTAAGCAATAGATAAAATGATGGTCTTTGTAAACAGCTTCAATCAATCCAAAATAAATTAAATCAGCTAAAATATTCTCTGCAGCATTTTTTGGAAGAAATGCTGTTCGGCAGAACTTTGAGATTGAGATTGATGGATTGAGTGCAAGATATTCCATCAGTTTCTTCACTTTCCCACTGTATACCATTAATATACCACTATCGTGCGTCTTGTTTTTCCACACCTTCAGATGTACTGCTGTAGCCAGAATATTTTCATCCCTGACCCGGATATAGGCTAACCATTTATCTGGCTCTGTCTGAACAAAATAAGGATAGTTTATACCTTTAGGAATTGTAACTTCAAGAACAGTTTTGCCTTCAACCACCCAACGTTTTGATTCGAATACGATTTCTGGTTTACAGTACATACCTGCAGCTGCCTGAACCATATAAAATTCTTCATCAGACCGTACTCCGGCTATCTTTCCATTATCTTTTACTCCAATGAGCAGGGTACCTCCATCGGTATTTGAAAAAGCCACGAGCGTCCTGGCAATTTTACGGGAATCGGAAATTTCAAATTTAAAATCCAGTTGTTGATGTTCGCCTGATTTTATAAGGTTTTTTATATACGAGCTCAACTCAGATTTGTGTGCACTCATAGACTTTCTATTATTAGTGCCCGGTGTGTGGTAACCGGTCTACTTCACATTCATCTGCATCTCCGCTTCAGGTTCCTTTATATCCAGAACTTTTGTTGTGCCCCCTGATTCGAGATTAATTTCATGAGGTTTATTGGTTTTCCAGGAGCCTCCTGTAAAGTCCGGAACCTCAATAGATTGTGACTTGTTGGCAACCGACCATTCACTTAATGGTGCAATTGAGCTCCAGAGAGCGCCGTCATATACGTTCTGATCAAGCGGTAACCCGTTTCTCAGACAGTCGATTGTTCTCCAGTCCATAATGAAATCCATACCTCCGTGTCCTCCGACTTTCTTAGCCAGCTCTCCTACCCTTTTAATTATTTCCGGAGTGTACTTTTCATAAAGCTCTTTCATTTTAGCTTCGTCAGCCCACTCTTCACCAAGAGCAATATGCTCGATTGGATATTTGCACACCATTCCCTTTGTTCCTTTGACAAGATGTATCCTTGAATAAGGCTGAGTGGATGATGTATCATGCTGAACCATAATGGTTTTCCCAAGTGCAGTCTTTATTATTGAAGTATTGATATTTCCCCTGAAATGTGAATCTTTAAATTCTGCATACATTGGATCCGTTGACAGAAGTTCTTTTTCTTTTGGAGCCATGGAGAAATCTGCTGTTGATACAGAGCTCAGAAGATCCATTTTATCACCGCGGTTAATCTTCAAAGCCTGACAAACAGGTCCAAGACCGTGAGTAGGATAAACGTTTCCGTTCCTGGTGGCATTTTCCCTGAGTCTCCACAAATTAGTATAAGCATTATCGGTCTGCTTATCGTCCTGCGGTTTTCTGAAGTTCATCTCCAATAAGTTGTGGATATATGCACCTTCTCCGTGAATTATATCTCCAAACATCCCCTGGCGTGCCATATTGAGTGTAAGTAATTCAAAGAAATCATAACAGCAGTTCTCAAGCATCATGCAGTGCTTTTTTGTCTTCTCAGATGTTTCCACCAGCTGCCATGCTTCATCGATGGTACGTGCAATTGGAACTTCACAACAGGTATGCTTTCCGTTTTCCATAGCAGAGACAGCCATCTTTGTATGCCATATCCATGGAGTAACTATATATATCAGGTCAAGATCGGGGAGTTCAATAAGCTTTTTCCAGGCAAAATCATCCCCATAAAACTCACGAGCTGCCGGTTTTCCAACACTTGTAAGGTATTTCTGCGAACCGTCTACTGCTACCTTCCGAAGGTCACATAATGCTGTTATTTCAACTCCGTCAATATAAGATAGTCGCTGCACAGCACCGCTTCCTCTGTCACCAAGTCCAATAACTCCAACACGTACAATTGGTATAGCAGGAGCTGCATATCCCGACATATTAAACTTCTGGACATGTTGTTTCTTAACCGAATCCACTATTGCAGCAAGGTTTGATTCAGTTTGTTTTGGAGTACAAGCGGATACCAAACCGCTGGCCATTGCTCCTGCACCTGCAAAAGTTGCAGTTTTTAAAAAATTTCGACGATTGGTTGTCATGATAATTGAATTTCTGGTTAGCTCAATAAAATTAATTATCCGCAAATTAGTATTTTATTCAATTGAGTATTGGTAAACAATAATAATTATGAACAAGGTTTGATAAAATTATTAAAGGAGTTTCCTCATTACTGGAATGAGAGAGTAATATTACTATATGGCATTTTACATTAGGGATGAAGATTATATCGGGTGAGCTGGCATGCTGCTCGGTTCCTTACTATCACTACTAATGAAAATGGACTGGTATTTGATATTTAAGATACTGTAAGGGTGCTGGAGATTCTCAAATAGATAGTATTATCAAAATGAGATTTTCAAGTATCATTCTACAAGTTTTAAATAATCTATGATTTATAAAGTGTTGTCATTCGTAGGTGGTCTGCCTGTAGGCGGAGGAATGAGTAACCGAGACCCGCTTCAGCGGGACGAGATCACCGAAGGTAATCTCCCACAACGACCAATACCTGATTTTTAGGACCTTTTGACTTTTATCTAATTTACATCATGCCGGCTTTAATATTCTTTTCTGATCGGTCAACTATTTTAGCAATCCTGCCAGAACGGGTTTCTGTTCTTTTTGCGTCGTTGAGCCAGAATATATATAATTTGCGGCTTGAAGGAGGGAAATCTATGAAGTTGCTGTATGCCTTAGGATTATTTTTCAAAGCATTCATAAGATCATCAGGGACAACCAAATTAGCTTTAGATTTTATATCATAAATCATTTGAGGTCTTTTGACTCCATCCTCATATACCTTTAATCCTTCAGGTTTCATCTTGCCTTCCCTGATCAGTTTCTCAACCTTCCCCATATTCGACTTCGACCACCTGCTGCCGGGTCTGCGAGGAGTAAACCACTGAATGTAATAATCATCATTAACCCGCTTTATCTTCCCATCTATCCAGCCAAAGCAAAGGGCCTCTTCGACCGCATCATTGTAGGCTATACGGGTTTTTCCAGAAATCTTTTTATAGTAAACAAGCCAGATCCCCGGTATTACAGCATGATTATCTTCAAGCCATTCATGCCATTCTTCACGGGTTTTAAGGTACAGCTCCATCTAATTTTTATTGAAAGGTAATTTAAATTATTTTTACATAAAATCCCAGGATGAAGATTTATAAAAATATCCCGTTGAAGAAGTATAATACTTTCGGTCTTGATTATAAAGCTGATTGCATGATTCACATTAAGACCGAAAAAGAGGCAACAGCCTTTTTCAACGGAGAAGTTTCATGGCAAAAACCTCTTTTAATCATCGGCGGCGGAAGTAATATTCTCTTTACCAGCGATTTCAAAGGAACTGTTCTTTATCCCGAATTAAAAGGAATGAAAATTGAGGAAGAAGAGACAGAAAATGGATATGTCATTGTCTCAGCAGGTGCAGGTATCATTTGGGATGATCTGGTTGAGTGGACTGTAATTAAAGGGTTTGGTGGGTTGGAGAATCTTTCTCTTATTCCCGGAAAGGTTGGTGCAACTCCGGTACAAAACATAGGTGCTTATGGTGTTGAGGTCAGAGAGTCAATATTAAAAGTCAAGACAATCAGCACCGATGATGGTTCTATGCGCATTTTCAATAATGCAGAATGTCAATTTGGGTACAGGAACAGCATTTTTAAAACATTGGAAAAAAACAGATTTTTAGTCACCAGGGTATATTACAAATTAACAACCAGCCCTTCGTTAAATCTTTACTATGATTCACTGAAACAAGAGGTAAATATGCTTGGAAAAGAGACGCTCAGTAATGTAAGGCAGGCTGTAATAAACATTAGACAAAGGAAATTACCTGATCCTGAGTTAGTTGGCAATGCGGGAAGTTTCTTTAAGAATTCTGTCGTAACCAGCGCTGTAGCAGATAAACTCAAAAAAGAGTACCCGGAAATGCCGGTTTATGAAGAAAGAGAAGGATACAAAAAACTTGCATCAGGGTGGCTCATAGACAAGTGCGGATGGAAGGGAAAAAGAATAGGAGATGCCGGAGTCCACGATGAACAGGCATTAGTCCTGGTCAATTATGGAAAAGCTACCGGAAAAGAAATATTTAACCTTTCTCAGGAAATAAAAAAATCTGTTTATGAAAAATTCGGTGTTGATCTGGAAAGAGAAGTAGAGGTAATCGGAGTTATTTAAAAATCTTTCTTTTATCAAGTTCTTTCTGATATAATGAAGCATACCTGTTATGCTCGGCCAGAGTTCTTGAAAAGTTATGATACCCTGAAAAATCAGCTTTGGCAGCAAAAAAAATGTAATCGTGTTTCTCGGCGTTCAGAACTGCATCAATTCCATCAATCGTTGCACATCCAATTGGTCCGGGTGGAAAACCGGAATGTTTATAAGTATTGTAAGGAGAGTCAACAAGCAAATATTTTTTTAATACCCTGGTGATAGAGAAGTCGTTTAATGCAAATTTTATTGTCGGACATGCCTGCAATGGAATACCTCTCCTTAACCTGTTAAGATATACTCCGGCAATCCGGGGTTTTTCGTCATTTTTAACTACTTCATCATCAATAATTGAAGCAAGGATCGAGACCTCAATCGGATTCAGTCCTTTTTCTTTTGCCTTTGACAATCGTTGATCATTCCAGAATATTCTGTACTCTTTCAGCATTTTGTTATAAAGCTCTTTGGCATCGGTATTCCAATAAAACTCGTAAGTATTCGGAATGAATATGGAAATAATATTTTCCTTTTTGAATCCGTCTCCAATATAATTCGAATCATCAGAGAGAAATTCAACTATTTGTGATGAGTCAGCTTCTATCTGCTTACCAATTTTCCCTGCAATCTGGTTCAGTGTAAGTACATTACTAAATGTTATCCTTACAGCAGATTGTCTGCCTGATCTTAGAAGATTGATTAAACTATTGTAAGTCAGGTCTTTGTCGATAACATAACGACCTGGTTTAATCAATGAAGGGTAGCGCTTCTTATTAGCCAGCCATACGAAAATTTTTCTGTTTTTTATTATCAGTTTTGATTCAAGAGTATCCATTACCTGTTCATAAGAGGAACCGGTTGGAATGTAGATAACCTGGTTGTTTTTATTTGCCATTATACTTATACCGAACAGGTTCCTGTAAATCAGGATCAAGATTATTATAATCACAATTCCAGTTCCGGCTAAAAAATAAAGTATTTTTTTCTTTTTCATCGTCTTTCACATTCAATACAAATTTAAGGATTATGTTGAAAGTAAAAAATAATCCTCTTGCAGTCTTCCAATTTTACTGTTTAATGTTTACTATTAACTTTTGTCTTTTTACTCCCGATAGCTATCGGGATGTCTTTTATCTTTAAATTTGTATTGATTATTAAACTAATATCCGATAATAATGTCAACATCAATGATACTGATTCTTATAGTAATAGGGATCATAACCGGGGTAATGGCAGGAATGCTTGGAATAGGCGGTGCAATAATAATGATTCCTGCTCTTGTTTATTTATTGGGAATCAGCCAGCAGACTGCACAGGGAACCAGTCTCGCGGTGATGTTGCCACCTATTGGAATTATAGCTGCTTACAATTATTATAAAGCAGGTCATGTAAATATAAGATTCGCTATTATCCTTGCCATATTTTTCCTGGTTGGTTCATATTTCGGATCAAAACTGGCTTTGACCATACCCCAACCCATATTGAAAAAAATATTCGGGATTCTTCTCCTTCTTGTTGCGGCAAAAATGCTTTTCTCCAAATAAAAAGGACATGCCATGGCATGTCCCTGCAATTTATATAAACACATTATTTTCAGAACATCAACCCTACGCTGAATAAGAATGCATTAGGTCTGTCATCAAGGTTATATTTAGTTCCTGCCAGATTTTGTATCTGGTTCTGGTACTTTTTAAGACTACCCTCATACCTTAAGTCAAACGTTAAAATACTTAACAGATCAAAGCCCAGGCCTGCCTGGTATCCGATTGTCATCCTGCTGTATCTGCTCTTATAATCCGGATCACTAATAAGATCTTTAGGTGAATTGATCAGTAAAGAAGCTGCAGGACCTGCATTCAGGCGAATCGGACCAAGTTTTAAACCAAGCATTACAGGAATATCAAGTTTATTAAAGGTCTGTTTCACTACGAACGATACAGGTGCACTCTGATTAGTTGTATTTATAACCGTATATTCGTTTGATCGAGTTGAGAATAACAGCTCAGGTTGAATATAAACACCAAAAAGGGTAAGCCTGACAAATGCTCCTCCATGAAAACCATATTTTGCTGCAGTCAGCGCATCCACAGTGAATGAAGTTGTTCCTGAAGAAATTGTTTTAATTGTTGGCATCGACAATGA
>JADGPT010000191.1 GCA_017882345.1 Bacteroidales bacterium
TAAACTTACTGCAACACTTCAGAACATAAAAGAAGTGCATTTAAGTACAGGCGAAAACCATTATGACTGTCCCGATAACAGGAGCAGAAGCAGTATTATGATTGTTGCCGGAATAGGTCTCCTTATATTGCTCCTTGCTGTTGTAAATTACGTAAGTCTGTATGTTGTCCAGAAAAATGAAAAGATCAGGGTGGTGAGCCTTTTAACAGTTCATGGAGCGAGTAAAAGACAGCTTAATACCCAGGCCTATATTGAGGTTCTGATAGTATCTGTTGTCTCCTCTGTTTCAGGACTTTACCTCTTTTCGATTTTAACGCCATTCCTTAATAGCTATCTGAAAACCTCGGTTTCATTAAACTCAGATTTGTTGTCAGCCCTGCTCTTTATTATTTGTCTTAATCTTTCACTTTCGCTGATTATCACTTTATTATCAACACAAAATCTTTTCAGAACAAGGATAACAGATACTCTTAAAGCTAACATCCTGCCTGGAAGAAGTAACAATTTTACAGGCATTTTACTGGTAACATTTCAGTTCAGCATTGTTGTTTCCCTTGTAGTATCGGTACTGGTTATTGACAGGCAGAATAAATATGTAAACAACAAAGACTATGGATTTATAAAGGCAAATATTCTCTCATTGTTCCCCGATAAGGAATTTAAACATAATGAATTGGCCGGATTTAAACAAGAGCTGTCTAAAATGACTGAAATAACCCAGGTATCCATGTCTAGTCAGGGAGTTGGAACAGGACTGACAATGAATGGTTATCGTATAACCGGAGAAACAGAAAACAGAATGCTTAATGTGATCTATACCGATGCCGGATTTCTCGATTGTTTTGGTATCAGGTTAGTATCAGGAAGAAATTTTAAGGAAGGTACAACACAGGATAATTTTTCAATTCTTGTAAATCAGAAACTGGCACAAGTTACCGGATGGAAGGATCCAGTCAATCAGACGATAAACAGAAACGGGATGATGAAAGTAATAGGTGTTGTACAGGATTTCAACTTTACCTCGCTTTATTCTGAAATAAAACCACTTATTATTATGTGCAATCCGGGTTATGACTCCTGGGGTTACAATTGTGTTAATATCAGATATCAGACCAATGATATCCAAACACTTATAAGAAAGATCAGACAACTTTGGGAAACTGAATATCCGGGAGTCCCTTATGAAATTTCATTTCTTGAAGATCAACTCAACAGTAACTATGAATCACTTGTTGCCCAGCAAAAACTGGTAACTTTCTTCTCCATCCTTTCTATCATTATAGCCTGTATGGGATTGTTGGGGCTGACATCTTTCCTGGCACGAAGAAGAACAAAAGAGATAGGGATCCGCAGGATTAACGGGGCAAAAGTAACAGAGGTGGTTTTTATGCTGAATAAGGACTTCCTGAAATGGGTGATACTATCGATCCTGGTAGCAACACCTGTTTCATTTTATACTATGAAAATATGGCTGCAGAATTTTGCATATAAAACAGCACTGAGCTGGTGGATCTTTGCTCTGGCAGGATTAATTGTATTTTCAATAGCGTTGCTGACAGTAAGCTGGCAGAGCTGGAGAGCAGCTACGAGAAACCCGGTGGAGGCGTTGAGGTATGAGTAGTTGCGTCACAAAGCCCCGATTTTTACCCCCCATCCCCCCCGAGGGGGGGCTAACCCTTTTATAATGTTTTCAGTATGGGAGAATTAGACAAAACAATGTACTACGGAGCAAAACCTGATACTTTAGAAGCAGCCAGAATCCTTCGAAAAAGTATGACCAGGACTGAGAAATTACTTTGGGATAAACTGAAAGGAAAGCAGATCTGCAGACTACGTTTCCGAAGACAACACCCTATTGACTTCTTTATTGCTGATTTTTATTGCCATGAAGTAAGACTTGTTATTGAAACCGATGGGAAAATTCATGATCTGCAAAAAGAATATGATGACGGAAGAGAAGCTGAAATGGAGAAATATTATATTAAAACTCTGCGTTTTACAAATCATGAAGTTGAAAATAATATTGAAAAAGTAGTTTCTGAAATAGAAAAACAGGTTATTGAACGTCTTAAAGCCCCCCCTTGGGGGGGGTTGGGGGGTAAAAACTAAGGATAAAGATGAAAAATAATGGTCCGGACATAAAATCATGAGTGATCAAGACAAAAGTGATAATAAGCATTGATCCTAGTGCGTAGAGCGTAAAAAGGAAAAAAAACAAAAGACAAAATACAAAAGTAAAATCTCAAATGATTATGAATATAAAAAACAATCTTCTCTTAAGTTTCAGGCATCTGGCTGCCGATAAGGTAAATACTCTGATAAATATTTCCGGACTAACACTTGGTCTTGGTATTGTGTCGGTAGTTATTGTCTTTGTTCTGAATGAAATCGGTTATAACAACTGCTTTGCAAAAAGGGAAAATATTTACAGGGTTCTCAACAATAGCAGTGCCGATAATAATACCTGGGCAAATATCCCCTTTATAATCGGAGAAACTCTAAATGAAAAGTTTGCAGAGATTGATAAAAGTGTTCATCAAATCAACATTGGAAATATTGAAGTTAAAAAGGACAATGATTTTATACGGGAACCGAAGATGTTCTGTACCGAAAGTTCATTCGTGGATATTTTCGGATTAAAACTGTTGCAGGGAAGTATGTCAGGATTCGACCAAACAGATAATAAAGTACTTATAGGAAAAGAACTTTCGAAGAAATATTTCGGGAATGATGACCCTGTAGGCAAATTACTCATTCTGAGATATTCAGGCAAAGAACATCCTGTTGAAGTAATCGCTGTTTTTGAAGATTTCCCTCAGAACTCAACTATAAGGGCTTCAATAATCGGAAGCATAAATTTTGGGTTGCATCATCTTGTTTCCTCCCTGATATCAACAGGCGATAAGAAGCCTGAAGAACAGGAGATAAGGGAATCATGGGAAAACGGCTATTTCTTTACTAATTATCTTCTATTTAAAAAGGGTACAAACATTAATGCTTTTGAAAAGAAAATGAAGGAGTTAGGCGTTGAACACTCAACAGCCACCAGCAAACTCTCCCTTTCCCTTCAACCACTAACTAATGTTTACTTCGGATCAGGCAAAATAACAGATAACAATACCGGAGATACTGGGAACTTGCCAATGTTGTTTATTCTGGGCTCTATCGGACTCCTGATCCTGATAATTGCATGCATCAACTATCTGAATCTTACCTCAGCTCAGGCAATGACACAAACAAAAGCACTTGCTGTAAGGATGGTTTGTGGCGCTTCCAGAAAAAGTCTTATAACCCAAATGATTTTTGAATCGTCACTGGTTTCATTGATCGCTCTCCCCTTCGCCTTACAGCTGGCGCAGATTTCACTTCCAATGATAAGTCAGCTACTTGGTAAATCATATCAACTGACCTTAAATTACCGGTCAGTTCTTAGTATTGGCAGTCTCTTATTAATAACCGTGGCAACAGGAGCTTTATCAGGATTTCTGGTATCACTGAAGATAACTTCATTCGGGCTGACAGAGACTCTGAAAGGCAGATATATGGCATCTGGCAATAGAAACAACAGCCGGAAGGTTATGGTGATTTTTCAGATAGCTGTGTTTACCATTCTTGTGGCTGTAATGATCCTTGTTAAGAAACAGGTCAATTATGCTTTCTCTAGAGACCTTGGTTTTGCAAAAGAAGGGCTGATAAGAGTTCATGTCGGGGATCATAACTATAAACTATTTAAGCAGGAGATAACCAAAAATCCAAACGTCCTTGATGTAAGCGGTGCATTATGGCTACCTCCCGGTACTAATAAGATGAATATTTCAATCCCAAAGGTTGATGAACCAGGAAAGATGGTGAGTGTTAACGGAATCTTTGTTGATTATCATTTTGCCAGAACAATTGGATTAAAACTTATTAAGGGTGATGACTTTGATGAAATGAAGAATAGTTCAGGGGTGTTGGTGAATGAAACGGCAATAAAAACATTAGGGCTGAAAGAAGCTATTGGCGAAAAGATTGCCTTCGGAACTGTTGTTGGTGTTGTATCGGACTTTAACATGTACTCCATTCATGAAGTTATAAGTCCAATGATTATTGGTCTCAATCCGTCAATGGTCCGCGAAATCGCTATCAGGATTAAAACTGATAATGTACCGCAGACTATTATATTTCTGAAAGAATCATGGAAAGCTACAGGAGGTACTTCACCATTTAATTTTGAATTTACCAATGACATTTTACAAAAATTATATGAATCAGATATTCGTTTCTCAAAGACAATAGGACTGATGGCCATTATTGCCATTATGATAGCCAGTCTTGGATTGTTTGGTTTGTCTCTGCTGATGAGCCGTCAAAAGACTAAGGAGATAGGAATCAGGAAGATAAACGGAGCAAAGGTTCTTGAGGTAATGGTGCTACTCAACAAAGACTTTTTGACATGGGTTGTGATAGCTTTTACAATTGCCACTCCCATCTCATGGTATGTTATGCATAAGTGGCTGCAAAATTTTGCTTATAAAACCGGATTAAGTTGGTGGATTTTTGCCCTTGCAGGTATCTTAGCTCTTGGAATTGCCTTGCTGACAGTGAGCTGGCAGAGCTGGCGGGCGGCTACGAGAAACCCGGTGGAGGCGTTGAGATATGAATAGTGAGGTGTGAGGCATGAGGCGTTAGGTGTGAGGTGTGAGGTGTGAGGTGAGGGAAAGGTTAAAACAAAAGATAAAAGGTAAAAGACAAAAGGTAAAAGGAAGCATACATGAACTTACTGAATATCAAGCCCATGATATTGGAAGAAGCGAAATATTAAATGACTTTGGAATTACAGTTATTCGATTCACCAATGAACAAATTATTGAAGAAATTGATTCTATTATTGATCAAATAGAAATAACGGCAAAAAATCTATTGTCTGAAACACCCTAAAGCCCCCCATTTGGGGGGTTGGGGGGTAGAAATAGGGGATTTTGCAGAATAAACTGTTAAAGTTAAAGTCCCCCATTTTGGGGGAAAAATCATGAATGATTTCGCTATCAGATTAAAAACTGAAATCCTGAAAGGTCTGCCCGGAACAGATATTCAATGGCAGATGGCTTCTTCTGACCGGATAGTTAAAGATTTCCCGAGGGTTCCCGGAAAGGATGCCCGCATAGCTGCAGTACTGATATTACTTTATCCTGATTCTGAATCAATACATACTGTATTCATGCAACGTCCTGATTATAATGGCGTTCACGGTGGTCAAATCAGCTTTCCGGGTGGGAAAAAAGAACCTGTAGATGAAGATGT
>JADGPT010000192.1 GCA_017882345.1 Bacteroidales bacterium
ATGATAGTCTCAGTTATTTTGGTAATCGTATCCAGCTTTTCTGTAAGCACCAACTGTTGCTGTTTTGCTTTAAGTTTTATTACCCAAAGCTCGATCACTCCATATTTTTTCAGAATAGCAATATTCTCATCAACTTCTTTGCGGTCCTTAAGATCCATTATCCTGACTTTGTAAAAATCGTCTTCAATAACTATTTCGGATTTTCTTCCTGTAAGAACCTCAATTTTACGACGGTATCCTTCTGCATTATCCCTGGATTTGAATGCACCAATCTGAATTGCATAGCTGTCTTCACCAATAGTCAGAAGTTCCTGAGTAACCTCATGAACTATCAGGTAAGCAGTATCCCTTTTTACAACCGGATTTCCGGCCAAAACAGGTTTAATACCTGTAGTATCGGGGTGTTTCATCCTAACTATGAAATCAAGTCCCTCTACAAAATCTCCTTCAAGATTTGCTGTAATATTGAAATTTATTGAATCCGGAGACGACACCATACCCAGTCGCCTTAACTGAACGGTATCAATTCTTACATTGTAGGTTCCGGGTGTAAGACCAAAGTAGCTGAAATACCCGTCTTCTTCGGTAAGTACACGTCCGGCCTTTTTTTGATCTTTAGAATAGAAATTAACTATAATACGTGCAAGACCTGATACTTCTCCACCCTTGTCAATCTTTACTGCTCCTGATGCCTCTCCGACAACATTTATCGGGATCTCAATCAATTTTAGCATATTCGGATCAACAGCAACACTTATAGTCCTGTATTTCAACCTCCATGCAATGTTATCAAAACTGCTCTGATCCAGTTCGATAAAGCAATTTGTATATGGTTCGAGACTCAGGATACGTATCGTGGTGTCCTGTTCACTTCTTTCAATACGCCCTCCGCTGGCGCGCAGGTTTAATCCATAAGCTTTTGGTTCACCGGGATCCCGTTTCCCATTGGCGTTAATGTCGATGAAAGGTATGATAGTAATGCCCCCCCTGCCAACATTGGTACGGTTATCAGTTCCCAGATAATGCGTTTTCCGGTCATTTATCAGGCTGCCCCTTGCATATTGAATCAGAGTGGTGAGCTTATCGGTCTGTCTGACAGAAGCGCCGGTTTGGGCAAATTTAAAGTCGTAACGAAACCCGAGCTCTCCCATACGCAGATTACTCTTGAAGTTCTGTTCATACGAAAGGTTAAGAAAACCGTGTTGCAACACCTGTTTTTCCAATCCCAGTTTTGCCGACAGAAGTTTTTTATCCGTATAACCATATTGAGCCTGGGGTATAACTGTAAAATTTGAAGGAAGGCGGAATGAAAGTGAAAGGTTACTATAGATATAAGGTTTTGTGTTTCCAATAAAAAGTGCATAAGAGGTAATGTTGGTGCTTACCCCCAAAAGGGAACCTGAAAGCAACCATTCACCCGTAGTATATTTAGTGGTTGGCAAAACTAACTGATTAACAGTTATCCTGTTATATGCCGAAAACTTATTAAATCGTATTGGCATTGAAATTACCGCTTTACGCTCTTCAAGGTAATTATAGTTAATTGCCTTCTGATCCTTTGCATATTTTGTATAGTTAATTTCAAACTGAAGGTTTGAGGGGAGCCTGTATGAAAGTGTACCTTTTGCTCTTATGGTATATGTATATTCACCTGAAAAGAGTAGGTTCGAAGCCAGTCTGAATGAAGCATTTACGTAAGGCATCAACGGACCTGAAGTGACAGAGGAAAGATATTCGAATCCGGCTCCGATTGTCACACCTCTCGTTAATCCGTAATTGACGCTGGTTCTTGAAAAGCGGCTATGGAGAGTATCTTCAACCATCCCCGCGCTGATTGTATATTCAAGTGTTTTCACCGGGATAAAATTGAATGGAATAGAGATATTCCGTTCACTTGTCCGTTCTTCGCCCCAGGGCCCGTAGAATTTTAATCTGACCAATGAATTACCGTAGACAAGCGGTACCTCAAATGTAAAAAAGCCAGATGCATCGGCTTTCACATAATCAACAAGCACATTATTTACATAGAGTTCCACAAGCCAGCCCGGTTCGGTTTTGTCACTCAGGGTGTACGACCCGAACGATCGCCTGAAGGTTGTGGGGCTATTGGTGAACTGGACGCCAACAACAGGATCATAAATGGATGATGTTGCCTGTGTGGCGATCTTCCCTGCCATTATCTGACGCAGGGCGCTGTTATCATTGTTTACATATCTCCACAGATAATACTGCTGTTTTTCAGTAAAAGTATCATTGCTGTTGTAATTTAAGGAAGCCGTAGTTTCACCTCCGGCAATAATTGATCCAAGGGCCAGGTTAAGTCTTGTCTCTGCCGGTCCGTTGATCTGTTCCGTGGCTATAGCCGACCAGTCGGCCATGCCAAAATGGAACAATGGATATCTTCTGGCAATATTAGTATCAGCCTTCACCTCACCTTTAAGCCGGGTCATGTTCTTGCGCATCTCCTCCAGCCGCATTTCACGTATTACCGGCAGTTCGAGCTTTGTATTTATTGTAACCGACAGGTTCCGGAAGTTAAATATACAATCAAGGCCAAATATCCTGCCATAGTAATCTGCTCTAAGATAGAGATTCGATTCTGTCCGGATAAGAGCACCGGGTTCAAGATCAAATACCTTTTCACCAAAACGGATACTGTTTGTGAACCTGTCAATACGATATGCAGCCTCCTGGGTAATGAAAAAACCGGTAATGGCATCCAGTCCCGGAGAAGGAGTATTCCTTATCTTTAAGAAATCAAAAAGGTCGGTAACCGGCAGATAGATCTTTTCACCTTTTATTACAGCTTCAATTTCTCCTCCCCCCAGATGCGGGACGTCGAGAAAAACAGAAATCTCATCATATTCAGGCTGTGTCTGGGCAAAACCCCTTATGCCCGGCATAATTGTTAAAAGATAAATAAAAATGATAAAATACCGTTTTGAGCTGACATGCATACTCCCTGGAATTCTAAGGTTGTAGTATGCTTTTGTCTTTGTCATATTGTTTTAGCCGGTATTTCTTACAGGTGTTTTATTGCTGAACAAAAGTAACACTGAATGTTCCGCTATAATTGCCAGGCGGATTGGCGAGTGGATTTCCCACGATTAGAATTCCTCCTATACTTACCTGTGTTGCAGAAGGAGGCGTAGTTGTGACGATGAAAGGACTTATGGGATTGGAAGCTCCTATCTTAAGAGTCAGGTTCCCGCCATTACTGCCGGTGAGAAATACATCAGGACCATTGATTATCGAAACCAGTGTACCCCTATTTGCAACCACATCATATAGCCCGGTAGAAAAAGAATAACCTAAATTAAGCAATATAACATCACCTGTTGCAGAGCGCGATCCGGTGGGATAGATGATCACAGTACCGCCGGCATTACCCTGATAAAATGCACCGAAACTAAGGTTTTGCGACAGGTTGACAGTCACGGTCATTGGGCGCGGAGGCAGCTCCTGCCCATTTACACTGAGTGAGGTTGAAATCATAAAGAGGCTTCCTATAACGATGAAACATCTTTTGCAATATCTTATGGCTTGTGATTGTTTCATTTATCAAGTATTAATATCTTTTTTGTATCATTTATATTTCCGGAAATATATCTGACAAAATATATTCCTGTTTTTAACTGCGGATCTATTTCCTGATAACCACCGGTATAAATTTCTTTCCTGAAAAGTATCTGTCCGGAAATATTGTTAATGATCAGAGTGCCTCTTTTCCCGGGTAACAGAGGTATCTCAGCGATAAGAATGCCATGCGAACTGTAAATATTAAACAGGTCGGTAACAGGGTTTTCATCAGATATCCCTGCAGTGCCTTTCATGAATCTGAGAGAAAATCTGTTATTATATTCTCCTGAATTAAGATAGATGGTATATACTTTATTCAAATCGAGATTCTGATCTGCTTTAGTCAGATCATCATACAGATAGATCCGTGTTCCCGAAAAAAATTCGCCTATATCCTTTATCCGGAATGTTATGCTTCCGACTCTTGCAGTCATAAGACCGAGAGGGACGACCAGGAGGCTGTCTTCCGTTACAGGCAAGGCATTAATAGAGAGGTTGTATCCGTCAGAAGCAACAGCGTACAGATTTGGGACCTTCAGGTCAGTATTCATAAGTTTGAGTGCATCCAGGTTGCCGTCGAAACCGGGAGAAGCCTTTTCATCAAAATAGATCACCATCGGATCTGCTGAAGACGGGTCATCTGAAAAGCCTGCAGTAAGCCGGAGTAATGGTACTGAATTTAGTCCATTCGATTTTGTAAAAGAATGAGTCATATCCGTTATTCTGACAGTGTTATCCATTGCAAGAGTTCCCGTTATGGGCCATGCCCCATCAGTTACATGGACAAAAAATCCTTGCATCGACGGAATTATTTTTGTTGCCAATCCGTCACTGGAAACTCCGCCAATATAAGTGCTGTAAGTGCCTGAATATTCATCGGCTCCACCAGCCTTGAAGTAATATAAAGCGTTATCAATATTAGTTTTTGTCCAGCCTGCTGCAGCATCCCAGTCGATGGGCGAAGGGTAAGGGTTACCAACCAGGTTAAAGCCTTTTGTATATGTCATATTATTGTTAAACATTGTCCTTGAAAGAATGCCATTGTTTACAACACCGGTAACGTCAGCGGTAGTGGCAGCCACATTAGACCCAAAGTTAACTGCATATCCGTACAGAGGGTTTAAAACACCTATAGGATTTGTATAATTTACCCAACCTGCAGAAACACGACTTTCATCATATTCATAAAATGTGGGGAAGGATGCCAGAAGGTCCATATCATCACCAAACTCACTAACCGTTGCCGCCTGGAAAGGGGAGCTGAAATATTTATAACCGAAACCTGAAGGAAGATACCGTTGCATGATGACATTCCCATTCACCTGTCCGGTGCCGCTGCCGTCTATCAGTGCTGTTCCGCCGGCTGTGGAAAGCAGGGTCAGATTTCCGTTAGTATTTAGCGGGCCGTTACATAGCAAAATTCCGTTTAGCGAAATCATCTGCTCATTTAATGTAAGGCTGTTTGTTCTGTAAATGGATAGATTATTTATGAACGGAGCCGAGGTAAAAGTACCAACTGGCAAAGTGAAAGCATTGCCTCCGGTATTACCGGAACTGCCAAAAGAAATGTTTGAATTGCTTGCTGTTGTTATTGTTCCGGATGTTCTTACTATCGGAATATTTGAGTTCTGGAATGTAAGTGTATAAGCACCAACAGTAAAGGTACCTGCTGTGAGTGTAAGAGTTCCGTTTA
>JADGPT010000193.1 GCA_017882345.1 Bacteroidales bacterium
ATGACTTATATCCGTTCCGGGTAACCAAAACCATTGTTTTTGCTGATACGATAAAGGCAATTTTGGAAGATCTTCCCAAACAAAAAATTTCTGTCATCTCAGCAAAATTTCACAATACCGTTGCACAGGTTATTCTTGAAGTATCAAAGCAGATCAGGAAAGATACATCCCTGAAAAAAGTTATTCTTTCAGGAGGGGTCTTTCAGAATAAATACCTTCTTGAAAAATCTACATATCTTTTAAACCGGAATGGGTTTAAAGTCTTCACAAATCACCTTGTACCTGCCAATGACGGAGGTATTTCCCTGGGCCAGCTTGTAATTGCTTCAAATCTAAGAGGATAATGTGTCTGAGTATTCCGGCAAGGATAGTAACCATTAACGGCACCATGGCAGAAGTGTCTGCCGGAGGTGCAATATTTAAAGCAGGTCTGCATATGATTGAAGATGCAAAAGTCGGAGACTATATCCTTCTCCATGCCGGATTTGCAATACAGAAGATAAGCGAAAAGGAAGCTGCTGAAACAATAAAATTATTTGAAGAGATGAATAATTCAATGAATGAATGATTTCGCATGAAGTACATTGATGAGTACAGAAATAAAGATTTGATAATGAAGCTGGCAGATCAGATTGGAAAGTCAGTCAGACGTGATTATACCTTCATGGAGGTATGCGGTGGCCATACAGCTGCAATACACAGGTTTGGTATTCCTTCTTTGCTTCCCGGAAATGTAAAACTGGTTTCTGGTCCAGGTTGCCCGGTTTGCGTCACAGGAACAGATTTTATTGATAAGGCAATCGCTTATTCAAAAATGGATGAGGTTATCATATGCACTTTCGGAGATCTTTTAAGGGTGCCAGGATCAACTTCATCGCTCGAAAAAGAGAGAGCAGCAGGAGCGGATATAAGGATTGTTCTTTCCGGACTGGAGGCACTTGAGATTGCAAGGATCGATTCTGATAAAAAAGTCATTTTTCTTGGAATAGGTTTTGAAACAACTGCCCCGGGGACAGCAGTTACAATAAAGCTGGCTGAAAAGAATTATATAAAAAATTTCTTTCTTTTAAGTGCACATAAGGTTATGCCTCCTGCAATGGAAGCTATTATAAAAGAAGGAGTTAATCTGGATGGGTTTATCTGTCCCGGACATGTTGCCACGATTACCGGCTCTAAAGCATTTAACTTCATTCCTGAGAAATATAATTTGAGCTCTGTCATTACAGGTTTTGAACCCGCCGATATATTACAATCAATCCTGATGTTAATACAGCAGGTAAACCGGAATACTCACATAGTAGAGATTCAATACAACCGTGCCGTTAACGTGAATGGCAACACCGTTGCACAGAGGCATTTGTCAGAGGTCTTCGAACCATGCGATGCACAATGGAGAGGCTTTGGTGTAATTTCATCCAGCGGACTCAGGCTCAGAAGGGTTTTTGAAAGGTTCAATATAGAGAATAACATTCCTGTACAAATTAGTTTTCAGGAAGATAATGAACTATGTATTTGTGGTGAAATACTCAGGGGATTAAAGACACCAGATGATTGTACTCTTTTTGCAGATATCTGTATTCCGGAAAACCCTTCAGGAGCATGTATGGTTTCAAATGAAGGTTCGTGCAATACTTATTATAGATACAGACTTACTAAATGAATGATTTTATCTCTTTGAATCAGGGAAGTGGCGGAAAGCTTACGCATGAGCTTATTGAAAAAGTGTTTGTAAAAAGATTCGGGATGGCTGAACCATTGACAGATTCTGCAATTCTCAAAGATTCTGGATTTACCTTTGCATTTACTACTGATTCATATGTCGTTGATCCTCTGTTTTTTCCGGGAGGTAATATAGGCAAGCTTGCTGTATGCGGTACAGTAAATGATCTGGCAGTATCCGGTGCTGTTCCCATGTATATTGCAGTTTCATTTATAATTGAAGAGGGCTTTCCAATGAATGACCTTGTTGCGATTGCAGAATCAATGGCTGAAGAAGCTTTGAAATCAGGTGTGAAGATTGTAACGGGTGATACAAAAGTTGTTGATAAGGGAAAATGTGATAAGTTGTTTATTACATCTTCCGGCACTGGCATTCTTAACCCTGATATGGAGCATATCAGTTCAGGCAATAGGATAAAACCTGGCGATAAATTGATTATCAATGGCCCTCTGGGTAATCATGCCATAGCTGTGCTTGGTGCCCGCAACAAGCTAAGTTTCAGTACCCCCGTAACTTCAGACTGTGCATCATTAAATCATTTGATAAGCAGTGTGCTGCATAGTTGCAAAGAAATCCGTTTCATGCGCGACCTGACAAGGGGTGGACTTGCAACTGTATTGAATGAGCTAGCCGGGATGATCGGGTCTGGTATCATTATAGACGAGGCTTCCGTTCCGGTTGATGATCCTGTGAGAGGATTATGCGAAATGCTGGGATTTGATCCGTTGTATCTTGCAAATGAAGGAAAAGTTCTGATAGTCGTTGGCGCTGGTGAAGAGATAAAGGTGCTTGACATTCTAAGAAGAGATTTGTTAGGAAAATACTCGGAAATAATAGGGGAAATTATTACGGACAAAAGAAACCTTGTCGTTTTAAATACTTCAGCAGGAGGTAAACGTATTCTTGATATGCCATCGGGGCAGCAGCTTCCGAGAATCTGTTAAAATTTATTTATGCATGAAATAAGGATAGCTGAAGATCTCTCAGCGATCGTGCTTGAAACAGCAAGGAATGAGAGCCTGACAAAGGTAACTAAGGTGAATATCATTTTCGGGCAGATGATTCAGATTGTGCCTGATATCTTTGAATTTGCTTTCAGGGAAACGGTAAGAAATTCCGTCGCCCGGGAGGCTGAAGTAGATATCGAAATTGTACCGGTGAAAATGAAATGTATGAATTGCGGAAGTGATTTTCAGGTGAAAGAGAACAATTTTGCCTGTAATGTATGCAGCTCAACCGATCTCGATATTATACAGGGAAAGGAATTATTTATAAAAAGTATAGAAGGGGAGTAGCTATGGAAATAAAGATCATGAAGAATATCCTTGACAGGAACCAGAATAAAGCCGATGAGGTAAGAAATCTGCTTTCATCGAAGAAAGTATTGATGGTGAACATAATAAGCTCTCCAGGCGCAGGAAAAACCACTCTGTTGGAACGCACCTGCGAAGAACTGGGATCAAAGTTCAGGATTGGGATCATAGAAGGTGATATAACTACTGACAGGGATGCACAACGTCTGAAAAAATATAACATTCCAATAGTTGTCATCAATACTGAAGGGGGCTGCCATCTTGATTCTCACAGCATCTCAAAAGTCCTTGATAGTTTTGATCTTGACAACCTTGATGTCCTGTTTGTCGAGAACGTCGGTAACCTGATCTGTCCTTCACAATTCGATCTTGGCGAAACATTTAAGCTGGCAGTAGTCAGCACAACCGAAGGAGACGATAAGCCGGGAAAGTACCCGATGCTTTTCAGGGAAGCCAGGGCTGTCCTGCTTAATAAGATTGACCTGATCCCTTATACAAATTTTAATTTCGACAGTTTCAGTTCGGATTTGAAAAAGATCAATTCTCAAATACCTCTATTTGAAATATCATCTACAAGAGGAGATGGGTTGAAAGGATGGTACGACTGGATTGAGGATGAGATAAATAAAATGCACTGATTACACATGCAAACCCCAAATAAAAAGGGGGTCAACCTCACTTCCATGGTGGCGTCTCAGGCAGCGATTTTCTGAATTCCTTAATAAGCGATTCTTCGTAGGTACCTGTATATGTTCCGATTACAATTTTTTCTATACCTTCATTAAGAAACCTTTCCCAGGATTTATCTTCTTTTCCCGGAATTACTGGATAAAAGAGAACACCATTGCTTTTTGCAGCATCTAGGTCTCCTTTGGCATCACCTATCATCAGGATTTTATTACCGGGATATTTGCCTTTTGCTGCTAATGCTATGTGTTCGGTTTTTGTTCCATGTTCCTGACCGGCAATGAATTTTAAGTACTTTTTGAGGTTATGCTCCTCCCATTCCCTGTCAAGAGCTTCAAGCGGTGTTTGCGATACTATAATTAAGTCGGCAAATACCGACATTTCTTTTATGGCTGTGACTGCGTGCGTGAATGGCGGAATGTCGCGAAGCCATTCGGTTATATCTTTGTTGAGCGCCTCAGTCCATCTGACAACCTTTTCAAGATCAGGGTTGTAATGTGATTCAAAGTATTTGCACAGTGAAGCGTTTCCAAGTTTGTTTTCAATATTTACCCACTCTTTCAGAGATGTCATATCGGGTAATATGTAACCTGAATCTTTGATCTCTTGTCTTTCACCTAAAAGCTCAAATACCTTTATTAATGATGTGAACCGGTTGCCACCACGGTAGATTGAATAAAGATTTACGAACTCCCATGTCTCACGCAAGATCCTGGATATTGCAAACAGATTGAAAATTTTTAATGCATTCGGGATAAAGAACTCTTTCTGTTTTACTGCCATAGAATCAAATACACATCCATCGGAATCGATCCCGATAAAGAAATCGTGATCCGGTTGTAATTTCTTTAATATTGACTGGTAATCCATTTATAAGAAATATCTATAAGATTAGAAGCATTATTTATAAGGAAACTAAGTAAACAAGTTATTAAGGTGGACTTTCGGTCAGAGTTTGGCTTTTATTGAATCCCCGCGAGCACATTACCCGTTGCTTTCTGCGGAGAATTACCTTAGGGGACCGAAGATTAGCTGCGCTGAGCTCCACTTCGTTCCGGTTCTTCATAGCTTGCTGCGAAGAGCTTCAATTGATAAAATTATTAAGTTTCAGTTGCTCTGTTTCAATTAAATCCATTATTTTTATGTACTGATCATTAGGCAATTTATTATATATTTTCCACGCCAACCTACCAGTTCCAAGTGTAAGTTGATATTCTTCGGGTTCTTCTAAAATTATTTTCTGCGAGACAAACCTATTTCAAATTTACAAAATAACTCAATAACCCAATGACCCAATAACCAAATAACACTCTTTAGTTTCATTCTAAATTAGATACTATGACATTTGTAAGCTTTTTTTAAAAAGTATTGTTATTAATTTAACAGCACTTTAAAAACCACATTTTAGCAGCATAATATTTTATTAATTACCTAAAAAACAAATTGAAATGTATCAAGTAGGAAATCTAGTTAAGGAATTGTCCGACAAACATGGTCGTGCACGTGAAAACCTTATGCCTATACTTCAGGAGATAGTTCAAAAG
>JADGPT010000194.1 GCA_017882345.1 Bacteroidales bacterium
AGTGCAAACCTTCTTCCACCGTTCAGTTTTGCCGGTATCATCATAGAGAGTGATAAGTATGATATAGATCCCGGTATTGACAAGAGAACCATCATCCGCTGTTCCATCCCATATTACCGATGCTTCAGCCCCAACGAATAGGTTTGTTGCTATCTTCCTGACATAATTGCCTGTTTCATCAAAAACCATAACAGAAATTACATTACCCGTTCCACTTAGATTAAACCAGATTGTAAGGAAATCTTCAAAACCATTATTGTCCGGAGTTATTTTCGTTGATGATAGAACAACTTTATCAGAAGTTGATGGCATTTCGGTAAACACTGAATTAGGTGCACCGGGGGTACCCCAACCAGAACTCTCCGAAGCGGAATGCCAGCTGGCTTTTTCTTCAGACTTATTCCCGGGATCGGTTTTTTCCAATGCAACGCCTTCATGAGTTGACAGAAGTGAAAAATGCATATCATCATTATAGAGCAGCTCATCAATGTTTTCAAGTTCTCTGTTATACAAGATCAGATGCCCTTTATCAACAGATATTGATGGAAGCGATCCGATCTCAAAAAGATGGTCAGGATCAGTTGAAAAAAATCTTTCTGAAACCCTCTTTGCGTCGGTTGTAATAGCATAATACTCTCCGGGTAATATACATTTTCCTTCACCCGAGACAGGTATTGTTTTTGACTTAGCACCAGTGTCATCATTTATAGAGACAATACTGAGCCGGGATGCATCGATAACCTTCACGGAGAAGTTATACAATTCCAGATAATCCGGATCACCCGGCAGTGGATTGAAAAGGACCTCATTAAAAAGAATGTCACCCTTGATTGCCGGTTCGGTAAGACCAAAATTAAAATCACATTTTTGCATAAGGTTTCCGGCGAAATCAGAAATACCTTCTGAAATCTCAAGATGATATAGTTCTGTTCTCCGGAGAGGGTTATCCAGTACAAAGGAGAATTCACGGAAAAGTGGATCTGTTGGATAAAAATCAATTATTCCCTTCTCTCCTATTCTGAAACTTGTTATCTTTTCGGGAAGATTAAATACCGGTTCTGAAAACCTGACATGAATGGTAATGCTATCATAAGGAAATACATCCGGAATTCCGTAAAATGCAATATCCGGATTATTTTCCGAGACTGAATTGACTGACCCTGGCGTACCTCCTTTCTTTGATTCAGATGCTATCCAGTTATCCTGGTAATAAAACGGGTAACCGGTATCTCTCATCTCAAGTGACCATCCTCCCTGTGATTTCAAATCGTTTTGGTACCACTCCGAAGAGTATTCCACTCCATGGATAAATTTACCGGTACTATCAGAAATATAGATTATCATACCCCCATCTGTGAGAGAAGGAAATTGATTCATCCCGATAACTCTTCCAAAATTTTTAAAAAGCAAAGTATCCTTTGATGCGCAGACAATAAAGATACCCGAAGGCTGGATAATAGTTTCAGGGAAAAGGGTTGAGAGATCTGTTGTTGAAAGTTTCCAGTTCTTCAGGTTGAAAGAATATGCGGTTCTATTGGTTATTTCAATATATTCTTTCCCGGGCAATGATACTTCCGGCAACGGATCTGCCATTATTTCTGAAATTACGATATCTCCTGTCTCAGCCCATACGGGAGTAAATCCAATCTTTATATTATAAGAACAATTATCTGAAATATCACATATATTACTGATAATAAGATAATTGATAGATCTATTTATGAGCTCATTGGCAAATTCTACCTGGTATTTCAGATCATTTTTCTTTATAACTGATATTGATTTGTTTTCTTCGACATTTAATGAAATGTTTTCAGGTACGATTATTCCATTTGCAGTTTCTTCATTCAACGTGATTTCTACCGATTTCTTTCCTGATGGTACGCATTTTGTGATAAAAGGAGCTTCATTATCTTCATAAAAAATTCCTTCAATGTTAATATCATCAAGCCAAAGAAGCCGGTCGAGGGTGGATGAGTATCTGTAATATACTCCAAACCATCCCTGACTGAATAATTCGTTATCAATGCCAGATGCCGTTCCGATTAGAATTCCAGACAACGAGTTAATTAAAACAGTCCAGTTTCCTTCCTTTGATCTCTCAACAATAATTTTCACTGCATTCGTTATCCCGATATTTGTCTGCCACTTTATCCGGCAATTTATTACTGCTGTTATGAGATTACCTTTAACCTTCCAAAGACGGAGAGTATCATCTGATCCAATAAGATTTACTCCGATAGCATAGCCATTCACTCCTCCATCTGTTGACATACTTGCCGGACCATTATCGGACATAAGGAATACTGACCAGTTGTTTAAGGATGAAGGATCATATCCATACCTGACAAGAAATGACCATCTTGTTATGCCCTGGGACGGATGCAGATTTTTAATATTATATCCGATGCAGTCGATTCCGGCATTCGGATTATCAAATACATGATGTAATGAAAATCTTCCTGACAGGCTTGCTACAGAGTCAGCTTTCCAATGACCTTCAGTACTTTGTACCCAATTGACTATATTAGCCGATTCGAAATTTTCGACAATTTGTCCAAATGCCGTAAATGGCATTAATAGAGCCAATAAAATAACTTTTTTCATGCAGCGGGACGAATTGAAAAAAAAGTTAATTTTGACAGGTTTAATGTCACAATAAATTTAAACAATAACTTTATTAATTCCAAATAAATAAGTATGAAAATTGCTGTTATAGGAGCCACCGGAATGGTTGGCAGGACGATGATGAAAGTGCTTGAGGAAAGGAACTTCCCGGTAACTGAATTTTTACCTGCTGCCTCTGAGAGATCGATTGGAAAAGAGGTCATTTTTAAAGGAAAACCTGTTAAGGTAGTAAGTGTAATGGAAGCGGTTGAAGCAAGACCTGAATTTGCTATCTTCTCAGCCGGGGCTTCAACCTCAAGGGAATGGGCTCCGGTCTTTGCGAAAAACGGAACTGTTGTAATTGACAATTCCTCATACTGGCGTATGGATAAAACTATTCCCCTGGTCGTTCCTGAGATAAACAGTCATGTTATAAAAAAGGGTGACAGGATAATTGCTAATCCGAATTGTTCAACAATACAGATGGTTATGGTATTGGCTCCTCTGCATAGAAAATACAAAATCAAACGTCTGGTAGTAGCAACATATCAATCGGTTACAGGTACCGGTGTAAAAGCCGTTGCACAGATGGAGAATGAACGATCAGGAATAAAGGGCGAGATGGCATATCCGCATCAGATTGATAAAAACTGCTTCCCGCATGGTGGAACATTTCAACCGGACGGATACACAACAGAAGAGCAGAAGTTGCTTGATGAAACTCGTAAAATTCTTGAAGATCAGACAATCCGGGTAACTGCGACAGTGGTAAGGATCCCTGTTGTTGGAGGACATTCAGAAGCTGTTAATATAGAATTTGAAAAGGATTTTAATATTGAAGATGTAATACAATTGTTAAATCAGTTCCCGGGTGTTGTTGTTTATGATAATCCTGCAGAGAACAAATATCCTATGCCTATCCTTGCACATAACCGGGATGAGGTTTTTGTCGGAAGGATAAGAAGGGATCTTTCGAAAGACAAATGCCTTAATCTCTGGATTGTATCGGATAACATCAGAAAAGGCGCCGCTACCAATGCGGTTCAGATTGCAGAGTATATGGCGGCTAACCAACTATACTAACCCCCCAACCCCCCAAATGGGGGGCTTATAAGAAATAAAATAGTCCCCCATTTGGGGGATTAGGGGGTAAAAACAGTTGGTGGACTTAGGGGGTAAAAACATTAGGTGGATTTCGGGGGTAAAAACATTGGGGTAATTAGGGCGTAAAAAACGGATACCTTTTTACATGTATTTTCTTTACCTCTTCATAAAGTAGCTTCCGTAGTTCTTCTATATTTTCTTTAGTTTTGGCTGAAATAAATACAGTCAGATGATGTTTATCAGACGACATCCAGGTCTTTTTCAGATCGGATAAAGAATAGTTATCTTTAAGTACAGGAGTAAGATCATCTTCCTCTTTGACAGTATAAGAGAACGCATCGATCTTATTAAAAACTATTATTAATGGTTTTTCTGACACTCCCAGATCTTTCAGAGTATTATTGACAACCTTAATCTGTTCCTCAAAAGCCGGATGAGAGATATCAACTATGTGAACAAGGAGATCCGATTCACGTACCTCATCGAGCGTTGATTTGAAAGACTCAATAAGGTCGGTTGGAAGTTTGCGGATAAATCCTACCGTATCTGAAAGCAGGAATGGAAGGTTGCCAATTACAACTTTACGCACTGTCGTATCGAGAGTTGCAAAAAGCTTATCTTCAGCAAACACATCAGATTTACTCAGCAGATTCATGATTGTTGATTTGCCGACATTAGTATAACCGACAAGCGATACCCTGATCGTTTTTCCGCGGTTTTTCCGCTGGGTAGCCATCTGGGTATCTATCTTTTTAAGATGTTCTTTAAGCAGGGAAATCCTATCCCTGATAACCCTTCTGTCAGTCTCAATCTCCGTTTCGCCTGGTCCTCTTAAACCGATACCTCCCCTTTGTCGCTCAAGATGCGTCCACATACCTGTAAGGCGGGGAAGCAAATACTGATACTGGGCAAGTTCAACCTGGGTATGCGCGTGTGCTGTCCTCGCACGGTGTGCAAAAATATCGAGGATAAGGTTTGTTCTGTCGAGAATACGACAGCCCAGAGCCTCTTCTATATTTCTAACCTGACTTGGAGTAAGCTCATCATCAAAAATTGCAATATCGATTTTATTCTCACTTACAAAGAGGGTGAGTTCCTGTATTTTACCGGAACCAACGAAGGTACGGGGGTTTGGAACATCAAGCCTCTGTGTAAACCGTTTCACAGGCTCTGCTCCTGCAGTCTCTGTCAGTAATGAGAGTTCGTCCATGAAATCTTCAACTTCACTCTCATCCTGCCCATGATATAAAATTCCAATAAGAATTGCCCTTTCCCGGGGCTTATTTGTTTCGATCATCCTTATGTTCTTAAAAATAATTAACCGCAAAGGTCGCAAAGATTCTAAACAAAAAGCGTAAAGAAGCTAAAATATGAACCTTCTGTTATTTTGGGTGGTACTCAACCCATTCCGAGTTTAGTCTTGGCAGATCGAGAGTAAGTAGATCCTGCTCAAACTCTTTTGTTGATAATTAAAATTCAAAACATAAAGTTCAGAGGAATTAAAAATCTCACTCTGGCCGGTTCACCTCTTTGTAGTCCCGGCGTCCATTTC
>JADGPT010000195.1 GCA_017882345.1 Bacteroidales bacterium
CCATCAAGCTCAATTACAAGTTTTTCTGAAGCACAAAAAAAGTCAACTATGTAGTTACCTATACTGTGTTGTCTTCTGAATTTTCTTGCATTAAGTTTTTTTGATTTTAAAATGTTCCATAACTCAGCCTCAGCAGAAGTGGACTTGTTCCTAAGTGATGATCTGAAGAATTTAAGACTTTTCCTGTTAAAGAGGTTTTGGTTTTTCATGCCAATAAAGGTAAGAAGAAATCAATGAATCAACCACCCCGGTCGGGAAATAAAATACTGTATTTATAAGATAATCAATCGTCCCGACCACCCCTCCTTCAAAAGGAGGGGAAACTTTTTTATGCAGTTTCTCATTCATCCCCAAAGCTTAAGTTGACGGCTATGGAGTAAAGGGGACTTTTGTAATATTTTGATTTTTAGCTTTTTCCCTTTAGGGTTAAGGGTAAAAAAAAACTAAAAATCAAAAATACTGACTTTTCAGAGTGGCCTCAACTTTTATCTTTTTACTTTTGTCTTTTATCTTTAATATGACTGATAATAAAACCATACGTATCGATAAATTCCTCTGGTCAGTCAGGATCTATAAAACCAGGAGTATAGCATCTGATGAATGCCGTAAGGGAAGAATAATAATCAATGATATACAGGTAAAACCCTCAAGAACCGTTCTGAAGAACGAAATAATTACAGTGAAAAAGCCACCAGTCATTTATTCATACAGAATAATTGAGCCAATCGGAAACCGTGTTTCAGCGAAACTCGTTGAGAATTTTATCGAAGATCTGACAACAGATGAGGAAAAAGTGAAACTTGATATCCGGCAGTCTGTAGGAACTATCTTCAGAGATAAAGGTACGGGTCGCCCGACAAAAAAAGAAAGAAGACTGATAGATAGAATCAAAGATGATCTGAACGATTAAGGTTAAGGTTGAGGCTTAGGTTGAGAAACCTTAACCTTAACCTCAACCTAAACCTAAACCTAAGCCTTAACATGGTGGTATAAAGACGTAATATTTCAAAAATCGCAGTAAAAGTAATTCAGCTTTAATAACAACATTTTACTTTTTTTTAACTTGCACTCAACAACTTCAGGACATCAGCTAATTGATGTGGTGCAGGTGCATATTCTTTTATTAAATGGGGAAGGAAAATATCGAGAAGTATTCTGCCAGATATGCTCTCTTAAAGTCTGTCGCAGGTTTCTGGCATAATAATGTCTTCTATAGGAAAGTCATTGTGCTTGGTCGCGAAAATATTAATCCCGACGATCATGTGATCTTTGCTCCAAACCATCAGAATGCTTTAATGGATGCCCTTGCAGTTCTTTTTACAAACAAAGGCCAGAATGTTTTTCTTGCAAGAGCAGATATTTTTAAAAAAAAGACCGTTGCAGCCATACTCTACTTTCTGAAAATACTCCCGGTTTACAGGATCAGGGATGGATTCAGAAGCCTCAAAAGCAATGATGAAATATTTACCAAGACAATTGATGTACTGAAAAACAAAAACGGTCTCGTTATTCTTCCTGAAGGAGATCATGCAGGATTCAGACGGCTGAGACAATTGAAGAAAGGAATATGCCGCGTTGCATTTCAATCAGACGAAGCAACCGGATTTAGTCTTAATATAAAAATTATACCAGTTGGAATTGAATTCTCAAACTATAGCAGGTACAGACAAGTTCTGACAGTTGTTTACGGGAAACCTATTAAGGTATCTGAATTTTTAGATTCATACAAAGCAAGCCCGGAAAGAGCTCTAAACGAGTTAAGATCAAGACTTTCAGATAAAATGAAAGGAATAATGGTGCACATCGAATCCGAAGAAGATTATGAAGCTATTGATGAACTCAGAAGTATGATAAATGGCAGGTTCAGTGATGATATCAAATTTCCAAAACTATTCAGAGACAGGATCCTCGTTAATAAAATGAATTTGCTTAAGACATCGGATCCGGCAATTTATGCAAGAATATGCTCCCTCAGCCTTAATATAAAAAAGAAAGCAAAAGAACTTAATACCGACTATAGATTGCTCGAAAAAAAGAAACATCCTCTGGGTTGGCTTATTGCCGGGATGGTTGGAATCGTTCTTACTTTCCCATTGTTTATTTATGGAAACATATTTAATCTTACCTTCCTCGAAATACCTAATCTCCAGATACGTAAGATTAAAGATCCTCAGTTTCACTCATCAATGCGATATGCTATTTCCCTGATCCTCGCTTTTGTTTTCTTACCTGCCTATCTGATTCTTTCGCTTTTTATTTTCTCCTCCTGGTGGATGGGATTACTAATTTTTCTTTCCCTGCCCCTTTCTGGGCTGTTTGCCTGGAATTACTATCTTCAGTTCCGCAGAATCAGAGGAGGATTCAGAATAAGAAGTCTTATTAAACAAAAAGACAAAGAATTTAATCTTCTCAGGTTCAATCATAATGAATTAGTTAAACTTATTGCCGGATTATAGAATGATGAAAGAGAAGCAGTTTACAGGCAAAATAGCCTGGGTCACCGGGGCATCCTCAGGCATAGGAGAATCACTTGTTCATGAATTTGTCAGAAGAGGTGCAACAGTTATAGCTTCATCAAATGACCTTCCAGGACTGGAGAGAGTAAAAGCTGAATGCGGTAATAAATCCCTGATGGTTCATTGTATACCGTTTGATCTTGCCGACACCTCAGGAATAGATAAAATAGTTGAACAACAAGTAAATGCACTTGGGAGAATTGATTTTTTACTAAATATCGGCGGGATAAGCCAGCGGGCAAGAATTGATGAAACACCTATGTGGCTCGACAGAAAAATATTTGAGATTAATTATTTTGGAACAATCGCTCTTTCCAAAGCAGTTCTGCCATATATGGTCAGACAGCAATCCGGACATATTCTTGCAACAAGCAGTATATCAGGCAGATTTGGATTTCCTCTTCGCTCTTCCTACTCGGCTTCCAAACAAGCCCTGCATGGATTTTTCGAAACTCTTTATCTGGAAAATAAAAAATTCAATATAAAAGCTTCTGTCATTATTCCCGGCAGAGTCAGAACATCAATCTCATTTCATGCACTGGATGCTGAAGGTAAGGAACATGGTAAGCTTGACGAAGGTCAGGCTAAGGGAGTTTTACCACAACGGGCAGCAGAAATAATTATCAAAGGAATGGCAAGAAACAAACGGGAAATTCTGGTAGGGAAGAATGAATTGATTATGCTGTACATCAGAAGATATTGTCCATGGCTTTTCTTCAGAATTGCAGATAAGATTAAATCAATGTAGAAGAAAAGTGACTAGAGTGACTAAAGTGACTAGAGTGACTGGAGAACTTAAATCTATGATCAATCTTTTTAATTTAATTTTTTCCAACTTTAGGCACTTTAAACTTTAGTTCACTCCAAACTTCTTCATAACTTTAGGCACTCATTTTCATATTTAACAGATTAATAATATAGTAGAATGAAGAGTTATATTTTAAGCGGAATCCAGCAGATGGGGATAGGTGTAATGAATGTTGAGGAAGCCTGGAAATGGTATATCAATCAGTTTGGTATGGATTGCCGTATTTTTGAAGATGAAGCGGTAGCAAACCTGATGCTTCCATACACAGGTGGTGAACCGAGAAGCAGACACGCCGTATTGGCTCTGAATCTTCAGAGCGGAGGTGGATTCGAAATATGGCAATACAAGGGAAGAGATCCTTTAAAAATTAAAGAGGAGATCAGGATCGGAGACCTTGGTATTATAGCGTGTAAGATGAAAGTGAAGAACATTCAGCAAGCTCTGAGATTATATCAGAAGAACGGGATTGCCGTTCCTGCTGAGGCAACTGCAGATCCTGCCGGGAAAATGACTTTTTTCATGAAAGATCCTTATGGGAATATCTTTCAGCTCGTTGAAGCATCAGACTGGTTCCGTGATGAGAAAAAAATCACCGGTGGTTCCTATGGTGCAATTATAGGCGTATCAGATATTGATAGGTCAAGGGTCATCTATTCCGATATCCTTGGTTACGATGAAGTTGTATATGATTCTACGGGTATATTCAATGATCTTTCAGAAATTCCCGGGGGAAATAAAGAATGTCGTAGAGTGCTCCTGAGAAGATCTAAGGCTTTCAGCGGGCCTTTCAGTAAAGTATTGGGAAAGAGTGAGCTTGAACTTATCAGTACAACCGGGATTCCAGGTAAAAAGATTTATGAGGGCAGATTCTGGGGCGACCCCGGTTTTATTCACCTTTGTTATGATATGCACGGGATGGACGAACTGAAAAACTTCTGTGAAAGCAAAGGGTTTCCGTTTACCGTCGACAGCAAAAAGAGTCATGAGGGTAATAGCTTCGATATGGGTGAAGCAGCGGGTCACTTCTCTTATATACAGGATCCTGACGGGACACTTATCGAATTTGTTGAAACACATAAAGTGCCAATCCTCAGGAAACTTGGCTGGTACCTCGATCTGCGGAAAAGAAACCCTGACAAATCTCTTCCTGACTGGATATTAAATACTCTGAGGTTTTCGAAGGTGAAGAGTTGACCCAATGTTGGCTCGCTCACCATCCCCCTTAATCCTACATTCTCGTTTCAGCATTTTTAGCCAGATCTTCAACTTTCTGTAATACCCTCATCACGTTGCCACCCCATATTTTTGTTATGTCTGCTTTTGAATATCCACGACGGAGCAGCTCGATGGTAATATTCTTCATATCAGAAGCTGTTCTGCAACCATCCACTCCTCCCCCTCCGTCGAAATCAGTCCCGATCCCAACATAATCAACCCCTATCACCTGGACAACATGATCGATATGATCAACAACATCCTTAACAGTAGCAGGCTTTTCAAATGTCTTTTGAATATTCTTATATTCCTTGCTGATGAGTTTTTTAGTTGAATCAGGAAGTACATTATAATCGCCATATTTATTCTTCAGATCTTTAAGCTTTGAATCCAGTTCCGGATTGGGTTCTGGTGTTTTAAGGTAATTACTCAGAATACAGATTTGAATAACACCTCCATTTTCTTTAAGCGCCAGCAACATATCATCAGAAAGATTTCTTGGACTTCCGCATAATGCCCTGCAGGAAGAATGAGATGCAATAACAGGAGCGTTTGTAACTTTGAGAACATCAAAGAATGATTTATCAGAGATATGTGATATATCAACCATCATACCAAGACGGTTCATCTCTTTTACCACCT
>JADGPT010000043.1 GCA_017882345.1 Bacteroidales bacterium
AAGTGAAGAGGGCCTTTTCAAATCAAGTGCTGCTATGTTAAACATTTCACAACTATCCTTCACTATTGACTCTCTTAACAGAAAATACAATGAGAAACTGAATAATCAGTTCAAGGATTTCAAGAATATAAAACTATATGTTGTAAGGAACCAAAAACCCAATACTACTGATCAAACTGAAAAAACTGATTCTCTGAACAAGATCAGAAAATTTGATCCAAAAGCGCTTTTCGATTCTCTAACAGTAATGGAGAAAAGGACAGTTCTCTCAAAAGCTATTGAGAACCTTAAAGAAGGCACCAGCATCCTAGTTGAGAAAAATGACTCGCAGCGTTATGAAATTAAGGCCATCAGAAGGTATGAGGTGGAATGGAACAAGAAACTTACTATGTCTTTCGCCTGCCTTGTTTTCTTCTTTATAGGCGCTCCGCTGGGAGCTATCATCAGAAAAGGAGGATTAGGAACGCCGGCAGTTATTTCTATCTTTTTCTTTGTTATTTATTACGTTATTTCAATTTCAGGACAGAAACTTGTGGAAGAGCTCGTTGTTGGAACATTTGCAGGGATGTGGGCAGCCTCATATATATTATTGCCAGTAGGGATTTTCCTCACTTATAAAGCAACTACCGATTCTGTTATTTTGAACATTGAAACTTATCTGATGTTCTTCAAAAAAGTTAAGGATTTTATATACAGGATATTTATAAATGAATCAGGCAGAAAATCTGCCAAGGACTAAAAACCATTATAATGAAGGATATTATTCTAAATAGTATAGAAGAGGCAATAGAAGATATTAAACTCGGGAAACTACTAATTGTCGTAGATGATGAAGATCGCGAGAATGAAGGCGATTTCATCTGCTCCGCGGAACTCATAACTCCTGAGATAGTCAATTTTATGGCTAAGCATGGCCGTGGACTTATTTGTGCTGCATTGCCTGAAGAGAGATGTGAAGTGCTTGATCTTAATCTTATGGTTGGGAACAACACTTCAATTCATGAGACACAGTTCACTGTCACAGTCGATTTACTGAATAAAGAAAAATCTACAGGAGTATCCGCCTTAGACCGGGCTAATACTATTAAAGCTCTCGTCGATCCTGCAACAAAACCTACCGATCTGGGACGACCCGGACATATCTTTCCATTAAAAGCGAAATCAAAAGGAGTTCTGCGAAGGGCCGGACATACTGAAGCTGTGGTAGATCTTACCCGATATGCCAATCTCCGTCCAGGAGGGGCCCTGGTGGAGATAATGAATGATGATGGCTCTATGGCAAGGTTAAACGATCTGGTAAAGATCAAAGAAAAATTTAATATAAAGATAATAGCAATTAAGGACCTTATTAAATATACTCTCGAACGTGATTCAATTATAGAAAAAGGCGAAAGAGTAAAGCTTCCAACCGAAAGAGGTGATTTTGAATTTATTCCTTTCCGGCAAACTAGTAACGGAATTGAACATGCAGCCCTGGTAAAGGGTAAATGGACAAAAGATGAGCCTGTTCTTGTCAGACTTCATTCATCATGCTTTACAGGTGATATTTTTGGTTCTATGCGATGTGACTGTGGACCCCAGTTACGGAAAGCAATGTCAATGGTTGAAGCTGAGGGAAAAGGGGTAGTCATCTATTTGAGCCAGGAAGGAAGAGGAATAGGTCTTCTGAATAAGATTAAAGCTTACAAGCTTCAGGACGAAGGTATGGACACGGTACAGGCAAATCTGAAACTAGGATTCGCCGAAGATGAAAGAGATTATGGCGTAGGTGCCAGCATTATGCGGGAACTTGGACTTGGAAAAGTCCGGCTTATTTCAAATAACCCTGTAAAAAGGGCAGGATTAGAAGGTTACGGGATAAAGATTGTTGAAACAATACCTCTGGTAATCGAATCAAACCCCCACAATCAGTTCTATCTCGAAACCAAGGCAAATAAAATGGGACATGATCTTTCATGTTATAAACATCTTACAAAAGATTAGTACTTATTATTATATTTGTGTGATAATAAAGCCTTTATGAAAAACCTCAGGATAGTATTCATGGGGACACCTGAGTTTGCAGTGGCGACACTTGGTGCACTGCTAATGAATGGTTTTAATATTGTGGGTGTAGTTACTGTTCCTGATAAACCGTCCGGAAGAGGAAGAAAGATAACGGAATCCGCTGTTAAGGAATTTGCAGAATTCAGTAATCTTGCAGTAATGCAGCCTTCGAATCTTAAGGATCCGGAATTCATAAGACAGCTTAAACAATTAAATGCAGATCTTTTTATTGTCGTCGCATTTCGGATGCTCCCTGTGGATGTGTGGAAAATGCCTCCCCTCGGTACAATTAATCTTCATGCTTCACTACTTCCAGACTACCGTGGTGCTGCACCAATAAATCATGCCATTATCAATGGAGAAACAACGACCGGAGTAACAACATTCTTTATAGATGAAAAAATAGATACCGGAAACATTCTTTTAAGGGAAGAAGTACAAATTTTTCCTTTTGAAAATGCAGGTGATCTTCACGACAGGTTAATGAAACAGGGAGCCAGACTTGTAATCAGAACACTCGCTCATATAGCTGAAAACAAGGTGCTTGAACTACCTCAGACAAAACTCATTAATAGAGATGAATCTCCAAAACCTGCACCGAAAATACATCCCGCCGACTGTATTATCGATTGGGAAAGCGACACTGCCAGGATTCACAATTTAATCAGAGGACTTGCCCCACATCCTTGTGCAAAATCATGGTTCAAAAGTGATTCAATAACAATTTCATTTAAGATCTTTGAGAGCCAACCGGAAATTGAAAACCACGCATTCAAACCAGGAACTATATTCTCAGATGGGAAACATTATATAAAGATCAGCTGTAAGGATGGATTTTTAAGTATTGCCAGTCTGCAACTTGAGGGTAAGAAACGTATGAATACCATCGAATTTCTAAGAGGATTCAGAATAGAAAATTATACAATTCCCGTTAATCAACCGGCTTAATGCTTCTTAGCCAGATCTTTTTCCCTGCTTCCGGTTCTGTACCATCTTCCATCCTGTTCATCTCATAAAGTCTTTTAATTTTTATTCCATATCGCTGGGAAATAAGGTACATTGTGTCTCCATCAGAACTAATATAATACTCTTTCCCTGGTTCTGCCCTTTCCCTTTTCGGTTGAAGATATAGCATCTGGCCGGGAACTAAAAGAAAATCATTTTTAAGTTCGTTATATTTAGGCAGTTCCCATTTCAGTAATTGAAATTCATTTTCAAGTTTTTCTCTCGTATCACCATCTTTAACTATAATATATTTCACCCTGTTATTCTCTATAATCCGGGGGACACGGGCTAAAACCGCTATGTTTCCATTTGAGGTTGGTAAAGCTTCTTTAGTACTATCAGCTGATTGAATTTTAAGAGATTCTTTTGCAACAAAATATTTTTGAGGTTGTTGATTACCTGCATTATAACCACGATCAAAATACCACAGATTATTTCCTTCGATAGTCCTGATCAGCATATTGGCATAATCAGGATTTGTGGCATAACCAGCCTTTTTTAGTCCATGGGCCCATGACTTGTAGTCAGTGGAATTAAAATTGAAAAGGAAACTATATCGGGATGCTGATTTCAGAAAATCCGAATGGTCATCAAAAGAATACTCAGGGTTACTGTACTTTCTGAAACACTCATTTCTCCGGTTATCATTATGTCTGATTGTGGGTCCGGTCCAGTCGTCATGACATTTGATTCCAAAGTGATTATTTGCTTCCCGGGCCAGCCTGCTTCGTCCGCAGTCAGATTCAATTATACCCTGGGCAAGTGTGATGCTCGCGGGGATGCCTGTTCTATTCATCTCATTGATAGCAAGATCTTTATATGAATTTATATAATCTTGAACCGATTGATCAGGTGTTGATGTTGAAACAAGAGGCTTATAAGCTTTGCATGAAAACAGACATGATAATAAAGCCAATTGAAGAATGAGAAATAGTCTGCTTTGCATCAAAAATATTTTGTGACAAAAATAAACAAATATCGCTACCTTTATACTCAAAACTTACGAGGAGTGGTATGATTAGAACGAATAATATAACCTTTTCATATACCGAGTATGAAAAAACTCAAGAACTTGAGTCAGGTGACATGGAACTTGTTGTCGCTGCAAGAGAAACAGCCTTAAATGCGTATGCTCCCTATTCAAAATTTAGAGTCGGAGCAGCGGTCAGGCTTGAGAGCGGTGCAATAGTTTGCGGAGCAAATGTTGAAAATGCCGCGTTCCCTTCAGGCATCTGCGCCGAGAGGAGTGCTCTTTCAAACTCTATTTCAAATCTACCTCATGATAAACCTATTGCTTTGGCTATTGCCGCGATGACTGAATATGGGCTTACTGAAGATCCACCCTCTCCATGCGGAAACTGCCGGCAGGTAATTGCAGAAGAAGAGTCAAGATCCGGAAATCAGATAAGGATAATTCTATCCGGAAAAGATAAAACACTGATTGTTAAAAGTATCAGCAACCTTCTTCCATTGCAATTCAACAGAAATAATCTGAAGATCAGTCTTCCCTGATAAGCAACTGGAAACCAGCGCCATGGATATTTTTAATATTCAGATCAGGATCATCCGATAAAAACTTCCTTAGTTTTGTTATATAAACATCCATGCTTCTGGCCGTAAAATAATCATCAGATCCCCATATTTTCTTAAGAGCCATCTCTCTGCTGATTAGTGCATTCGGATTAATTGCCAGTAATTCAAGCAACTGTGCCTCCTTGGGGGATAGTTTCTTTTCATCACTGCCAATAGTCAATGTTCTTAGCTTTGAATTAAAAACAAACTTTCCGATCTCATAAAAATCCTTTGTTCCGGTTTGAAAATCGCGTCTCGAAATTATTGCCCTTATCTTTGCCAGGAGGATGTCAGTATCGAATGGTTTGGTTACATAATCATCCCCTCCTATCCCATAACCTTTAAGGACATCCTCTTTGAGCTTTTTAGCTGTAAGAAAGATTATAGGGACTTCTTTGTTAATCTTCCTTATCTCATTAGCTATGGTAAATCCATCTACATGTGGAAGCATAATATCAAGGATACATATATTAAAGACACCTTTTCTGAAATGGTCTATAGCATATTTCCCATCATCGACCCACTCAACTGAGTAGTCATTAATTTCCAGATATGATTTAAGAACGGATCCGAAACTTAAATCATCTTCAACAAGAAAAATCTTATCAGGTTTGTTGCTCATTTCTAGTTCTCCCAGTTAAATGGTAAAAATATTTCGAACCTGCTTCCATTTCCAGGTTCACTAAAAACACTTATGTGGCCCTTGTGGGCTTCAATAATAGATCGCGCATAATTTAAACCCAGCCCAAAACCCTTGACATCATGTACGTTACCTGAACTCTGCCGGTAAAAACGTTCAAATATTTTACTTTGAACTGCTTTTGTCATGCCAATACCTTTGTCCTCAACAGATAAAATTATGCCTTTATCACCATTCTTTGTGGTGACAGTAATATCAGGTACTTCGGGTGAATATTTTATTGCGTTATCCAGGAGGTTACTTACCAGATTTGTGAGATGTTCAAAGTCACCATATAAATAAGGTTCTTCAGCATTCAGATTAAGATTGATCTTTCCGTTTCTCTGATGAACCTGAATCTCAATTGTATCAATAGCATGTTCAATAACAGTATGCAATGAGACATTTTCGAACTTGAATTCTATCTCCTTTTTATCGAGGGATGCTATCTGCAATATAGTTTCTACCTTCTTATTCATCCGGCTGTTTTCCTTTTTGATCATGCCGATGAAATGTCTGATGCTGACTTCATCATTAATTACTCTGGAATTAACTATTGTATCAGCTGCCAGTGAAATTGTGGCAATAGGAGTTTTAAACTCATGTGTCATATTATTTATGAAATCCGATTTCATCTCAGAGACTTTCTTCTGTCTTATAATAAAATAGAGACTCAATGCAAAAGTTGCCAGTATGAAGAGCGAAAAGAGCATCGAACCTCCCAGTATCCATACCATTGATCCAAGCAAATAATTGGTCCGTTCAGGGAAAATTACTGAAAGAACAATATCTTGCCTGATAATATTGTCGGGAAACAATCTGACAGAATACTTACTTTTCAGGAAATCATTTTTCTGTGATTTCTTAAATTTCCCATTCTGAACAATCCCGTTTTTGATTATTGCATATTCATAAGGGGTTTGTATATTAGTATATGCCAGTGCTTGATTGAGAGTATATTCAATCTCCTTATTATCAAGTTCGAGAGTCTTTTCCCATTGGTAAATCTCATTTATCATCTGGTCGCTCATGTTCTGAAACTCACTTGATCTCTTTTTCACCCATTTGAGGAATTCATTTTGCTTTATATATACATCTCTTGAATTTGTGCTCAAATCATCTCCTTTTTTGACGATATTTATTTTACCCGACTTGTCAGGGGCCGGAATATCAAAAGTAACAGAGTCAGAAACAATTGAATTATAATTTGTGATTGTATAAGATTTACTTGTTGTAGTCAACTTACCTGTATTAGAAGGCCCGGTAACTGACTGGTCGGTAATTCTTACACTGAATTTATTCCCGGGTGCTGAAGAATAACCGCCAATAGTTAAATAGCCGGTAACATCAGTAGATGAGTCGTTGAAAGAGAGAGGATTGGAAGGCATAAAGTTATTAAAGAAATTCATTTTTCTTGAAGATTCAATGGCATTTGCAGCATTATAGAGGCTTATACCTACTCTGTTATTGAAACCTTCATTCTGTATGTCAACAGCGTTCCTTATCCACACGATCTGTACCCATATAATGCCAATAATGGATAGCAACATCATAACGATTAGACCAGTAAATTTCTTCCTGTTCATGGTACAAAAATAAACCTTAAAGTCGTTAATAAAGAAGTATTTAACTTTTCATTAACTCTTATTAACCGAATATTAACTGTGAAATCCGGGTATTAGAGCAAAAAATGGGTGACACTCGAAATAAAAGATGATGCAAGGCAAAAGAACTTAGGAAGGATATGGAAAGCAAACTTTGGATAAAATTAATAAGCCTTCAGGCTTATTATTTTATGCAATTGAATCCATAAAAGCTGACCAGATATCCCCTTCAGGGAAATGTGCAATAATTGTAACAGGTTCCTTTTTTACAGGATGAATAAACTCCAGCCTGCGTGCAAAAAGGCTTATTCCTCCATCTTCATTGGATCGGGCGAAGCCATATTTCAGATCACCTTTGATCGGGCATCCTATTTTTGCAAGCTGTGCTCTTATCTGATGGTGCCTGCCGGAATGAAGCTCAATTTCAAGCAGATAATATTTTTCAGATCTTCCTTTTAATCTATAAGTCAGACTTGCCTGTTTTGATCCTTTTACCTCATTATCATATACATAACTTTTGTTTTGGGTCTCGTTCTTTTTAAGAAAATGGGTAATTGTAGCTTCATCTTCGGGTGGTCGATCTTTAACAATAGCAAGGTAGATCTTTTTTACCTGCCTCAATTTGAACATCTCATTGAGCCTGGAAAGTGCCTTGGATGTCCGGGCAAAAAGCATTATGCCGCTCACCGGGCGATCGAGCCTGTGAACTACGCCCAGAAAAACTTCTCCTGGTTTTTTGTATTTCTCCGCTATGTATTTCTTAATTTCGATATCCAGCGGTGCATCACCGGTTTTGTCGCTCTGAGCCAAATCAGAAGATCTTTTATAAACAGCGATAATATGATTGTCTTCGTATAGAATTTCAGCCATTTCAGATTTTGTTAATACTGCTCTTTTTCGTTAGGAAAGTCCTGAGATCTTACATCAGTAATATAAGCCTGGACTGCACCCTTTATCTCAGCATAAAGGTTATGATACCTGCGTAGAAAACGCGGGGA
Organism: Bacteroidales bacterium; assembly: GCA_017882345.1. Classification (GTDB taxonomy): domain Bacteria; phylum Bacteroidota; class Bacteroidia; order Bacteroidales; family VadinHA17; genus LD21. Next base: position 7,905 of record JADGPT010000043.1, read on the forward strand.
AAATTCCTGCGTAATACCCAGCATATCGTGCAGAACAAGTACCTGTCCGTCAGTTTTCCCTCCGGCACCTATTCCTATTAATGGTATTTTCAGGCTATTTGTTACTTCTTCTGCCAGTTTAGCTGGTATTTTTTCAAGTACTATGGCAAAACAGCCCGTCTGTTCAAGTAATCTGGCATCTTCCATTAGTCTGCGAGCCTCCTCTTCTTCTTTTGCCCTGACAACATAAGTCCCGAATTTATGAATAGCCTGTGGTGTCAGGCCAAGATGTCCCATCACAGGAATACCCGCTGATAAAATTCTTTCAACTGATTCAACAATCTGAAGGCCTCCTTCAAGCTTTACCGCATGTGCTCCGGTCTCCTTCATGATCCTGATTGAAGAAGCTAATGCTTCCTTTGAATTTCCCTGATAAGTCCCGAATGGCAGGTCCACTACGACAAGGGCCCTCTTAACTCCTCTTACAACTGAAGCTGCATGATAAATCATATTATCGAGCGTAATAGGAAGGGTTGTATCATAACCTGCCATTACATTTGAGGCGGAATCACCAACCAGGATTACGTCTATTTCCGCTTCATCAAGTATCTTTGCAATGGAATAGTCATAAGCCGTCAGCATAGCAATTTTTTCACCTTTTAGCTTCATCTCATTCAAGACATGAGTTGTAACTCTTCTAACAGATTTATGTATCGGCATAATAATACTTATGTTAATTAATGAAGGCAAAGTTACAGATTTGCATTGGATGATACATCTTCATGCATTCATCTTTTTAATTTGTCAGACTGAAGCAGATATCCTGTCGTTTTGTCATAAAAAGCAGAAAAAACCTTAATGGCATAATCATTGCTGATTCAACATAGTATACTTTTTTTAAAAGTAGGAATTGAACGAGCTCTGAAACACCTGAGCTAAGTTCATGATATCAAAATGAAATTTTAAAAATTATTATAAAATGGGAAAAATAATTGGAATTGATCTTGGAACAACAAACTCCTGTGTTGCAGTAATGGAAGGTAATGAACCTGTTGTAATCCCCAACAGTGAAGGGAAGAGAACCACACCTTCAATCGTTGCATTCATTGAAAACGGAGAACGTAAAGTAGGAGATCCTGCTAAGCGACAGGCTATCACAAATTCAAAAAAGACTGTATTCTCGATAAAAAGGTTTATGGGGGAAACTTATGATAAAGTCACAAAAGAGATTAAAAGGGTATCTTATACTGTTGTAAAAGGTGACAATAATACTCCCAGGGTGAAAATTGATAACCGTCAGTATTCACCTCAGGAGATTTCCGCGATGATTCTTCAAAAGATGAAAAAGACTGCAGAGGATTATCTTGGACAGGAAGTTACTGATGCAGTTATTACAGTTCCGGCATATTTCAGCGATTCACAACGTCAGGCAACAAAAGAGGCTGGTGAAATAGCCGGTTTAAATGTCAAAAGGATTATAAATGAGCCTACTGCCGCATCCCTGGCTTATGGCCTCGACAAAAAGTCACAGGACCTTAAAATAGCTGTGTTTGACCTCGGAGGCGGAACTTTTGATATCTCAATTCTTGAACTTGGAGATGGCGTTTTTGAAGTTAAATCAACCAATGGAGATACCCATCTTGGAGGTGACGATTTTGATCATCTGATAATTGACTGGATGGCTGAGGAGTTTCTCAAAGAAGAAGGTATTGATTTGAGAAAGGATCCGATGGCTTTGCAACGTCTGAAGGAAGCAGCCGAAAAAGCCAAAATTGAACTTTCAAGTTCAACAACAACAGAGATCAATCTTCCATACATTATGCCTGTTGATGGAATTCCAAAGCATCTGGTAAAAACACTCACACGAGCCAATTTTGAAAAAATTTGCGATAAACTGATCCTTGCTTGCATTGAACCTTGTAAGATCGCTCTGAAAGATTCCGGTCTTTCAATATCAGAAATAGATGAAGTTCTTCTTGTAGGTGGGTCTACCCGAATACCTGCAATTCAACAGCTTGTTGAAAAATTCTTCGGACGAGTACCGTCGAAAGGGGTTAATCCCGACGAAGTTGTTGCTGTCGGAGCTGCCATACAGGGCGGTGTACTTACCGGAGAGGTAAAAGATGTTCTTCTGCTTGATGTTACACCACTTTCACTTGGTATCGAAACAATGGGTGGAGTAATGACTAAACTGATTGAATCAAATACCACTATTCCCACCAAAAAAACAGAGGTATTTACAACTGCTGCTGATAGTCAGCCATCGGTGGAGATACATGTTCTCCAGGGTGAGAGACCAATGGCAGTAGGGAATAAAACTATCGGACGATTTCATCTGGACGGCCTTCCACCTGCCCCAAGAGGTATTCCTCAGATTGAAGTCAGCTTTGACATCGATGCAAACGGGATTTTGCATGTTGCGGCAAAGGACAGAGGTACTGGTAAAGAACAGAGAATCAGGATAGAAGCATCGTCAGGATTAAATGATGATGAAATCAGAAGGATGAGAGAGGAAGCCAAAGTGAATGCTGAAGCCGACAATAAAGCAAAAGAAAAAGTTGATAAGGTAAATACTGCTGACAGTATGATCTTTACTACCGAAAAACAGCTTAAGGAATTTGGTGACAAGCTCCCGGCAGATAAGAAACCAGCAATTGAGACTGCCCTGGCAAAGCTTAAGGAAGCATATAAATTACAGGACGTAGATGCAATAGACAAAGCACTTGCAGAGTTAAATTCAGTCTGGCAGGTCGCTTCAGAAGAGATGTACAAAACTGCACAAAATTCTGATGCTAATAAAGCTCAACCAGGGGCTGAACAACCCACCGATAACAATCCGAAACCAGGGAACGAAGAGGTAACCGATGTTGATTTTGAGGAAGTAAAATAAATTATAAATTACTTTATTATAAGAGGTTGAAAAATTTTCAACCTCTTTTTTTCTGCCTTTCCTCAACAGACTTAATTAAATTATCCACCAAAATCAGTATTATCAGCGGGAGAATTTTATGTACTTTTATATAAAATTTCGCGTTTCTACCGTATGAATATTAAAACAATTACAATAGCCTCTCTTTTAGCTATTTCAGTCTGTGCAACAAGCCAGATTGAGACACAAATTAATAGAACCGATCAGCAGGGGAAAAAACAAGGACACTGGATTAAAAAATATCCCGGTGAAACTGTTATGTATGACGGTTTTTTTAAGGACGGTCATCCTATTGGTGAGTTCAAAAGATATTTTGAAAACCAATCTTTAAAATCCATCCTCATTTACAGCGCTGATGGAAGAACAGCAAATGCAACTATTTACCATCAGAATGGAAATACATCCTCGAAAGGAACCTATGTGGAACAGATGAAAGAGGGCAAATGGCAGTTCTTCTCTGCAATTACCAATGGCTACCTTATCTCTGAAGAATACTACTCAAAAAATCTCAGGAACGGACCATCTCTTAAGTTCTATCCCGATAGTACAATAGCTGAGAAACTCACATATTTAAACAACGTAAAGCAGGGAGAGTGGATCCAATACTACCCCTCCGGAGCAATATGTCTGAAATCAAATTATATCAATGGTAAAATTAATGGCAGATTTGAAGTTTGGTACGAAAACGGCGCCATAGAGTTTTCCGGTCAATATAAAAATGATTCAAAAGATGGTCTCTGGGTAATCTTCAACAAGGAAGGGACAGTAAAATACAAATTGGAATACATGGAAGGAGCTACAAAAGATCGCCGGATAGATATTGATGAATCAGACTTTCTTGACTCCCTTGAGAATAACAAGGGGAAAATTGCTGACCCTGAAAAAACCGGAGTCATCAGATAATGACTCTACGGTTATGGAACAATTGTCCGGAATGTTATTAAACTAAAATACTGATCATGACTGAAAAGGTTTCTTTAGAAGAATTACAGTTGATCATAAGGGATTCATTATATCTGGCTTTACCTGATTTTTATTGGGTTATGGCTGAAATCTCGGAACTCAAGGAAAACAATACCGGACATTGTTACCTTGAACTAATTGAAAAACATCCGGACGACAAAAATGTCAGAGCACGGGTAAGAGCAATTATCTGGCGTAATCGTTACAGATTCCTAAAAGCATTTTTTGAAAATAGTGCAGGAGAAACTCTCAGAGAGGGGCTCAAAATACTTGTAAAAATAAAGGTTGAATATCACGAATTATATGGTTTAAGCCTCATAATTTCAGATATCGATCCGGCTTTTACCATTGGAGAAATGGCAATGAAACGCCTGCATGTTATAAAAAAGCTTGAGCAGGAAGGGGTCTTTACTATGAATAAGGATCTCATATTTCCCGCTGTTCCGCAAAGAATTGCTGTTATTTCTTCAAAAAATGCTGCAGGATACACGGATTTTGTCAACCAGCTTAAAGGCAATAGTTTTGGATATGTATTTTATACTGCATTGATAGAAAGCTCATTACAGGGCACAGAAACGGAACAGGGTGTAATAAGCGCTCTTGACAAAATTGCCTTAAACTCCCATTTATTCGATCTGGTTGTTATAATCAGAGGCGGAGGTTCACAAACAGACCTTAGCTGGTTCGATAGCTATAATATCGCCTATCATGTTACCCAGTTTCCTTTGCCAGTTATCACCGGTATAGGACATGACAAAGATGTAACCGTTACAGATCTGGTCGCAAACAGGTCACTTAAAACACCAACTGCAGTGGCTGATTTTCTTATTGATTCAGTTGCAAGTGCAGAAAATGAAATAATTGAAATAAGTTCGGGAATAATTAATGCTTCAAGGATTATTATTGAAAAAAACAGAAACAGTATTGAAACTTCAGGAATTAAATTATTACCGCTTGCACGAATAATGCTTTCTGATGTAAAAGATAAGCTTTTAGCCAAAATAATTGAAATCAATAACACAGGTAAGGAACTAATCTTTAGAGCTGCTCTCATTCCGGCAAATCAGGAGTCTAAACTTTCTTCATCAGTCAAATCACTTTTTTCCGGAAAAGTGACGGCGCTGAAAGTGAAAAATCAGAGTCTTATTGCCGCATCATTAAATTTTCTGACTGTGAACAATGTAATGGTGAAAAGTTTAGAGAGTACTTTACTGCTTCTGGAACCTGAAAATGTACTTCAACGAGGCTATTCAATAACATCAGTTAATGGCAGAATTCTGAGAAACAGTGATCAGGTAAAAATTAATGACCTGATTGATACACAACTCTATGAAGGATCTTTGAGAAGCAAGGCGGTGTCGAAATAAGGAGAGGGAGCTAAGTAAAAATGAAGGGAATAATAAATTAATTTTTAAAACTTAATGATATGGCTAAAAAGGAATTTTCATTTAATAATGCAGTAATTGAGATAGAGAACATTCTGCAAAAGATTGAAAGTGGAGATCTGGATATTGATAAGTTGTCGGTTGAAGTAAAACGTGCTTCTGAACTTATCAAACAATGTCAGAAAAAACTGAGGTCAACTGAGGAGGAGATCAATAGTATATTTAAGGATCTTACATAAAAATAAATCAGGACCGAAGTCCTGATTTACTACTTTACTACCCTTAACTAAATCCATGAAAAAAAACCCTTATAAACTAATTTCCTAACTTCTGTATATTAAACGATTATAAGACATAAATTGTTTCGAATTTTTTTAATTATTTATTAAAAACATAGAAATTTTTGACGAACTGTTCATTTTTCTACACCAAGTACATCTTTAAAGGCTTTAATAAAGGTTTCTTTTGGAAGCGCCCCCATAGCCATCTGTGGCTGGCCTTCAGCAGGAACAAATAAAAATGAAGGAATGCTTCGTACACCAAAAACTGATGCAAGTTCCTGTTCCGCCTCTGTATCGATTTTGAAAACATTAATCTTACCGTCAAAATCTTTCGCCAGATCTTCCAGAACGGGAGCTACAGCTTTACATGGACCACACCAATCGGCATAAAAATCAATTATACATGGTTTTTCGCCTTCATATTTCCATTCTTTATTCTTTTCATAATTGAATACTTTATTCAAAAATGTCACTTTTGTAAGATGCTCTATCATATCATTTTTATTAAATAAACATTAGAGAATAGCCTTTGTTTACTTACAGGTCAACCTTCATGCCAATTAACTTCAAATATCAATATTTAAATATAATTGAGTATTAATTGTAACTTTGTCATGAATATTAAACAAATTGTCATATCTATATATGAATATATGTCTTAATGACAAAATCTTCGAGACACTTTCATCGGTGGTTACATCAGAGAATGTTCAAGCATATGTAATTGGAGGTTGGGTAAGGGATTGTCTTCTCAAAAGGGACCACCCCGATAAAGACATTGATATAGTGGTTATTGGAAGCGGTATTGAGATTGCACAGAAAGCAGCCAGGAAGATACATCCAGGAATCAAAGTCAGTGTATTTAAGAATTTTGGAACTGCTATGTTCAGGAATCGTGATTATGAGATAGAGTTTGTAGGTGCAAGGAAAGAGTCGTATGACAGAAATTCAAGGAAGCCTGTTGTAGAAGACGGGACTTTGGAAGATGATCAGAAGAGAAGGGATTTTACTATTAATACACTGGCGATAAGCATTAATAGAGAGACATTTGGGACATTCCTTGATCCATTTGGAGGTATTGATGATTTGAAAAAGAAAATAATCAGAACACCACTGGAACCTGACAAAACATTTTCTGATGATCCATTAAGGATGATGAGAGCCATAAGGTTTGCCACCCAGCTTAATTTTACAATCGAGGAGAAGACATTCAATTCAATAAAAGAAAACGTTGAAAGGATTAAGATTGTATCGGCTGAAAGGATTGTAACGGAACTTAATAAGATAATTATGTGTTCTCATCCTTCAAAAGGTTTCATCCTTCTTGAAAAAGCAGGCTTACTCAGAATAATTTTCCCTGAGCTTGATAAACTTAAAGGAGTCGAGACAAAAGATGGGAAGGCTCATAAGGACAATTTTCATCATTCAATAAAAGTTCTTGATAATATAAGCAAGAATACTGATAATCTATGGCTCAGGTGGGCTGCCCTGCTTCACGATATTGCCAAACCCGTTACTAAGAAATACATACCTGACACCGGCTGGTCATTTCATGGACATGAATTTGTAGGTTCCAAAATGGTTCCGGATATCTTCAGAAAGTTAAAGCTCCCGCTAAATGAGAAGATGAAATATGTTCAGAAGATAGTTGATCTTCACCTCCGGCCAATAGCATTGTCGCAGGAACTGGTAACAGATTCAGCAATCAGGAGATTGCTTTTTGAAGCCGGTGATGACATTGACGATCTGATGGTATTATGCGAAGCAGACATAACATCAAAGAATGAAGCAAAAAAGACAAGACATTTAGAAAACTTCAAACTTGTAAGAAATAAACTTAAAGAGATTGAAGAGAAGGATGCTGTAAGAAATTTTCAACCTCCGGTTGACGGAAGTGAGATAATCGCGACTTTTGGAATTAAACCCGGGAAAGAGGTTGGTATTATTAAAAATGCAATCAGGGATGCAATACTGGATGGTATAATCCCGAATGAACATGATGCTGCAAGAAAACTTATGCTGGAAAAAGGAGTTGAACTAGGACTGACTCCCGTTAACGATTTTATCTGACCTTAAGATCGAGAATTACCGGCAGATGATCACTAAAGCCTCCCTGATACTTAAAACCCCGATATGTTGAAAGGGGAGTAAACCCCGGATATTTAGGATCCTTTTTCAGAAGAAAATCGGGGCTGAAGATCTTAAAGAGATTTGGCTCTGTATATAGTCCCTCTCTTAGTGATAATAGTCTCCTGGAAACAATTACCTGGTCAATCATTTCCCACTTCCCCATATAACGATAAGTTCCACAGCCTTTATCAGCAAGACTATCAGAAAGATTTATAAGGGATTTTTCATTGTCAGAGGAGAAAATAAGCGATTTTAAAATCTGATCATCCGGTGTACAGTTGAAATCACCCATAATTATTATTCTGGCTCCCGAAGAGTTACTTTTAAATATAGAATCGACTTTTTCATGTACCATCGATGCAATCCTGAGCCTGTTACTTTCACCTGCAAGTACCCCTCCCCTTCTTGAAGGCCAATGGTTTACAATAAGGTGGATAGTATCAGATCTTATTATAAATTTTGTATATAGAACGCTTCTGGTATTAAAATCCTGAGGTTTTAATTTCGATGGGATCCAGTATGTGTAACAAATAATATCAACAAGTTTATTCCTGTAAATGAGGCATACATCTATTCCTCTTCTGTCTGGTGAATCTTCATGAATTATACTATAATTAAATTTCGTTAAGTAGGTGCCATAAATAAGATCCTCCAGTACTTTTCTGTTTTCTATCTCACAAAGAGCGACGACCGCAGGAGGTTCCCACTCCCCTGCCGCAATAATTGTTTTATACAGTGAATTTATTTTTTTATTATACCTTGATAAATTCCATTTCATCAAACCATCAGGGAGGAAGTCATTATCCTCTGTAAGAGAATCATCATAAATATCAAAAAGGTTCTCAACGTTATAAAACATAACTCTTTCAGATTGAGATACGACAACCTGGGAATAGACCGAATTGAAAGAAAGATTAAGCAGCAGGAAAGCAACTGAAACATCTTGAAATAACCATTTTGACATAACACTTCTTTAAAAAAAGGAGGTTGATATGAAATCAGCCTCCTTAACTATCTTAAATCTTTAGTATGCATTTATCCAGCGGTATCTTCTGGCACTCTCGCCAAATTTGACAGCAAGAGAAAGTTCGTGAGTTCCATAACTTTGTTTCCTGATGTCAGTCAGAGTAAAGTCAAAGGCATAAGCAAAATAGAATCTGTCATATTTTAAACCCAACATCGCGATTATTGCATCATTGGTCCTATATGACATTCCGACCCAGTAGTCCTCCTTGTAGTAAACTCTTGCCGTCAGATCCATCTGCACCGACTTTAAAAACATATCGGAAGCTTTAATAAAAGCAGATGGTTCAAGGATCCAGTCAGGTGATAATGGAAACTTATATCCACCCGTCAGATAAAAATTGCCAAGTTCCGTTCTTTTTGTAATGGATGTATCGGCAATCAATAAGGAACCTCTAAACAAATTAGTCATAGAAAATCCCAAATAATATTTTGAAGTGGTAAAACTTGCTCCAAAGTTGAAATCCGGAATAAAAACCGATCTGTCGTATGAATTCAATAATGGATCATCATGATTATAAATCAAACCATTTGTATTAACTGCAAACTGATATGCAGTCAATGCAAGTCCAAAAGAAAGATCATTCCGTATGCCACCCGTTCGTCCCATGGAAATATGATAGGCGTATGCAAACTGAACTCCGGTACGTTTCATAATACCATTATTGTCATTGAACACATATCCACCAAGGCCTACTTTACCTCCTTTTGTCGGTTTAATTATCTTCTTCTTCACCGCAGTGTATTTTGAAATGTAGCTGTCTTTGAGGATACGTGTCTGAAAACTTGCAGCATAAGTACTTGGAGCTCCGGCCATTCCAACCCATTGTTCTCTGACTGTAAGGTTAACAGAGGTATAGCCGTCGCGTCCTGCAAATGATGGGTTTATCAGGAATCCATTCATGATGTACTGGCTGTACATCGGGACTTGCTGTGCAAAGGCTGCTTCAAAAATGAAGCTGAGAACGATTGCTGGCAATATACTTCTTAGATACCTCATATATATATTATTCTAAATATGGTAATTATTATCTGATTATACTTATTACACCTGATCTTGGTTTGGATCCATCATTAAGATGTAATACATAATGATATGAATCTGTTGGTAAAAGCTTTCCTTTAAATGTACCATTCCATGGGTTTGCCGCAAGATTTTTACTATTGAATACAAGTTTACCCCATCTGGTAAATACAAAGACTTCAGCATTCGGGAACATATCAATATTCTTAATCACCCACGTATCATTATATCCATCATTATTTGGAGTTATGATATCCGGTATTTCAAGACACAGTTCTGAACCAATAACATCAACAACTACATCAAGACGTGCGGGACATTCATTCAGGTCGGTAACAACTACTCTGTAAGTCCCGTCAGGAATATTTAGCCTGTCCGCAGTTAAAATACCATCTGACCAAAGCACACTATAAGGTTGTGTCCCTCCGGTTATGGTAAGTGTGATATTGCCATCAGCAACACCCGGGCAGGAAGCATCTTCTTTAGTATAAGCAATCGAAAGCATTGCAAGTTCTGTAACATTACCAGAGGCATTTGTTGTACAACCGTTACCGTCAGTGATTATTATCGTATAATTACCTGCTGCCAGGCCACTTATATCTTCTGTCGTTGCTCCGTTACTCCAGAGGAAGGTGTATGGGGCCGTTCCTCCGGCAACAGTCAGATCAACCGATCCGGTAGCTCCACCAGAGCAGAGTACATTGATAACAGATGTTGTTCCGCTGAGTGTTGTTGCGGGTTCTGTTACAGTGCCTGCTGCATTGGCGGTACAACTATTAGCATCGGTGATAGTGACGGTATAGTTACCTGCAACTACATTGGTCAGATCTTCTGTGGTTGCTCCGTTGCTCCACAGGAAGCTGTATGGAGCCGTTCCTCCGGTTACTGTCAGATCAATTGATCCGGTAGCTCCGCCAAAGCAGAGCACATTGGTAACAACCGTTGTTCTGCTGAGTGCTGCTACAGGTTCTGTTACAGTG
>JADGPT010000196.1 GCA_017882345.1 Bacteroidales bacterium
ATTGACATCGAACGCTCGCGGACTCAATATCTCTGGTTCAGTCCGTTTGATACCTGCATCCAGAGGTTTCCATGTCTGGTCCCACGGAGGTTTCCATTTGTCACCCAGGGCTGCCGACTTCTCAAATGAAGACTCAAATAGGCTAAGTGGCTGCTCTATATTAACGTCAGGTGCCGTCCTGGCTGCCGATCGTTCCGTCTGTATCTTTTTTATCGCCCTGCCGACTTCCATCCTGATCCTGGTTGTTGCCTCCCCGGATCCCTGGAGTGTTTTGAGAAGTTCCTTAAGCTTCTGGATTTCGGCAAAGCTCATTGGGATCAACGATTATTGTTTCGGCTTAACTATCTGTACCGAACAATTCTTGTGTTATTGCCATACCGACTGCCTTATAAGTCCTGAGCGGATCACTTTTTAGTATCTCGACCTGTTCGGGTGTCAGTTTGCTCCTGGATATGACCGAGCCAATGAGACTTTGCTTTGCCTTTGCCCGATCTAAAGCGCCAGCAGGTGTACCGCCAGTGATTATGTCTATTAGCAAGAAGTCCTGGATATTCAAAGACTCTAACTGGATCAGTTGTCCACCCAGAACCACAACCAATCCTGATTGCTCCAGCAGAGATTCCGGCACTTCTGCGCCGATCTCCTGTGATTTTTCGGTTACATTTTGGGGATCTGGCCTGTTATCCGTGCCAATCTTTTTTTCCATTGTACCGCCTTACGTTGTCTTGAAGGCCACAGGATGTTTGAATGTCATTGTGAAGGTCTCCATCGCAATCCCGCCCGCTTCCAGACTATCGTTCATTTCATTTACCCTGGCTTCCTTGTATATGCGGTAGCTTATCGGACTGGTATTTGAGTACTTCTTTGCGATGACCATGTAAGTATCATTCTGCGCATTGTCATTGAGTTTCTTCATCAGGTCGTGGTTCGTTGCCTGGGCGAACGCTATATTCAATGCGCCAACTCTCTGTATTACGTCAACAGTGACCGCATCCGTGCCCAGCTCTGCTATCTCTATGGTCTTGGTTGAGACCTTCATCTGGATTGCCTGCTGTACGCTGTATGCGCCGTTCTTGGTCTTTGGCATATATACCTGAACTATCTGGCCTACTGTGCACGCGGGGATGGCCACTACGGCAGGAGTCGCTGAAGATACTGTTATGTCGGTTGATGCGACCTCTACATTATCCACATAGACCCTGGTGTATTCCGGATCTGTCTCCCCGGCTTTGCTCACCATTGTGAACGTTGTCTGCGCTGCTGTTGCAGTGAATTCTTTAAACTCTGCGTCATAGGTTTCTATGACGACATTCTTGCCTTTAGTTACCTGTACCATATCTTGGAGTCTCCTTTCAAAGAGTGTACACTCTTTTTTAATGATATGCGGGGATTGTATTTAAAAGTAACTTACTATTGTATTACCATGGTAATGTCAACAATCCGGAATCAAACAAGGTATCAGGATGCTCAGAGCTTTGAGATTCTTTGAGTCTCTTGTTTCTTGTATTTTGTGAGGAGCTTAATAAAGCTCCTGGTTTGTCAGTAAATTAAGAAAAATTCTAATTACTGGAGTTTCGCTTTGTCATTTTTTTGAGGAATTATTTATGGGAATCCTTGATATAAAAAGTCTAAAAACTATCAAGATGCCTAAAAAAATCAATGTTATACTTCCAAGTTCTAAGAGTTCTGCGAGAATAGCTGATGTATTAATTCCAAGTAATTTGGTTGCTTTATAGGTTTCTCTGATTACCAATAATATAATTCCAAATGAGATAATTATTGTAGGATTCTTTAATTTGTCTCCTTTAAGAAACATCATACTTCTGACAACATCCTGTTTCTTTATCATGAAAGATATTATATATCCCAACATTATCAAAATGAGAAGACTGAATATCGCATTTATTACTTCCAAATATAAACTTAACTCCATATAATTTCTCACCAAATAAACCTTAATTCTATTGTTTTTTACAAAGAGAGATATCAGTCTCGTTTATTCGATTAATTGGATAGGCAATATAAATAACTTTTCGAGATTGATTGTAATGTATATCAGTAATAATCACCGGATTGAAGCATGAAAGTGTTTTTTCCGGTTTTTCGGTATTCAGAAGGGCTTTGATGGGATACATTTGATATCCTAATAAATAAAGCAAGGGAACATACGTCGATTAACCGACTCTTGAACCTATGGATGCTGTATTCTTGTCGATATTTGCAGAACCGCAGGAAGAGATTGGATTCCTGCGTAAATCGCTTATCCAGAAAGAAGCAAACCTTGAATGAAATAATATTCAATATTATCGGGTAAAGTTAAGGGAAAATCATTTAAACCTAATAATCAATCGGGGATATGATATTCCAGGAGAAAAACGAATTGAATAAACATAGAAGTGGAATAATAAGACATTTGGATTATTATAACTTGATATGGATGAGTATTGGATTTGCAGCGCTTGCATGGATTTTGGATTCACTTCTGGATTCTCTGATATTCCATGATGGCACTGTTATTGACCAAATAATTAATCCAGCTAACCATGAGATCGGAAATCGCTTATTATTTGGGTCAATTTTCATTGTATTCGGTATTTACATCCAAAAGACCGAAAATTCGCTGAAAGTGGCTGTTATAAAAGCTGAGGATGAAAAAAACAAAACAAAGGAAATTATTGAAGCCATAGGTGATGGTATTATCCTCCAGGATACTGATTACAAAATCGTATATCAAAATCAGATCCAAAATGAGATATATGGGAACCGTGCAGGAGAATACTGTTACAAAGTGTATGAAGGCAAGGATACCATCTGTGAAGATTGCCCTATTGAACTATCATTTAAAGATGGTAAGATTCATAAAACCCATAGAATTATTGCCACCGACAATGGCATATTATACTACGAACTTACAGGATCTCTTTTAAGAGATTCTACGGGGAAAATCATAGGGGGAGTCAAGGTTGTCAGAGATATCACAGGGCTTAAGAGAGTTGAGGAAACGCTGCGGGAGTCCGAAGAAAAGTATCGTGCCTTGTTTGAAGCCACTCCAGTGGGGATTGGAATTGCAGACCTTGACGGTAAAATGCTAGATTGCAATGCAAATATGCTAGAGATTACGGGTTTCACTCTGGAAGAATTGAAATCTATGGATGTTAGTGCTACTTACGTTGATTCGGATGAGCGCAAGATGTTACTTAAAACCTTACAGGAAACCGGCAGAGTGCGTGATTTGGAGGTAAGACTGAAACGCAAGGATGGAACAATTTATAATGCGCTTCTGAACGCGGACTTGCTGGAACTCAAGGGGCATAAAGTAATTCTTACGACATCACGCGACATAACCGAGAGCAAACGAGCTGAGAGAGAAAAGGATAGGTTCCTTAAAGCATTTGCCAGCAGTACCGACGGCATCACTATAGCCGATGAAAAAGACCGGTTCATCTATGTAAACGAAGCATATGCAGGGATTTACGGTTACCATCAAGAGGACCTCATTGGAAACACCTGGCATAAAATCACGCCACCTGAGATGATAGCTCCAACTGAAAAGGGCTTAGCCAATACCATGCATAACATGGATGTGGGTACATTCTATGGAGAGGTCCCGGGTTTGAGGAAGGATGGCATGATAATCCCTACAGAGGTCAGAGGTAAGGGTATTTGGGATGAGAATAGTAAATATCAGGGACATATTTGCATTGTAAGAGATATTACAGAACGCAAGCGATCTGAAGAAGATCTGAAAGCTGCTCATAAGAGGTTCGAAGATGTTTTGAACAGCGTTGATTCACTTGTTTATGCAATAGATATGAGAACATATGAGGTTCTTTTTATCAATAAGTTCGGAAGAGATAATTGGGGTGAGATCGAAGGGAAAATTTGCTGGCAGACGCTACAGAAAGGCCAGAGGGGCCCATGTGAATTCTGTACTAATAAAAGGTTGATAGGCCCGGATGGGAAACCTTCAGAAACGGTTGTCTGGGAGATCCAGAATACATCCAACAATCACTGGTATGAATGCAGGGACAAGGCTATCTATTGGCCTGACGGTCGAGTTGTTCGAATAGAATTCGCAACCGACATCACCGATCGCAAGCAAACTGAGGAGAAGATGAAGAAATACGCAAAAGAGCTTGAAGAAGCTAATCAACTCAAAGATTTATTCACAGACATAATTCGCCATGATTTGCTAAACCCGGTGACAGTAATAAAAGGTCTTTCAGAAATTCTCTTAGAAGATGAATCGCTAAATAAAAACAGGAAAAGCGTAGAGACTATTATAAAGAATGTAGGAAAGCTCGAAGAGATGATTCAGAGTGCAGCAACCCTTGCGAAAGTCGAAGCAGTGGATAAACTGGATTTTGAGGAGCGTAATCTATGCGAGATACTAAGGAAAGCGATATCAGACTTTATACCTATGTTTAGGAATAAGGGGATGAGTGTGGAGTTCTTGGGTGAAGCGAAATGCATAGCTGAAGTTAATCCCCATATCGAGGAAATCTTTTCCAATTTGTTATCCAATGCCGCGAAATATAGTCCTGAAAATACCCGGGTAACAGTTGGAATCAAAGGTGATGGTGAGGAGTGGATAGTATCTGTGAAAGATCGTGGAAACAGAATCCCGGATGAATACAAAGAAATTATTTTCGAAAGGTTCAAGAGGATAGAAAAACGCGGAGTAAAAGGCACCGGATTGGGGCTTTCGATTGTGAAGCGTATTGTAGACATACACAAAGGCAAAGTCTGGGTAGAGGATAATCCAGAGGGCGGGAATATATTCTTAGTGAAAATACCAAAAAAACGATCTGGATAGAAACTTAAATATAGTGGAAGATATCTCAGTATAATAGGGGCTATTATTATTGCACTTATCAATGTTGTTGACGATGATGAAAGTATACGGTTTATGCTCAAGTTAATGTTAGAAAGAGCAGGATATGATGTGGTCGAAGCTGAAAGTGGAGAGGAATGTCTTGAAAAGTTTGACTCAGTACGACCCGATTTAATACTTCTTGATATAAATATGACAGGTATTAATGGTTGGGATGTATGCAAGCAGATTAAGGAAAGAATGCCAGCAGTACCTATATCAATGTTATCAGGGTTGAAGACTGAAGAGGACTTAAGAAGGAGCTTTGAATACGC
>JADGPT010000044.1 GCA_017882345.1 Bacteroidales bacterium
ATACGGACTAATTACCCATTTTTGTCCAAGTACAGCTGCATCCTCAACAGTTTTTTTCCAGCTGTCGCTGAAATCTTTTTTGGTTTCATCCCAATGCTGCTTCCCCATAACTGTATGGCCGCTGATCATTTTTAAGCCCAGTCCGTCAAGCTTCTTTCTGAATTCGGGCGCTAAAAAGCCATAAAACTTCTTATCAACATAATTAGCATGTTCCACATAGACATAGCCCATTTTAGCCAGTTGTGTAAGGGATCCTACAGGATCTTTCATCATATCATCGCGTACAGAATATAACTGTATCCCAACCATTCCCTTTTGCGCATTTGAGGCAAAGACTGATCGTGGAAGAATTGCTGCGCCAAGGGCGACCATGGCACCGGATTTTACGAATGTTCTCCTTGAAGTTTTCATCGATATGAGTTATTAGTTTTAATTAAATTGTAAGTTTTATTACGAATAATTATGCATAAAGTTATAAAATCAGATAAACAAAACAAATAAATACTGACAATTGAGTCCACTCTGATAAGTCATTTTACCCTTAAATCCCCTGTTTCACTAATAAGACAGATTCTTTACTCCTGTAATTCTGGCTTCTGGAATTTTTGATCTGAATAATGAAACAAGTTCGCCTGAGGTAAGAGACTCAGAGGGATTGAATTTATCGGACGACATGTATTTGAGAATTGCGATATAGAATTGTCGCCCTTCGGGTTTATTCTGGATTGCTTTCAGGTCAGACATACAAACAAGCAATTTCCCCTTTCCGACCGCGAACTCAAAGATTAATCCCAGTTTATGGTTACGATCAATATTATCAACTACTTGTACAAGAGGGCGATAATTTTTTGGTGTATTATCCAGGATAAAGGGGCGGCTGTTTTTAACAATTGGCCACCACTGCCAGTCTGTATGAAATTCTGTAGGGAAATCATTGAATAAAGGAAGTCTGGGATCTGTAAGAATTGACATGGTACCGGGAGATACCGGTTTATTATTTGATTCTGATATACCTTTAAACATCCGCCAGTTCCAGTAATCGGGTGTAAACAATCCGCCTACCGATAGATCCTTTATATCGTTGAATTCCGGAATAAATAATACTAAACCACCGTCGGCAAGTTTTGAAAGAGTGATTTTATCCAGCTTCTTTGATACAAGTATGTTATCAGGTACCCTCGTATCTATATTAGCCGGATAAACCCAGAGAGGGTATGAGTTTTCATATTTAGTTCCTTCAAGAAAGAGAGAAAGAGTCAGTTTTTCTGCCTTGGAAAACTTCAGAAGGTCAATATTAAGCGATGCAATATTTGTTAGCGCCCCCTGTAAAATATCAACTGTTGCTTCACTCTGAAAAACTATTTCACCCCGACCATTTTTAAGTTCCCATCTTACATGTTGAGCTTTTAATGAAGTTTCGGAATAATTTGCCACCTGAATTTCCCCTCTGAATTGTTCGTTGTTTGTCCAGCAATATTTTTCCATGATCACCAATGGCACCACTTTGTTACAGAAATGGCTGAAATCTTCAGGGGTAATAATTCCCTTACTATCCATAAATGCATCGAGCATACCAACTAGTGCGGTTCCCTGACCCGGAAAGTCCTGAAGATCGAGCAAATGAAAGCCTCCAAAACCCGGAGTTCTCATTGCCATCTCAATATCAGCCTTATAACATATTGCACTCAATGCTCCGGAAGCCCTGAAGAATTCCATTGCCTGATCACTCAGATTATTTTCTTTAAGCCGTTCCCTGAAGACTTCAAAATTCCAGGGTTTCATAACACCTGTATATTTTTTTATCTCATTATAATTGGGATAGATCTGATACTGTCCAATCTCAGTGCCGACAGACGGAACGGAGCATTTTGCGATGGCGGCTGAATAATTTAGA
Organism: Bacteroidales bacterium; assembly: GCA_017882345.1. GTDB lineage: Bacteria > Bacteroidota > Bacteroidia > Bacteroidales > VadinHA17 > LD21. The sequence goes on from JADGPT010000044.1 coordinate 1,895, forward strand.
TTTGTGGAGGGATAGCGGCCATTAATATAGCCACCGTCGTTTGCATCGGCAAAAGAGAATGAGCCACGAATATGTGTCCGGTAAGTTGTGTCCGGATCGGCTCCTACACGACAGGCGGCATAATAATCTTCCCCGGCAGCTTGTCCCTTGAAACCCAGATAATTATTTGACCCATAGGCCATTAAATGACGATTATCAATCGATCTGAAATGATTTAGAAATTCTTTCATAACATCAAAATCGCCACCTAGTTCATTCCCAAGCGCAAACATTACAAATGATGCATGATTCCCATAATCGTCAAAAATATGGTCGCCTTCCTTTAGCAGAAAAGCATTTAACCCGGAATTCCTGTTATTGCTGAAACCGCCCCAGAAAGGCAATTCAGGCTGAAGATATACTCCTTCAATATCTGCAGCCTCAAAAGCAGCCAGTGGCGGTGTCCATGAATGAAACCGGTAAAAATTGATATTGTATGATTTTGCAATTCTGAAAACTTTTTGCCAGCTTTCAACATCCATAGGCGGATAACCAGTTAAGGGGAAGACACACGCGTCGTGCTTTCCGCGAAGAAATGTCTTTGTGCCGTTTATTGTAAACTGTGTCCCCTGAGTGGTAAACTTACGCATACCAAAATTAAGGATTGTATTGTCAAGTACCTTTCTGCCCTTCAGAGTTACAGCCAGTTTATATAAAGCAGGATTAAACTCACTCCAAAACCGGGTCTTATTTCCCATACTGTATGTGATTTCAATATTATTTTCACCTTTCTTAAGTGAAACAGGAAATGACTTTGCTGAAACACTATGTTTTGCATCGGTATTCCATGCGTCAGCTTTAAGTATCAGTTTCATCTTTCCTTCGTTTTCAGAAGGATTAGAAATTTTTACCCTCACCGTGATTTTCTTCAGAACAATATCGGGATAGACCTGCACTGCCAGAATATGAACCGGATTATAAGCTTCAAGACAGAATTTACCAATAATTCCATTCCAGTTACTCTGGGTGTGTTCAGTCCAGGCATGTGAACCTGTCACTCCTTCCGGAACAGAACTATTATCATTATTTACAAGAATTGTCAGTACATGAGTCCCCGGAACCAGATGACTTGTAAGGTTGTAGTACTGCGCTGTCATTATATCGTTACTACTCCCTATCAGATCATTGTCAATCCAGACTTGAGTTGGTTTTGTTCTCTCTATCATTAACCTGATATACTGACCTTTCCAGTTTTCCGGAATAGTGATAGTCTTTTGGTACCACGCCATTCCTGCATACATAAGCTCGCGTGAAAGCCTCATTGTCTCCTGCCTGTTGCTATTTATGATCCCCTTTTTGTTTTCGTCGAGTGTCCCGGGTAATTTTACAGAATCGGAAAGAGTGCGGCTATACCACTTTTCAGTAATTCCGACTTTCGCAGTATCTAATGCAAACCTCCACGAACCATTTAAATATATTGTATCATGAATAGTCACAAATGATCCTTTATTACAGGACGTGAATACAAACAATATTGCTAATAAGACGTACTTAAATTTAAATTGCATGGAATTGATTTTTTTGGATGTTTAATAAATCGAAATCTGCTTAACCCATTGTTAGTCAGTATAAGATAGTGCTTATGCTTTACATGTCAATATTATTTCATTCATACATATTATTAATATCTGCTCCGGATAACCCGGTCATGAGATCTCCAATCTTACTAATGACCTCTTTAAAACATCTTTCTCCTTTCGCGGCAGTGGCTTTACGCGGACTGCCAATTCCGGTATCGACCGTGACTTCTGACCATCTCCTTTCTGCCCACGCCCAGTTTTCGTTTAAAGCTTTTATTCTGAATTTTTTGGCAATTCCATTCCCTGCTTCATTCAATGGAAGTACTAACTCAGGTGCAAGGTATTGCATGATACTTGTTTCCATTTCATCTGCATGACCTCCGTCATTTTCAAAAAATTCCGAATTGGTAAATGACTTATACCAGTTGCATCCGCAGATAAACATTTTAGGATATTTAGCGCCCAGCTCTCTGATTATCTGTTTAAAATCATTCCCCCCATGACCATTCAGAATTAAAAACTTATAAATTTCATGCCTGTTAAGGACATCCGTCACGTCATTTAGTATAGCAAATTGAGTACTTGGATTCAGATTAATATTTAGTTTAATATCAAGCTGACCGGTGTTTACTCCAAATGGAATCGTAGGAAGAACAATCACCCGGGAGCCTTTATTCCATGCCAGCTCAGCCGATTCTGATGCAATTTTCTCAACCATTATATTATCCGTAGAAAATGGTAAATGATAATTATGCGCTTCAGTTGCACCCCAGGGCAAAACAGCAAGGTCGATTTTTTTGTTTTTTATTGTCTTCCAGTTCGTTTCAGATAAAATAAATGGTTTCATTCTTTCAGATTATTAACGACAGGTGAAAAATAGTATTAGTCCGGATAATGCTTTTTGCCGGAATACGAAATTAGTAATTTCCCTCACAATATTAATATGATTGGACCTGATAGAGAAGGCGACTCTGCAGAAGACCATGTTTTGAATTTTAAAATGTTCATTTTGTTTTTAATGCCGGCATGTTGCTTTTTCTTAAATAATGTAAAACTTTTATAATAAAAGTTCCGTTATCTTTACACATATTTGATAAAAGCTAATATTCTATGGACCTAACAATTATTTAGATATGAAAAATACTGCCAATAAACCCGAAAATGAGAAAGGACCGTATGAAACAGCCAGAAATTGCCGGCATTACGCTATGTGCAAAATAGATTTTCTTGGTAGTGGCGTATGCGAATCAGGTCTGGAAAAACATTTCGTAAGCTACTATCCGCAGGGAAGGATGATACTTTATGAAGCGCTGGCAGAGAAAAAGATTTCTATAACTGAAAAATGTGTCGAGATTGCAGATAGTTGTAATTTATGCGGTAAATGTGATTACCAGTGTTACTTTCTTAATGAGATGCGTCCTACAAAAGTAATGGAGGCATTAAAAAAGCACGTCGGGACATTTATTGCAAACGGGGGAAAAGTAAAACCGGCTAAAGATGACAAAATACTCAGTGAAATAAAAAAAATTGTGGGTGACAACTGGGCTACTAACGATGAGGCAATTTTAATAACCTATTCACACGATCTTAGTCCTATTTCTGAGCCTAAAACTCCAGATTATGTTGTAATGCCGTATACAAAGGAAGAAATTGCTTCCCTTGTGAAACTATTTAACAAAAATAAAATCCCTTATACTCTTCGTGGCAATGGTCAGAATCTTCTTGGATTTGCTATAAATGAAGGAGCAATCATCGACGTTAACAGAATGAAAACAATCGAATTTGATGAGAAGAACTGGCTTGCTAAGGTGGGGCCCGGAGTAGCCGCATTTGATCTTCAGAAGCAAGCCCGGGAAAGGGGGTTCAGAATAAATGCATCTGAGCCCGCAGCTCTCCTCTGTGCCAATATTATGTGTTCAGGTATTATGTCCACTTTTTCTACAACTTATGGAATAAATGCCGATAATTTTATTGATGCAGAATTTATTGATAAAGAAGGTTCTTTCTTTAGTTTAAATGATACATCTTCACCTAATCTTTATTCATATAAAAATCTGCAACATAAAAGCTCTCCCGGCATTTGTGTTTCAGCCAGCATAAAACTTCATCCTGTTACGAATGACGAAAGTGGTATCCTCGTACCCTTTCAGACTCTCGATAGCGCCCTTGATTTTATAAAAGATTGTTCAGTCAGGCATATAGGACTTGCTTTAGGAATCGTCGGAACTGAATATATATCTGTATTCCTCTCTCCTACTAAAAAATCAGCCGCTGAAGTAAAAGACATATTTCTTAATAAATTAGGCATACCTTATCTTGTTGTCGTAATCGGAGATAAATTTGCAATCCGCACCATCAGTGAAATGGGATTCCCCTTCTTTGACCAGCGACTTTTTAATGCGCTTTATCTGGGATTACCATCGCTGAAATCAGCAGAATGGCTGAATCTGATAAAGGAACTATCTGATGATGAGCCTTATTCATATTTACGAATTAAAAGTTTTGCTGATCTCTTAGAAACCGCACTCGCGCCTTCTCCTGCATTGTACTCTCAGGAAATTGATCCCGAATTAAGACCATTTTTTGAAAAACTCTTCTCAAGAGAGGAAATGACCAACCTTGTATGGCTTAATATGAACAGGATAATGAGTACAAAGTTAGGTCGCAGAAAGCCTTTTTTACCTGTTCTTATTTATCTGCCAATAGATAATGTATTAGTTAATGAGCTCAACGACAAGTTCAGACTTATTGCTGACAAGTACCAGATTGACAATGATTTCGGTTTCATAACTCCAATAGATAATGGGAAAAGATGCATTTTTGAATATGATTACTTCTTTGATCATACTAACCCCGAGGAGATCAATAGAATTCGACAGGCAGCAACCGAAGTAAATATTCTGGTTGATGAGTATTCTAAAAAAACCGGCACAGTAAAAGGGCATCCTTATGTTTTATACCAGGGATTCTCCAGAAAAGAGAACTTATTATATTCATAATTAAAACCTAAAGATTTGATATTCGAAAAGAAACCAACAATAGCCTTATCAGGAGCAACAGGTTTTTTAGGCAGCCACCTTATGGCTTCTATGCTTTCAGAAGGATATAGACTGGTAGTACTTGGACGTTCTTATAAGGAAGAGACATTAAAGCAAAGAATCTCCAAACTGTTACAATGGTTCGGAATTGAAGAATTGGTTGGCCAACTTGAGTTAGTGGAAATTGATTTTCTTAAACCGATGCTTGGCATACCGGAAGAGGAATATAAGAATCTGTGCACAAATACTGAGCAGATAATACATTGTGCTTCAGACACAAGCTTTTCTGAGCGAAAACGCGACTTAGTATTTAAATCAAATGTGAACAGTCTGGAAGGAATTCTTGAATTTGCTGCAAATGCAGGTGTAACGTTTTTTCATTATATAAGCACAGCATATGTTGCAGGCGCTAATGTTACTGTTTGCAAAGAATGCCTGTCATCATCTGCTGATTTCTTAAACGTATATGAAGAAAGCAAAGCTATGGCTGAAAATATTATTGCTGCATTCTGCAAAAAGAATTTCATCCCTTTCACAGTAATACGGCCATCTGTTGTTTATGGCGATTCGCACACAGGACGGTCTCTACGGTTTAATGCTTTATATTTTCCAATTCAATCAGTGAAATATATCAGTGAAATTTATCTGAATGATATAAAAAATAATGCTGGGAAGAAATCAAAACAATATGGAATATTCCTTGATGAAGAAGGTTTCCTTTTTTTACCCCTGAGAATATTTTTGCCTAAAGAGGGAGCTCTTAACATCATCCCTGTTGATTATTTTGTTAATGCCACTATGAAGATAATTGCCAATCCATCTCCTGGGGGAATTTATCATCTGACAAATAATTCTCTTACAAAGTTGGAAATGGTATCCGTCTACAATGAACAGTTTATGAAGATTAAAGGGGTAGAGATTATTTATGGCAGATCTGCAGACAATGTTTTACGGAATCCAGCTGAAGAACTGTTTGATCGTTTTATTGAACCATATCGCTCATATTTATCCGACAACAGAGTATTCGAAAGAACAAATACTGACCTGGTTACTGATAATTTGCAACCTCCTGAATTTACTTATGAGATATATAAAAACTGCATGAAATATGCAATAAGCGTTAACTGGGGACAATCGATTTTTTAATTATGGCCAAGGTATTGCTTATTAACTCCAATAGATTCAAACACCCCTGGCCGGTAATACCATTCGGACTTTGTTACATAGCAACTGCTCTGGAAACTAATGGAAATAATGTCTGTTTTCTCGATTTATGTTTTTCTACAGATTGTGAGCATGATATACGAAAAGCGGTGCGGAATTTTATACCGGAGGTAATAGGAATCAGTATAAGAAACATTGACGATACAGGTGGATATAACATCTATTTTTTATTGGAAGATGTTAAAAATGATGTCATTGATTATTGTAAGAAAGAATTCAAGGGGCCTATTGTTATCGGGGGGCCTTCAGTTGGTATCAGCGGCCGGGAGATGCTTGATTATTTTGACCTTGAATATGCCATACGTGGTGACGGGGAAGCTGTGATGCCTGAATTTGTAAAACGGATTGAGAACCGGCAGCCTCTGGAAGGATTAAGAGGGTTGATCATCCGCAGAGAAAATACAATTATCCAGGACAATGAACCTTTCCGGGTTCAGGACTTAGATTCGCTGCCTTTTCCTAAACCTGTTCGCTATCTCGATCTGCAAAAGTACCGTCGTTTTGGGTCTCCCGTCCACATACAGACCAAGAGGGGATGTGCTTTCAGGTGTTCCTATTGCACTTATAATAAAATTGAGGGGAAGAAATATCGTTTAAGGAATCCCTTACTTATTGCTGATGAAATAGAAAATCTTGTTAAAGAAACCGGAATAAATCATATTGAATTTACTGACAGTATTTTTAATATGCCTCTTCCGCATGCAAAAGAAGTATTGAGGGAACTAATAAGGAAAAAACTTGATCTCCGGCTGCATACAATGGGGCTTTCTCCGGCTGCTATTGACGAAGAACTTCTGGATCTGATGAAAAGTGCCGGATTTAATGAAGTTGATATCGGCGCTGAGTCAGCCTCTGATGAAGTGCTTAAAAGTCTGGCCAAAGATTTTAAACGTAAGGATGTTATAAATGCAGCAAATCTTCTAAAAAGTAAAAAGATCCCTGTAACCTGGTTCATTATGCTTGGCGCTATTGCAGAAACACGCGAAACTGTATTTGAGACTTTGAATACAATAGGGGAAATTGCTTCAAAATGGGATTTGGTTTTTGTCGCAACAGGTGTGAGGGTATATAACGGCGCTCCCATAGCTGACGCTCTCATGGAATATAATAAACACTGTACCATTGACAATTTTTTACACCCGGTAAAACTTGAACCGGAGAAAATAAGCCTGAAGGATATTCATGCAATAGCAAAAAGATTCTCTTTCCGGTTCCCCAACTTTTATTTTTATGAAAAAGAACATATAATTCCCGGATGGCTTCTTATTACAGGCAATTTTTTATTAAAGATTTCCCATTCCCGTCAACCTGTTTGGCGATTACTCATATTATTAAGAAGAATTGGACGTTTTCTTGGAATAAGTCTGGCAAAAAGAATTATTTTCCAACTGAAAATCCGCTTATCGGATAAGGTAAGTCCAATAACAAACGGGTTTTCGATCATCAGAAAGGAATTAAATCCGGATAAATAATAAAATGAAGAGAGTTTCTGAAGAAATATACAGTCGAATAGACAACAACATTTATAATATAGATGGAGACAGATGGTGGCATCCTGATTTTTCACTCAATCTGTTAAGGACATTATATAACCCATTCAGAGTTGGTTATGCAAAAAAACTTTTCGAGCAATTAATTAAAATTAACACTGAAAAATTAAGTGCCCTCGAAGTGGGGTGCGGCGGTGGAATATTATCTGAAGAGATTGCAAAAATGGGTTTTATTACAACAGGTCTCGATCCTTCAGAACAATCATTAAATATTGCTATAAAACATGCAAATGATAACAACCTGAAAATTAAATATGAGATAGGGACAGGCGAGAATTTGCCTTTTCAGAAGGATTCTTTCGATGTAGTATTTTGTTGCGATGTACTGGAACATGTTCATGATTTGCCGAAAGTAATCTCTGAGATTTCCCGTGTTCTGAAAAACCGGGGCATATTTATTTATGATACCTTCAATCGAACTCATTTAAGTAAAATAAGTATTATCAATATTCTGCAGGAATGGAAGCGATGGGCTATCATGCCGGCAAATCTTCATGTCTGGGAAATGTTTATCAAACCTGATGAAATAAGATCTTTATTAGAAGAAAATCACCTGGAATGGAAAGAACACCGTGGAATAAAACCTGGCATTTCATATATAAAAATGCTTCATTATCTTCATAAAAGAGCAATTGGAGAACTAACTTATGAAGAATTCGGAAAGAAATTTCTTATGGTTGAAAGCAGAAGTACGCAAATTATGTATATGGGATATGCTGTCAAATCATTTTCCCTTTAGTTGTTCTGGAGATGCCGGCCAGATCTCGTATCACAACTGAAGCACAGGCTATTCCAAAAGCTGCCGGCATGTAGGATATAGTTCCAACGATTGAAGCTTTGTTTTGTTCTCCATTTGTGGCAATTACTTTCGATTTATCAATCTGTTCCGGGGAATATACTGCTGTAAAGCCTTCCCTTATACCCAGCCTGTGAAGTCGTTTTCTCAATATCCTTGCGAGAGCACAATCGGTAGTCTCTGAAATATCGGAAATACTTACTCTTAACGGATCAAATTTCCCGCCTGCTCCCATCGAACTTACGATAGGAAGCTTTCTTTGCATACTGCGAAAAAGAAGAAGTATTTTAGGAGAGAGTGTGTCGATAGCATCAACCACATAATCAAAACCCTTATCTATTATCTCTATAATTCTGTCATCCATAATATATTCCTGGATGACAGTGAGTCTGATATCCGGGTTAATGTCAAAAATCCTTTGCCCCATTACCTCAGCTTTGGCCATACCTTCCGTACTCTTAAGTGCGGGTAACTGCCTGTTCCTGTTAGTTGGATGAATATTATCGCCATCAACAATTGTCATCGATCCCACTCCCGACCTGCATATCATCTCTGCAGCAAAAGCTCCTACTCCTCCCAGTCCTACAACCAGTACATTTGCATTTTTAAGTCTTTTCAACTTCTCATCATCCAGAATTAATTCTGTCCTTGTCAGCCAATCCGCCATCTATTGAAATTTTTCAGGATTATAGATTTCAATTCATCTACAGACAGGTCAAGATCAGATGCAACTTTATCATAAATATTTTTGATATCGACATCAGCACCATCCGTTTCCAGAAATATCCTGTCTGTCGGCAAATGCCTCAAAAGATCCCCTGACCCGGGTCTGAGAACAAAATCGAACCAGAACGAAAGATACATCCCTTTAGATATCAGCTGAGTCGCCAGTTTCACGTTTCCCCTGTAACCATGAATGAGCCATGACATTTCAGGCTTTAATTTTTTATGAACTGCCAATAACTCGTCCCAGGCTCTGACACAATGAACGACAACAGGTTTCCTTATCTTTTCCGAAATAATTATCTGATCTTCAAAGGCTCTGCGCTGAAGCTCAGGAGAAGGTCCTCTCAGCCTGTCAAAACCAGCCTCCCCAATTGCTATTATATCAGGATGGGTGATTAAACTTTCAACTGAAATAATAAGCTGTTTATAGTTACTTTCATTAAGAAACCATGGATGAATACCATACGTAAACGCTACACCCGCAACCGCTGCCGGTATTTTTGATTCATGTGCCATCAGGCTTTCAAGGATAAAGATCCCGGAAGATGGTGTGCCACCATGAACATGTATATCAATAAAATCTCCGTTCTGCGGAAAATACATCTCTTTTATTTACTTAACAGGGCAACACCTGTATCAATGCGTTTCAGGGTTTCATCTTTCCCTATCCAGCTTATAATATCAAATATATGCGGACCCCTTAAAGCGCCGACAATTACCAGTCTGAAAGCATTCATTATTTCTCCTGTGTTATAGCCATTTTTCTCAATCCAGACTTTAATAACCGGTTCAGTAGCTGAAGCCGAAAAATCAGTTGCCTTCTCAAGCAATGATCTGAGTTCCATCAGAAGTCTTGAAGAATCCTCTTTCCACCTTTTTTTAACAACTTCCTGATCATAAATTTCCGGGGCTTTAAAAAAGAAATCTGTCTGTTCCCAAATATCTTTTACGAAACTTACCCTCTCTTTTACCATTCCTACAAGAGACTCAAGTCTTATGATATCAACATGATAACCGCGTGCCCTCAGAAACTCCCTGAACTCTATGGCAATCTGAGTATTCGTTTTGCTTTGAAGGTATTGATGATTAAACCATTTTGCCTTTTCAGGGTCAAACCTGGAGCCTGACTTACCAACTCTGTCAATTGAAAAGGAATTAATAAGTTCATCCATTGAAAATAATTCCTGTTCAGTTCCTGGATTCCAGCCAAGCAAAGCAAGCATATTAATAAACGAATCAGGATAATATCCATCCTCCCGATAACCCTTAGATGTTTCGCCGTACGGCCAGAACAGAGGAAAAACGGGGAATCCCATTTTATCTCCATCGCGTTTACTTAGTTTACCTTTTCCATCGGGCTTCAACAGTAATGGCAGGTGGGCAAAAAGAGGAGGATCCCAGCCAAAAGACCTGTATAACAGAATATGGAGCGGTAATGAGGGGAGCCACTCCTCCCCGCGGATTACATGGCTGATTTTCATAAGATGATCATCAACTATGTTTGCCAGATGATAAGTAGGCATGCCGTCTGACTTGAATAAAACCTTATCATCGAGGGTTCCGGTATTTACAACTATATGTCCACGGATAATATCATCAAAACGAATATCTTCATTGTAGGGCATTTTGTACCGTATAACGTAAGGTTCTCCCTTATCAAGTTTTTCTCTCCATTCAGGCTCCTTTAGAGAGACTGAGTTAATCAGTTTTTCCCTGACTTCAGCATTATAAATAAATGTTTTCCCTGCCTTTTCTGATTCTCTTCTCAGCGTTTCAAGTTTTTCAGGAGTGTCAAAAGCATAATATGCATCGCCTTTATCTATAAGGTTATCTGCATATTGCCTGTAAATAGTTTTCCGGTCGCTCTGTCTATAGGGGCCATAATTCCCACCCTCCCTGATTCCTTCATCGACAATGATTCCGCACCATTCAAGTGATTCCATAATATATTCTTCGGCACCCTCAACGAATCTTGCCTGATCTGTATCCTCGATCCTTAATATAAAAGTCCCGCTATTCTTCTTTGCAAATAGATAGTTGTAAAGAGCGGTTCTTACACCGCCGATATGCAATGGACCTGTAGGACTTGGGGCAAAGCGCACTCGTACTTGCTTCATACTATGGTTAAATCATTTAACGTGAATGCAAATATAGACAAACCCGATTACATAACGAAAATCAGGTTTTGAACTCCGGATTTGTATTAATTTAGCGCCAATAAAATTAGCTCGTTATGAATAAGATGAAAGCACTTGTTAAAGCCAGACCTGAAAAAGGATTATGGATGGAGAAAGTTCCGATACCGGAGCCAGGTCTTAACGATGTCATTATAAAGGTCAAAAAATCTGCTATTTGTGGTACCGATCTTCATATTTATGAATGGGATGCATGGTCACAAAAAACAATCCGGACCCCAATGATTATTGGTCATGAGTATATGGGATATATCGAAAAAATGGGTGCAGGAGTGACCAATCTCAAAATAGGTGAAAGAGTTACCGGGGAGGGCCATCTGGCATGTGGTCATTGCCGCAACTGTCGCCGGGGCAAAGAGCATGTCTGTGAAAACACCGTCGGAATCGGAGTCCATATCGACGGATCATTTGCAGAATACGTGAAGGTTCCTGCAAAAAACGTGATTCCCCTCGATCACAGGATTCCTGATGAGTGGGCTGCAATTATGGATCCATTCGGAAATGCTACTCATACAGCGTTATCTTTCCCCATGATTGGTGAAGATGTACTGATTACCGGATCAGGTCTTATTGGCAGTATGGCTGTTGCAATAGCAAAGTTTGCCGGGGCAAGATTCATTGTTGCCAGCGACCTCAGCGATTCCCGTCTTGAGATTGCGAAAAAGATGGGCGCAACCCTGACTGTAAACCCTTCGAAAGGAGAAAAAATCTCGGATGCCCTTAAAACGCTTGGTATGAGAGGATTCGATATAGGTCTTGAGATGTCCGGATCTCCCAAAGCGTTCTTAGATATGCTCAAAAATATGTATAATGGTTCAAGTATCTCATTGCTTGGCATACTGCCATCAAACTTCGAAGTACCCTGGAGTGATATCATTTTCAAAGCAATAACACTAAAGGGCATCTATGGAAGAGAGATGTGGGAAACATGGTACAAGATGGAACAGATGATTATCGGAGGAATAGATTTAAATCCTGTTATAACCCACAGGTTCTCAATAGATGATTTCCAGAAAGGATTCGATGAGATGGAAAAAGGGAACTGTGGAAAGGTTATCTTAAGCTGGTATTAACTAATAATATTAAGATCATGTATAATAATTATCAGAATCATTTAGTTAAAATTATTGAAGAGATTAATGAAGCCGGCTTATACAAGAACGAGCGGATTATAGTATCTCCTCAGGGCGCAGAGATTGAACTTAATTCAGGGCAGAAGGTACTGAATTTCTGTGCCAATAATTACCTGGGGCTTTCAAATAATTCGTCACTTATTGAAGCAGCAAAAGCATCCTTGGATGACCATGGTTATGGAATGTCCTCAGTAAGGTTTATTTGTGGTACCACCGATCTCCATAAAAAACTGGAGAAAAAAATTGCAGAATTTTTCGGCACTGAAGATACTGTTCTTTATGCAGCTTGCTTTGACGCAAATGGCGGAGTCTTTGAACCCCTTCTCACTGAAGAGGATGCAATAATTTCCGATTCCCTGAACCATGCTTCGATCATCGACGGTGTACGCCTTTGCAAAGCCCAGCGTTACAGGTATGAAAATGCGGACATGACAGATCTTGAAAAGCAACTTCAACTTGCTAAGAATCAGCGATTCAGACTTATAGTCACCGATGGAGTGTTCTCAATGGACGGAAATGTAGCGCCGCTTGACAAAATTGTAGATCTGGCAAACAAATATAATGCTATGGTAATGGTTGATGAATCTCACTCCGCGGGAGTAGTGGGAAAGACAGGAAGAGGCGTTACTGAGCTTTATAACATTAAAGGTAAAGTTGAAATCATTACAGGGACACTGGGGAAAGCCTTTGGTGGGGCAATTGGCGGCTTTACAACAGGTAAAAAAGAGATAATTGAGATCCTGAGACAAAGGTCAAGGCCCTATCTCTTTTCAAACTCAATCCCTCCTATGATTGCTGCAGCGGGTATCAGGATGATTGAGATGATGACTGAAACAAATGTGCTTCAGGACAAACTTCATTTCAATGCTGAATACTTCATTACCAGTATGAAAAAACTTGGTTTCGACATAAAGCCTACCAAATCGGCAATCTGTGCTGTTATGCTTTATGATGCCAGATTATCCCAGGACTTTGCTGCCAGACTTCTTAAAGAAGGTATTTATGTTATCGGATTCTATTTTCCTGTCGTTCCTAAAGGTCAGGCAAGAATAAGAGTACAGCTTTCCGCGGGTCACGAGCGAGAACATCTCGATAAAGCAATCTCATCTTTTAAAAAGATCGGGAAGGAACTTGCAGTAATAAAATAAAATCATATCATCCGCATTTGGACGATCCGCAGTCTTTGCAGATCAGGCAACCTTCTTCGTAAACAAGGTTATCTGAACCACATTCCCCGCATTTGCCCTTTGCTTTTGTTCCGTTTGGTATATATTTCTTCAAGGCTCTTTCAACTCCATTCTTCCAGTTATTAATCGACTCGCTGTCAAGTTTTAATGACGTGACCAGATTAACTACATCCTGTATAGGCATTTCGTGTCTGAGAACACCTGAAATCAGCTTTGCATAATTCCAGAACTCAGGCTTGAACATGTGTGAAAGACCTTCAATATTCTTTTTATACCCGTATTTGTCGGTATATTGAAAATCATAACGTGTCTTTCCATCCTCATCATTGATTTTTATGATCTTACCTTTAACTATGCTTTTTGGAATAGGGAATATCTCCTCGTCGCCTATACCGGTGAAGATCTCATAAGGTCGGCTCTCTTTCAGACCTACAAAGGCGATCCATTTCTCTTCATTTATATTAAACCTGATAACATCGCAATCAAGCGATTTTGGACGTTTTGGCTTTTCGGGCCTTACTTCTGTTTTTCCTGCTATCAGTACCCCGTTTCTGGATCCGTCGCGATAAACAGTTGCGCCTTTGCATCCTGATTTCCATGCTGTCAGATAGAGTTCGCTGACCAGTTCTTCTTTTGCTTCAACAGGAAGGTTTATTGTAACACTTATTGAATGGTCAACCCATTTTTGAATTGCTCCCTGCATCTTAACTTTTGCGATCCAGTCAACATCATTTGCCGTGGCTTTATAGTAAGGTGATTTTGCGATAATCGATTCAATCTCCTCATCTCCCATCCTTGTAACCTCATCGGCATCGTACCCATTAAGCTTGAGCCAGTCGACAAATTTATGATGGAAAACATTAAACTCTTCCCACGAATCGCCAACCTCATCTTTAAATGCCACCTTTACATCCAGATCATTAGGGTTAACTTTCCTTCTTCTTTTATAGAAAGTTGCAAATATCGGTTCAATTCCGGAAGTTGTCTGGGTCATAAGACTTGTAGTGCCGGTAGGGGCAATTGTAAGCAGAGCTATGTTTCTGCGTCCATATTTAACCATGTTATTGTACATAACAGGGTCAGCCTCTTTCATCCTCAGAATAAAAGGGTTCTCCCTTTCGCGTTCTGCATCATATATTGCAAAGGCTCCTCTTTCTTTTGCAAGGTATGTCGATGCTTTATAAGCTTCGAGTGCAAGTGTTTTGTGAACTTCGACCGAAAAGTCTGTAGCTTCATCGCTGCCATATCTCAGACCAAGACCCGCGAGCATATCTCCTTCTGCTGTTATTCCAATTCCGGTTCTTCGTCCCTCTTCCGCTTTCATCCTGATGTTTTTCCAGAGGTTTTCCTCAACAAGTTTTATCTCTTCAATCTCCGGGTCTGCATGTATTTTTGTAAGAATTACATCGATTTTTTCAAGTTCAAGATCAATAATGTCATCCATCATCCGTTGTGCCAGTCCTACATGCTCTTTATACAAATCAAAGTCAAATTCAGCCTTCCCGGTAAATGGAGTGTTAACATAGCTGAACAGGTTTATTGCAAGCAGACGACAGCTGTCGTAGGGGCAAAGTGGAATTTCACCACACGGATTTGTCGAAACTGTTCTATATCCCAGATCGCTATAACAATCGGGAACACTCTCTCTGATTATTGTATCCCAGAACAATACCCCTGGCTCAGCTGACTTCCAGGCGTTATGGATAATTTTACCCCAGAGCTGAACTGCATCTATATCCTTCGCAAATTTCGGATTCTCGGCATTAATTGGATATTGCTGTCTGAAGAGCGTTTTGGTTTCAACCGCTTTCATGAAATCGTCGGTCAGTTTAACTGAGACGTTAGCGCCTGTAACTTTACCGCTCTCGAGTTTAGCATCAATGAATTTCCCTGAGTCGGGGTGTTTGATTGAGATTGAAAGCATAAGTGCACCTCTCCTGCCATCCTGGGCTACCTCGCGTGTCGAGTTAGAATACCTTTCCATGAAAGGAACCACACCGGTTGAGGTGAGGGCGCTGTTAAGCACAGGAGTTCCTTTGGGTCGGATATGAGAGAGGTCGTGACCTACTCCGCCTCTCCGTTTCATAAGCTGTACCTGCTCCTGATCGATTTTCATGATACCTCCGTATGAGTCGGATGATCCATCGTTACCAATCACAAAGCAGTTCGATAATGAAGCGATCTGATAATCATTCCCTATGCCTGTCATTGGGCCGCCCTGTGGAACAATATACCTGAAATCTTTCAGTACACTGTAAATCAACTCTTCGGAAAGCGGGTTCTTATACTTCATCTCTACCCGGTGTATTTCACGAGCCAGTCTGTGATGCATGTCGTCGGGTGACTTTTCATACAGGTTACCGAAAGAATCCTTTAAAGCATATTTGTTTGCCCATACCCGCGCAGCAAGTTCATCGCCTTTGAAATACAGAATACTTGCTTCAACTGCTTCCTCATGAGAATAAACAACTTTTTCATGCACTCGATTCTTTGGCTTTTCAATATTTTTCACTTCACCTGTCTTCTGCATCTCAGGCGCTGAATTTTCGTTTTTTGCTTTTTCAGTTGCAATAGCTGATTCCCGGACAAATAATTCTACCATAATATTTTGTTACTCTCTGATTTTAATGAGATTAAACGGCCACTGATTTTTAAAGCGGGTATTTGCTAAATTAAACAAGCGCACCTCTCGATGCAAGAGTAAAAATCTAAGTTTATTAACATTTGATAACATAGTTATGAACTATTACATATGTACTTAAATATAAATTAGTTAGTCAATGTTTACTAATCAGAGAAACAACTATTATGATTAAAAGTTCACAGCGAGTATCGAGATTTAAAGAACCATAGGCTTGTATAATACCTATTACCAATTTCTTAGTAAAAACTATAAAAAAAGAGGCTGCCAGAATCTGACAGCCTCTGATATTAGAAGTAATTTTCTTTAGTTGAAAATGTAACGTATTCCAAATTGCATTGAAAATGTTGAAGCATAACTAATGCTATTACTGAAAGTATTGGTCAGCATAGCATTGTTATATGGATTAAGCCTGAATGTTGGTTTAACAGCACCTCCGGCAACAACAGGTAAAATACCTGTACTAGGTGTACTATTTGTCATTACAAGAATATTATTCTGGTTATAGAATGGAGACTTACCCCAGTTA
>JADGPT010000197.1 GCA_017882345.1 Bacteroidales bacterium
AGGGATATTTTAAAAATTGATGAAGATCTGTGTAATGGATGCGGTCAGTGTGTACCAAATTGCCACGAAGGCGCATTACAGGTAATAGATGGCAAAGCAAGACTTGTAAACGACCTAATGTGTGACGGACTAGGCGCTTGCATAGGCCATTGCCCGGAGGGTGCGATAACAATTGAGAAGGCTTCCATACAGAATGACACTGTTACAATTTTAGATCAGCCTTCGGAACTCAGACAATGGCCGGTACAGATGCATTTAGTTAATCCGGAGGCTCCATATTTCAAAAGTGCTGACTTGTTACTTGCAGCAGACTGTGTGGCATTCTCAATGGGTGATTTTCATAGTAACCATTTAAAAGACAAATCACTGGCAATTGCTTGTCCGAAACTTGATCAGGAAACCAATTCATATATTGAGAAACTGACTGCTATGATTGACATTGCTAAAGTGAATACAATAACTGTTATGATGATGGAAGTCCCTTGTTGTGGTGGACTTTTGAATATGGTAAAAACAGCCTTGGTGAGCGCTTCCAGAAAAGTTCCGGTAAAGAAAATGATTGTCGGGATCAATGGAGAAGTGCTTCAGGAGAATTGGGTGTAAAAAAAGAATTTGAAAATCTGAAAAATGGGATAATTTGAAACTGTAATATTTTATAATTCAAATATTCTATATCTATAATATTTAAAATTTTGATGTACTTGACAATTAACTAGTTATGCTATTTTAAAAAGTGATAATTATCATAAAAGCATTTATTTAGATTGATTCTTAAAATGGAATATAATATATTTGAGACTAAGATATTTTGTTCCAAAAAATTTGTTTTTAACCTGATCAATCCCTCTCTTTATGTCGGCCAAAACTTCCTCAACCGGATTATCTGAATCTAATTTTTTTTTGGGGTTTGATATTGGATCCGTCTCGCTGAATACAGCTGTTATAGATGAGAATAACACAATTGTTGAAGAATATTATGATTATGTTCATGGCAGGCCCTTTAATGTCCTGAAGGACAGATTATCTTTTGTCCTGGAAAAATACGCTTCAAAAACAATAAAAGGTATCGCAGTTACAGGTACCGGAGGAAAGCTTGCCACAAGGCTTATTGGAGGCGTTTTTGTCAATGAAATAATTGCCCAGGCAACTTCCACAGGAATATTATATCCGGAGGCAAGAACAGTAATTGAGATAGGTGGAGAAGATTCTAAACTTATTATTCTGGAGAAAAACCCTGAAAACGGACTCTCCAGACTTGTCGATTTTGAAATGAACAGCATATGTGCTGCCGGAACAGGTTCATTTCTCGACCAGCAAGCCAGAAGAATAGGTGTTCCTATTGAAAATGAATTTGGATTAATGGCTTTAAAATCAGTTGATCCGCCGAGAATAGCAGGTCGTTGCAGTGTTTTTGCTAAAAGCGATATGATCCATCACCAGCAAATAGCAACTCCACTTCATGATATTATAGCCGGTTTATGTTTTGCACTTGCCAGAAATTTTCGCAGTAACGTCGCCAGAAGTAAAGAAATCATAAAACCTGTCGTCTTTTCCGGAGGTGTTGCAGCAAATATTGGCATGGTCAGGGCTTTTAGAGAAACCCTGAACCTCACTGACGGTGAACTTATTATCCCGACGCATCATTCAGCTATGGGAGCAATAGGCGCTGTCTATTATGCCCGCGCAAATGAACTCAATATGGACCATTTCTCAGGACTTTCAAAACTTGAGGAATATCTTACAGGCACTGCAACAGAATTTGTGAGCCTGCCTCCTCTTAAGGAATCGTTGGCGGAATACAGAAAGGTTGTTCATTACGTCAAAAAGGGGAAAGCCAAAATTGGCGTATACCTTGGACTGGACATCGGCTCTCTTAGTACAAATGTGGTTCTGATAGATGATAAACACAGGGTTATTGCCAGACGGTATCTGCCAACAGCCGGGAAACCCCTTGAAGCCATCAAGATTGGAATGACAGAAATATTTGATGAGGTTGGTGAAAATATTATTGTTCTCGGGGCAGGGACCACAGGCTCCGGTCGTTATCTTACCGGTGATTTTATCGGCGCCGACATTATTGTCAATGAAATTACAGCCCAGGCTACCGCAGCTATAGACTATGATAAGACAGTTGATACCATATTCGAAATTGGTGGACAGGATTCCAAATATATATGCATTGAAAATGGTGTTGTGGTTGATTTTGAAATGAATAAAGTATGTGCTGCCGGTACGGGTTCATTTCTTGAGGAACAGGCCGAAAAACTGAATATCAATATCGTTGAGGAATTCGGTTCTATGGCGCTCAAATCCGAATTTCCGGTGAAACTGGGTGACCGTTGCACTGTATTTATGGAATCGGATCTTAATTCATTTATGCAAAAGGGAGCGAGAAACGAAAACCTTGTCGGGGGACTTGCCTATTCTATTGTCTATAATTATCTTCAAAAGGTGGTCGGCGACAGGCGGATAGGTAACAA
The DNA here is from genome assembly GCA_017882345.1 of Bacteroidales bacterium. Taxonomy (GTDB): domain Bacteria; phylum Bacteroidota; class Bacteroidia; order Bacteroidales; family VadinHA17; genus LD21. The sequence goes on from JADGPT010000197.1 coordinate 2,481, forward strand.
AATTTTCTTTCAGGGCGGCGTTACAAACAATAAAGCAGTAGTTGCTGCCTTCGAACAGGTACTTGGAAAAAGTATTATAATTCCTCCTCATTTTGATGTGACCGGGGCTATTGGAGCTGCTATCCTCGCAAAAAGATTGATGGCAGAGGGTAAGAAAACAAGGTTCAAAGGTTTTGGTGTACGAAACGCCTCCTATAAAGTCGACAGATTTGTTTGTCAGGGATGCACCAATAATTGTGAAATCAGACGGGTAAAAATAGACGGAGAAAAGAAATCTCTTTACTATGGCGGACGATGTGAGAAGTATGAGACTGAAGACAGAAAAAAGTCGAATAATAATATACCAAATCTTTTCACAAAAAGGACTGAGATGCTTATGGAAGGGTTCGTGGAAAAAGATTCACGGAAATCAACTTCCATAGGGATTCCAAGAGCCCTGATGGTATTTTATCAGCAATTTCCTTTCTGGAGGACCTTCTTTGAACAACTTGGATTTACCGTAGTAATTTCCAAAGAATCAGATAAATCCCTGGTGACAAAATCAATTGAAAATATTACAGCCGAAACCTGCCTTCCTGTTGAGTTGATGCATGGTCATGTTATTGATCTTATGGAGAAAGGGGTTGACTATATTTTTCTTCCTTTCATTGTAAATGGTAAACAAAAAGAAGGAAATAAAACAATGAACTGCAATTGTCCCTGGATACAAACATATCCTTTCATGATAAAGGCTGCACTTCGGGGAAAAGTTGATGAATCAAAACTTCTGATACCGACTCTTCATTTCAGATTTTTCGAGAAAGCTCTTATGGTCGAGATGACTGAATATTTCAATGAGAAATTTGGTATAAATAAGACAGAAATCAGGCAAGCAGTATATAAAGCAGATGAGGTACAAACATCCTTCGAAAAACGACTTATAGATTATGGCAAAGAGGTACTTGATTCAATCCCAAAAAACTGTCGTCCGGTCGTACTTTTAGGAAGACCATACAACAGCGCAGATCAGCATCTCAATCTGGGTCTTGTAGAAAAGCTTATAAACCAGAATGTTATGCCGATCCCTCTGGATATGCTTGATTTATCTCCATACAATATACTTGCAAACTACAGAAATATGTACTGGCCAAATGGACAAAAGCTTATTGCTGCAGCTCAATTGGTGGCAAAAAGTGATAAACTCCACGCGGTATATATCAGTAATTTCCGTTGCGGCCCCGACTCATTTATATGGCATTATGTCACAGAAGAGTTAAAAGGTAAACCATTTCTTCATCTGGAAATTGATGAACACTCAGCCGATGCCGGCATGATAACCCGTATCGAAGCTTTTCTCGACAGTCTGAGCGGCTCAGAAAAAAATGAGAAGAAAGAGGTGACAATCTTCAGACCACGTCCAGGTCCGGCCTCACCTCAAAAAGACAGGGTTATGTATTTTCCATATATGAATGATGGCGCATATATGATTGCAGCTGCTGCCAGAAGTTGCGGTATCGCTTCTGAGGTGCTTCCAAAACAAACAGGAGAAGAGCTGGCTCTGGGAAGAAAATACACATCATCAAAAGAGTGCTTTCCAATGATCTGCACAACAGGCAGCTTTCTCAAAAAGCTAATGGAACCCGGGGCTGATCCTTCAAAAATGAGCTTCTTCATGCCCGATCATAATGGTCCATGCCGGTTTGGTCAGTATAACCAATTTCACAGGATACTATTTGACAGACTTGGATTTCAAGACGCTGAACTTATCACTCCCTCAAATGATACATCGTATGAAGATGTTGCAGGTGAACATGGGCAAAAATTCAGAATCAATGCATGGAAAGGATTTGTGGTTGCCGACTATCTCCATAAAATTCACAGGGAAACTCGTCCCTACGAGATAAATAAAGGAGATTCAGACAGGCTTTATGACGATTCGTTGATGCGACTTGAAAAATGTATCGAAAACGGATCAGGAAACCTACATAAAACGCTGGTTGGAATAGCTTCAGATTTCATGGCAATAAAGGTTGATAAAACCCGGAAAAAACCAGTTGTCTCTATTATCGGAGAGATATTCATGCGAGATAATGCAGCCTGTAATGGCAATATTTCACAAAGGCTGGAAGACCTTGGAGTTGAAGTGATTGTTGCTCCTTTTTCTGAATGGATAACTTATTCTACTTACCGTTTTACCCGCGACAGCAGGTGGAAGAATGATAAAAAAGGTATTGTTAAATCAAAAATTCAGGGTTTAGGTCAGGAATTAATTGCAGCTTCCCTCCTACGCGGTATTAAAAAATTTACTGATCATGAAAAAGATGTATCGCTTCACGATATGCTTAGTTTATGTGATAAATATGTGAATCAGTTTTATGACGGCGACCCGGCTGTTTCCATTGGTACATCTGTAGCACTTGCAAAACGAGGCATTTCTGGTATTGCTGCAATTCTGCCATTCACGTGCATGCCGGGAACAGTTGTTGCTTCAGTCAGTGATACTTTCAGGAAAGACCATAACAATATTCCTTTTATTAATATTGCTTATGATGGGCAGGATTCAGTTTCCCTTGATACCAGGCTTCAGGCGTTTGTTTTCCAGGTGAAGGAGTTTGCCATGGCCAGGGAAAGGGT
>JADGPT010000045.1 GCA_017882345.1 Bacteroidales bacterium
TTCCGAGCGAAGCGAGGAATCTCCACTAGTCGTTACAGGTCTTTGTAAATAACTTAATATTTGACTCTTGCAAATAATGTCATATTGTTTGGTGTGCATATTTGTATAGCGACTCATATGACAACATTTCATAAGTCAAACATTATCTGAAACTTGTATAATTATCATAATAACTGGTGTGCAAAATTGTATGGGGACTCGGGATGACAGTTTATGTGGTGAAAAATTTTGTTTTTAACTTATTGTTATTGATTGCCGATAGTCATTTTAATTAAATATTTTTGTATAAATAATTTCACACTCAGAACTGATTACAACTATAAATTATTAAAATGAACATTATAGTCAATGGAGGTACACGCGGAATCGGAAGGGAAGTTGTAAACTTCCTGGCGCAGGATGTTAGTAATCAAATTCTTGTCACCGGAAGAAACGATAAGGCGTTAGATGAACTTTCAGCCAGCTTTAAAAATGTTAAATCATGCTCCCTTGATATGTCAGTTTTTGACAGTCAGAGCAAAAAGTTCTCAGATACAATTTCGTCCTCTTTCAAAAGAGTAGATATTCTCATTAATATTGCAGGTTTTCTCATCGCGAAAGATTTCGTTGATATGTCAAATGATGAAGCCAGATTGATGATGGAGACCAACTTTTTTGGACCTGCGTCACTCATCAGAATTTTAAAGCCGTTGATGCCCTCAGGATCACATATTGTGAACATCTCAAGTATGGGAGGTTTTCAGGGAAGTGCAAAGTTTAAAGGTCTCTCCTATTACAGCGCTTCTAAAGCTGCAATAGCCTGTCTTACTGAGTGTCTGGCAAACGAATTCACAGAATACGGTATCTGTGTAAACTGTCTGGCTCTTGGTGCAGTTCAAACGGAGATGCTAAATGAAGCTTTTCCGGGTTATAAGGCTCCGGTCGATGCAAGACATATAGCTGAATTCATTTCGGGTTTTGCTTTGACCGGGCATAAGTTTTTTAATGGGAAAATATTGCCAGTGGCTCTCAGCAATCCGTAATTTTACCCCCCAACCCCCCAAATGGGGGCTTTTATCTACTTTAATTCTTCTTAACCCCCCATTTGGGGGGCAAGGGGGGTAGAAAATGAAGGGTTTGGGGGGTAATTTACTCGTATGTTTTGATTTCTATCTTCCCATCCAATGCCAGCAATCCATTAAAAGCCAGCGCTTTCAACTCATCCTCACCGGGATAGACAACTACTTCAGCTATAAAACCGACCATTGACCTGATAATATTGATATTAGAATCCTGATAGGCCATTCCGCCTGTAAGGATAATTGCATCGACATTCCCATTAAAGACAGCAGCCATTGCGCCTATTTCTTTTCCAATCTGGTATGAAGAAGCATTACTTATAAGAGAAGCTTTCTTATCGCCATTTTCTGCCATTTTGCATACTTCAATAAAACTATTTGTACCCAGATAGGCCATCATTCCTCCTTTTCCTGTAAGCATCTCCATAAGTTCATCGTGCGAAAATCTTCCACTGAAACATAGGTCAACCAACTGCCCCGAAGGTAAACCTCCTGAACGTTCCGGTGAAAAAGGGCCATCTCCATTCAGTGCATTATTTACATCGATTACCTTTCCGTTTTTATGTGCTCCTACGCTCACTCCGCCACCCATGTGGGCAATAATCAGATTCAGATCTTCATATTTCCTGTTTGTTGAAGCCGCGTAGATACGGGCGACTGCTTTCTGGTTGAGGGCATGAAATATCGATTTTCTTTCAATTTCCGGATGTCCTGATATTCTGGCAATTGACTGAAGTTCATCAACCACAACCGGATCGACAATATATGCTGTGGCATAAGATAATGAAGTTGCAATATCATCTGCAATAAGTCCGCCTAAATTGCTCGCATGCTGACCGGAAAATCCTGTTGTCAGATCGTCTTTCATCCTTTGATTTACTCTATATATGCCTGATTCAATTGGTTTAACCAGACCACCACGACCAACAACCGCCGCAATCCTTGCCAGGTCAATCTTTCGTTCAGATAGTTCATTCATTATCAGATCTTTTCTGAAATGGAACTGATCTGTAATTCTTTTAAAATTCTTTAATTCTTCAACAGAATGGCTGAGGGCTTTCTCAAAAACTAATTTTTCTTCTTCGAAAAGAGAAAATTTAGTTGATGTTGATCCGGGATTGATTGCCAGAATTAGTCGGTTTATCATAAATCGTGGGTGTTTCAATTTGTAAATTTCTGACAAATATGCTCATGCCATAAGGCAGGATAATGCAATGCAGAAATACTTGGATATTTCGCTTTCGCTTCTTGACATAACTATAACAGGTTTTTCTGTCCCGCGGATAAGTCCTGCCAGTTCTCCGTCTGCAAAAAGCATAAGTCCCTTATAGAATGGATTACTGGACTCCAGTGATGGGAACAGGAGGATATCTGCCTCTCCGTTAACAGGAGTCTCAACTCCTTTTATCTTAATACTTTTCTTATCGCAAGCCAGAAAGATATCAAGGGGGCCATCCATAACACAATTTTTTATCTGATTGCGATCGGCCATTTTGCACATTATCGCGTAATCATCAGAATTCTTAAAATGGCGGCTCATCTTTTCTGAGGCGCCTATAAGAGCAATTTTAGGCTTTTTAATACCAAACTTCCGTGCCATTTCTATTGCATACCGGGCCATAGCAACTTTCTGATCAAGGTCAGGAAAAGGAATCACGGCAGTATCAGTAATGAAAAGAAGCTTATGATATGCAGGTATTTCGATGGCACACACATAGCTCAAAACAGCATTCGGGAGCATTAATCCTTTTTCCTTATCCATTATCGCTCTGAGAAACTTGTCTGTTCCGACAAGCCCTTTCATAACTATATCTGCCTCACCTGTTTTTGCTAATCTGACTGCTTCTGAAGAGGCATGGGTTTCATTGTCTGATTCAACCAAAGTGAAATTCCTTTCATCAATCCCTTCCTTTTTGCAGGTTTTTATTATTTCTGAAAGTTTTCCTATCAGAATAGCTTCAATAAAGCCCTTTTTTACTGCTTTATTGATTGCACCAATGGTATTGGTATCCTGTGCCCATGCTATAACAACACGATGCTTCTTTTTAAGCGCAAGCACCTTTTCCTCCATTTGTTGCAGGTTCCTGATCATAATCTTATTAATTGCTTGCTGCTGCTGCTAAAAGTATGCTATCGAATTTTGCCTGTTCCGAATCTGATCTGGAAGTAAGTACGATCGGAACCATAGCACCGAGAATAATTGAGGCTACTTTGGCCTGAGCAAAGAATACCAGGGATTTATATAATACATTACCTACCTCAATATCAGGCATTAGCAAAAGATCGGTATCACCTGCCACTTCGCTCTTAATTCCTTTAAGCTGAGCACTTTCAAGGCTTACAGCATTATCGAAAGCGAGAGGACCGTCAATAATACAATTTTTGATCTGGTCGCGTTGATTCATTTTTGAGAGTAGCGCTGCATCGAGTGTAGCCTTCATATTCTCATTAACCATTTCAACGGCGCCAAGCACTGCTACCTTTGGCATTTTATAACCAAGCCTGTTAAGACATGCAACAGAATTATTTACGATAGCTATCTTATCCTGTAGCGATGGTGCGATATTCATAGCTACATCGGTAACCGCAATTACTTTATGGTATGTCTCAACTTCAAAAAGTGCAAAATGTGATAATAAGTTACCGGTTCTGAGTCCCCACTCCTTATTAAGGACACATCTGAGCAGCGTTGCAGATCCGATTTTTCCCTTCATCAGGATATCGGCCTGTTTATTACTGACCATCTTTACAGCTGTTTCGACTGATCTTTGAATATCGGGCTCATGAATAATGGTGACGCCGGTAATATCATAACTAAATGTTTCACAAATATTCTCAATATCCTCTTTATCCCCTACAAGAATGGGTTCAATAATATTGTCTTTCCAGGCTTTGATAATTGCTCCCAGTGAATGTTGATCCTGTGCAGCTGCGAGAACGAGTTTCTTCCTTGGTCTGCCCTCAACGAGACGTTTCAAATCATTAAGGTTTTTTAACACCATTGAATCAGGGTTTTAGATAATTATTTAACTATATGATGCTCAGCAATTTCACGAGTCTCTGTCGCAATAACAAATTCTTCATTTGTCGGGACAATCATAACGGTTACTCTGGATCCTTTTTTACTGATAACCAGCTCTTTGCTTCGAACACCATTATTTATTTGCTTATCAAATTCCAGACCCATATATTCGAGGTCCCTGCAGACATTTTCTCTGATTTCTGACGCGTTCTCTCCGATCCCCCCTGTAAAAATAAGCAGGTCGACTCCACCCATTGCAGCAGCATAAGCTCCGATATATTTTTTGATGCGATATTCATACATTTTTAGAGCCAGGATGGCACGCTTATCTCCCTCTTCAGCAGCTGATTCGACCTCTCTCATATCAGAAGAGATCCCGGAGATACCCAGCATACCGCTATGTTTATTCAGAAGGGTATTCAGCGAAGAAAAGTCTATTTCTTCCTTTTCCATAATTAAAGTAAGTGCTCCGGCATCGACATCACCTGATCTGGTACCCATTATAAGGCCCTCAACAGGTGTAAGACCCATTGAAGTATCAAGCGATTTACCATCTTTTATTGCTGCAATCGAGGCACCATTACCAAGGTGACAGGTGATGATTTTCTGTTTATCATACTCAAGGTTAAGTATTTCACATGCTCTTTTGGAGACATAGCTGTGACTTGTTCCGTGGAAACCATAACGCCTGATTCCATATTTTTTGTAGAGGGAATAAGGCAGGGCATACATGAAGGAATAATCGGGCATTGTCTGATGAAATGAAGTATCAAAAACACCTACCTGAGGCACATTTGGAAGCAAGGTTTTCATAGCATAAATTCCTTTAAGGTTTGCCGGATTATGAAGCGGAGCAAGATCAGAGCAATCTTCAACTCCTTTTATGGTAACATCATCGAGGTAACAACTTCCTTTAAAGAGTTCACCACCATGGACAAGACGATGGCCAATCGCATCTATTTCATTCAGATCTTTTATTACACCTCTTTTTTCACTAGTCATTAAACCAAGCAGGTATTCAATACCGGTCTGATGATCAAGTATCTCTCCCTCAAGCTTTACTTTATTGCCGTCGAATCTTTCATTTTTCAGGAACGATCCTTTTAATCCGATTTTCTCAACAATCCCCTTAGCGAGAACCACACCTGAGGTCATATCGAAAAGCTGGTATTTAATTGATGAGCTACCGCAGTTGAGTACTAATATTTTCATTATAGTTCAGTTTTTTTAATAAAAGTAATTGTATAAGCAGATGTTGTACTTTTTCTCAAACGGAGTTATTTTTAGTAATCTTAACACCATCCTTATTATATTCATAAAATCCTCTGCCTGTACGTCTTCCCCACTGATTAGCTCTTACAAGCTTTTTAAGAAGAGGTGAAGATTTGTATTTCAAGTCACCGAATTCATCATACAGGTTTTCACACCATCTGAGTATTTTATCAAGTCCGATCTTGTCAGCCATTTCAAAAGGTCCAAGAGGAAGACCAAATCCCACCTTCATTGTAAGATCGATATCCTCCATTGTTCCGACACCTTCCATTAAGATCTCGCATGCTTCATTAATAAATGGAACAATAAGACGCGTGCTGATTATACCCGGAGATTCTTTTACAGGAACTACCTGCTTACCAATCAGATTGGCAAATTTTATAGTATTGTCATAAGCAATCTGCGAAGTATACAGGCCTTTGACAATTTCCACAATTCTGGCATCCGCTTCGGGCGTAAGAAAATGAAAGCTCACACAACGGTCTTTATAGATGAGATCGGCAGTAAGTTCAGTAATAACCTGCGTTGAAGAGTTCGTTGCAATTATTGTTTCCCTGTCGACATGGCTTTCGATAGTTTTCAATATATCGGCTCGCACTATATGGCTATGTTCACGGCTTGATGATTTGATCGCTTCAATTACAATATCGCAACCTTTTAAATCTGCATAATCTGTTGTACCCGTAATACGAGACAAAATACCAAGTTTTTCAGAATTGGTCATACCCCACCTCTCAATCATGCGGTCAAGTTCTTTTGCAAGATCGATGAATGCCTGGCTTATCTTCTCCTGATTAAGGTCAAGAAAGATCACGTCCAATCCTCTGGAACTTACCATTCTGGCAATATTCTGTCCAACTGAACCTGCACCCACTATTCCAACCCTTGAGAACAAAGTTTTTGGCTTATTGTCCTTTGATAGTCCATAATCCTCCAACCGTTCAATATTTTCTGCCATACCTGTATTATTATAAGTTATTCGAAGTTAATAATCCTACTTTTTCAGCCCTGCTGCCTGATTTGATGTTATTGCGATCATGCTTACGATATCGCTTACAGAACAACCTCGTGAAAGGTCATTTATCGGTGAGGCCATTCCCTGCAAAACCGGTCCGATTGCTTCAGCGTGAGCAAGCCTTTGAACCAGTTTATAAGCTATATTCCCGGAATTCAGATCCGGAAAGATAAGGACATTCGCTTTTCCCGCGATCGGACTTCCCGGAGCCTTACTTTTACCAATTGCTTCAATGAGGGCTGCATCTGCCTGCAGTTCACCATCAATATGAAGATCAGGTGCCATCTCTTTCGCAATTCTTGTTGCATTTACCACTTTATCAACCATTTCATGTTTAGCGCTCCCTTTGGTTGAGAAACTAAGCATGGCAATTCTTGGTTCAAATCCGGCAATTGACCTTGCTGTGTGTGCGGTTGCTATAGCAATTTCAGCAAGTTCTTTTTCATTTGGATTTGGATGAACAGCGCCATCAGCAAATATTATAACGCCATTTTCACCAAAGCTCTTCTCAGGAAGAATCATAATAAATGCTCCGGAAACAACAGATATTCCCGGCGCTGTCTTTACATAATGGAATGCAGGACGCAAAACATCGCCTGTAGCATGATCAGCTCCGGAAACTTCGCCATCGGCATCACCATTCTTAATCATCAGTACGCCAAGGTAAAGCGGGTCTTCAATAAGCTTTGAAGCTTCCTCCCTGGTCATCCCTTTGCTCTTCCTGAGCTCAACCATCAGATTAATATAATGATCTTTCTTTGGATGCACTTTTGGATTAACGATGGTAGCTTTTGAAATGTTCTTTAATCCGAGCTTTGCAGCGTGCGCATTTATTTCTGACGGATCCCCAATCAATATTATCTGGGCTAATTCTTCTTTTATAGCAATGTCAGCTGCCTTAATTGTTCTTTCTTCATACCCTTCGGGAAGCACAATCCGCATATTGTGTTTTCTGGCATTTTGTTTGATGCGATCTAATAATTCCATTGTGTATCAGTATATTAATAAGTTCGAAATATTTTTATAAATGTACGGAAAAAAAGTTCTATTAAACAATTTTGAATAACATGATTAATATCATTATTATACTATTTCTAAAAAAAATACGACTAAAATGTCGTCATAAAAACTATGATCCAATCATTTTCCTAAATTAGCAGTTCGAATTAAAGCTACTTAGATGGATACTTATTTTTCACGTCTGGATTTACTTGGAAATAGTCTGGAAGGCGAGATTAAACACGACAAGATCACCACAACTATTTATGCCACCGATGCATCTGTATATAAAGAGGAACCTTCAGCTGTTGCCTGGCCAAAAACTGTATCGGATATCAGAAAAATACTGGATTTTGCAACCAAAGAGAAATCAAGCGTAACTCTCAGGGCAGGAGGCACCTCACTTGCCGGACAGGTTGTCAGTTCAGGTATTATTGTGGATATATCGAGATACATGAATAAAATTCTTGAGATAAACACTGATGAGATGTGGGTCAGGGTAGAACCCGGTGTCGTTCTTGATGAACTGAATATTAAACTGAAAGAAGTGGGATTGTTTTTTGGCCCGGAAACTTCAACTTCAAACCGGTGTAACATAGGCGGTATGGTCGGTAATAATGCATGTGGCTCACATTCTGTTGTCTATGGATCGACCAGAGATCATACAATTGAGATTAAAACGCTTCTAAGCGACGGAAGCGAAGCACTATTTGGTCCGTTGAACAATGAAGATTTCAAGCATAAATGTATGCTGGATAACCTTGAAGGTGAAATCTATAGGAATATCGGTAATATTCTGGGGGATAAGATAAATCAGGAGAAGATACGGGAAGGATACCCCGATCCTAAAGTGCATAGAAGAAACACCGGATATGCTATTGATCAGCTTCTTGATTCCGGGATTTTTGATGAGAAATCGAACATGAAATTCAATTTCAGTAAACTGCTTACCGGTTCAGAAGGAACACTGGCAGTTACAACTGAAATCAAGCTTAATTTAGTTCCATTACCTCCTGCTAATAAAGCACTTGTTTGCGTTCATCTAAATAAAAGGAACGATGCATTCAAAGCTAATCTCATTGCTTTAAAATTTAAACCTTCAGCCGTGGAAATGATGGATAATCGTATCCTTAAGCTGACAGAAGATAATGCAAGCCAGAGAAACAACCGGTTTTTTCTCGAGGGAAAACCAGCAGCGATTTTGATAGTCGAATTTGTAAGGGAAAAACCGGAAGATATTGACAATGCGGCTTCTGACATGATTAAGGCATTAAGATCCGCGGATTACGGATACTCCTATCCTATTATAAAAGGAAAAGATATTTCAAAGGTTTGGGAACTCAGAAAGGCAGGACTGGGAGTTCTTGCTAATATGAAAGGAGATCCAAAACCGGTTACTCTTATGGAAGATACTGCAATAAACGTAGAGTCGTTACCTGAGTATATTGATGAAATAGAAGTACTGCTTGCCAAATATGGTAAGGAGGCTGTTTTTCATGCTCATATCGGGACAGGTGAACTTCACATCAGACCTATTCTCAACCTCAAGGATACTGCCGATGTGAAGCTCTTCAGAAAACTCGGGTTGGAAACAGCATACCTGGTTAAAAAATACAGGGGCTCACTCAGCGGGGAACATGGCGACGGAAGGCTGAGAGGTGAATTTATCCCTATTATTCTCGGAGATTACAACTATAACCTGCTTAAGCAGGTAAAAAAATGCTGGGATCCAAATGGAATTTTAAACCCGGGTAAGATCACAGGTACTCCACCGATGGATACAAATCTGCGGTATATACCTGGTATGCCAACCCGGGATATACAGACTATCTACGATTTTTCTTCCAGCGATGGAATCATAAGAGCAGCAGAAAGATGTAACGGAACAGCTGACTGTCGTAAATCGGCAATAATTGGCGGAACTATGTGTCCCAGCTTTATGGCAACAGGAGATGAATATAAAAGTACCCGCGCCAGAGCCAATGTCATCCGTGAATTTCTCAGCAAAGAGGGTGATCCATGGAACCACCCGGAGATATACGAAATACTTGATCTTTGTCTTGGTTGTAAGGGATGCAAATCGGAATGCCCCTCAAGCGTAGATATTGCAAAGATCAAATCGGAGTTCCTTCAGCATTGGTACGACATACATGGTATTCCATTAAGAACCAGACTCATTGCATATATATCGTCTATTAACCGGATCGGTTCAGTGGCTCCCTTCATATTTAACTTCTTTCTGAAAAACAAACTCACATCCGGAATTGTTAAGGGATTAACAGGTTTTGCTTCAAAAAGATCTATACCCTTAATTTACAGGATGACTCTCAGAAAGTGGTGCAGAACAAACCTCTCAAAGATCAATCCTGCTAATCCAAAAGGATCGGTTTGCATATTTATCGACGAATTCAGCAATTTTAACGATACCGAGATAGGGATAGCAGCCATCCGGTTACTTACATCGCTAAATTACAAAGTGGTCACAGCGTGTCACAAAGTAAGTGCCAGGACATTCCTTTCGAAAGGGCTGGTAAGAACAGCAAAGAAGACGATAAGGAAAAACATTCTTTCATTATCCGGAATAATCTGCGATGAACTTCCTTTAGTCGGAATTGAACCTTCTGCAATACTTGGGTTCAGGGATGAATACCCCGAATTAGCAGGAGATGATTTGAAAGAAGCAGCGGAGAAAATTGCAGTTAATAGTTTCATGATCGATGAGTTCATTGCCAGGGAGTTCCGATCGGGAAGAATTGACCGTACTTCATTTATTGATGACAGGATGAGCATTCTACTGCATGCCCATTGCCAGCAAAAGGCAATCGCATCTTCAGCCAGTACTATCGAAATGCTTTCAATACCAAAAAATTTTACTGTGAGAGAGATCCCATCAGGTTGTTGTGGAATGGCCGGATCTTTCGGATATGAAAAAGAACACTTTGAACTATCAAACCAGGTCGGCGAGCTTGTCTTATTCCCCGAAGTGAGAAATGCTGACAGTACTACATTAATAGTTGCTCCGGGAACAAGCTGCAGGCATCATATTAAAGATGGAACAGGGCGTATTGCATTGCATCCTGCGGTTGTACTCTACAATGCACTCCGGTAAGAGGTGTGAGGTATGAGGTGTGAGGGATGAGGGATGAGGTGTGAGGTGTGAGGTATGAGGTGTGAGGTGTGAGGTGTAAGGTGTGAGGTGTAAGGTGTGAGGTGTAAGGTATGAGGTATGAGGTATGAGGTGTGAGGTATGAGGTATGAGGTATGAGGTGTGAGGTATGAGGTATGAGGTATGAGGTATGAGGTATGAGGTATGAGGTGTGAGGTATGAGGTATGAGGTATGAGGTATGAGGTGTGAGGTAACCGGTTTTTCAATTGATAGTTGCCATTGTTCTCAACAAGGTGGATGCCCAGGAATAAATATTATGCCTGACAATGACCAGTCTCATCTGTATCATCCTCTGATTTTGTTCCTCTTTAGTCATTTCCAGCGCTGATTTTATCGCATCGGCTGATTTTTCTATGTCGTAAGGATTAATAATAATCGCTCCCTGAAGTTCCTGTGATGCGCCCGCAAAACGGCTGAGAATGAGAGTCCCATCATTTTGATGCTGTGAAGCAACAAATTCCTTTGCTACCAGGTTCATCCCGTCATGTATTATTCAAGCTCTTTTCAGAATAGGTATGAAGGAAGAAGCAAAAAATATTTTTGAGAACCTTTTAGCCTGTGGAAACCATCTGGGCCTTTTTAGTGAGGATATTGATTTCTCCACAAAAAGGCTTTTAGGTAATTTTCCACAGGCCTATTCACACCTGGCGTTAATTAATACAGCGACTTTGTTTTCCGCGGAGAAGTTCCTGCCAAAATACATTAAGCCATAACCTGACATCTGGCAAATAATAAATGGTTATATCTCTGATTCACACCGTAAATGTGTATAATTTCCGCTAAAGTATTTTAAAAATTCAGAGGTATTGTCACCTTGAAACTAATGTTTCTGCCCATGTTATAAATGCCGGTTCTACCTGTGGAATTATTTGGATATTCTTCAAAATATTTGAGTCTGCTCAGATGTGATTGATAAGCGACATCAGTGATATTATTACCTGAAATATTAATGGTTAAAAGTACTTTCCCTTTACTGTTCATTACATCTGCCCCTATTCCTGCATTATAAAGTATATAGCCCGGAGTTGGCGTTTCAGTATTATTCGCAGAATAGATACGGTTCTGCATCGCATAATATTCCATTCCGATCTTGAAGTAAAATGAACTGATATGTTTTGACTTGCTGGAAATGTTAGCCCTTAATTCCGTATTTGTATGCAATGGGGGAATAAATGGCAGATACTTCGAACTATCGGATACTTGTGTCCCATTTCCACCCTTATTTAGAGCATATATTACAGAGATGGAATTTTCGAAATGAAGCCAGTCAAAAGGATGAACATCGAGATTTACCTCCCATCCATATAGTTGGGCTTTAGCCTGTTGAAATTTAAAAGTCTGGTTCCCTTTTACGATAACCGAATCTTGTCCAGGATGGTTTGATAATTTCTGATTAAAGATATAGTTTGAAATCTGATTATTAAATAAGTCCAGGTTACCACTGACATGATCTGATCTGTATGAAATACCTAAATCTTCCTGTAGACTAAATTCCGGTTTAAGACCAGTATTGCCAATCTGATAAATCAGTGTCCCCGGATGAACTCCGTTAGCTGATATTTCAGCAATATCAGGAGCACGGAATCCACGTGCAATATTGATTTTCGCTAAAATTTTTCTTGTAATATTATAAGTCACGCCAAAACTTGCTGACATGCCAGAAAAGGTATGATTATAACTATAGAAGGGATGATCAGCCCGTGCAGTATCCGGTAAATTTACCTGCATTTCAAGATCTGTCTGAGGGTTAGGACGAGTATACATCTGATCATTTTTAAAAATACGGGTATCATACCTTACGCCAGCACTTAAATCCAGTTTATCAATTGTTTTTGTTGCCAGAATAAAAGGGCCAATATCAAACTGGTGATAATCGGGTATGATAAATTCAGTGCCCTTGTTGGTATTACGCTGATACATGCCATTTATACCAAAAGTTGTTTCCCATCCTTTGGATTCAGGGATGGAGTATTTTACATCGTAAGTAAATGTTTTCAGATCAAGGTACAATCCGGGAATAGATGGGTACGGCGGATGGCTGAATTCTTTCCGTATATTTTGCTGATATCCCAGTATTAGTCCCAATTTACTTTTTCCTATGATAAAATTATTTGATGAATATAACCGGTAATGCCTGACAAGTTGATGTAAAGCAATGATTTTATATGAATTTAATTCTGCATCGGAAACAATTGGCCTGAATGTGTCGTCTTCAGTAATTTGCTTAGTGAATTTTCGCGTAACTGAGTCGCGACTGCCACCAGGAATTTCCTGTAAGTCATTAAATAATGAAAAGTTGAGATGTGAATAACCCCATTGCTTATTTAAGCCGATATAACCACTTACATCAGATTCATTAAAGGCTGTGCCATAAACCCGTCCGTCATTTTTATTTTGATAATTGGTGGCTTGCTTATGAGATGCCACCGTTCCCCAGATAAGCCCGTTATGATTTCCTGCCAGAGCAGCGGATGCGCCAATGAGACCGTTATTTGTCTGGTATATAGTTTCTACATGACCCTTTATTGTGTCGTTGGGAACAGGTGGTGCAGGAAGCAAATTGACAACACCAGCCAATGCGTCAGAACCATAGGTCAGGCTTGCCGGACCCTTGATAACTTCAATGCGGTCAACTGCATTTTCATCAACTTCAACCCCATGTTCATCGCCCCATTGTTGCCCTTCTTGCCTGACACCATCGAATAAAGTCAATACCCGGTTATATCCCAGTCCATGAATAAATGGCTTTGATACATTTGGGCCTGTCGTCACAGCGCTTACTCCGGGAAGTTTTGAAATTGCATCAATTATATTGTTGTTCAGATTTTGTTGTAATTCTTTTCTGCCCAGAGTGATCATAGGAACAGGGTTCCGGGTTATTTCGGTTGCCCTTGATGTGCCTCTGACCACAACCTCGTTAATTTCTGTAATAGCCTGTTCCATAACAAAATTCATGGATGGTGTCGTTGCCAAGTCAACTTTTTCAACAATCGATTTATATCCCAAAAAGCTGACCTGAACAATAACTTTTACCTGTGGAAGATTGTCAATCTGGTAAACACCGGTTTTATCTGCGATAGCGCCTGTCTTAAGTTCCGGAATATAAATTGTCGCTCCCGGAATGGTTTCTCCGGTTTTTTCATCAGTAATTTTTCCTGTTAACTTATTTTGGGCTGATGCAAAATAACAAATTGATATCAAAAGGCAAAAGGCACACGATTTCTTCATTTTATTGATTGATTGATCTTTAACATATTTCAGAATTTCACGTATTGGGTGAAGACTTTAAAATTTGGAACTTCAAAAGTTGCAAGCAGGATAATAACAATAATTGCAAATCGCTTCATTGAGTTAAATGGAGATTATCAGTATTACTAATCGCAACAGTTGCATTCCTTTCCTTTCGCTTTCTCCAAAGCCTCTTTCCCTTCCACAACTGAAAGATATATTAATCCGGCTGCTCCTATTAAATCAGCATAGGCAAATCCTGTCAGTTCATAAATAAGACTTGATATAAGTAGTACAATTGACATATACACACACACCTTTGTACAATTGGCATCGGCAATAATTGGCCCCGAATCAAGTTGTTTTCCGATCCGTTTTTTTGCATTCATAAGCCAAACCATTACAATAATTGAAATTAAAGAAATAATAATACCCCACAATGTTGTTTCGGGCTTATGATTGGCAATAATGTTTAAAACAATACCTGCTAAAAGTCCTGCAGACAGCAGATAAAAAGCAGTTCCTGTTATTTTCAAGGCTTTAATTTCAAATTCATTTTTTGAACTCTCCGGATTTTGTTTGATCCGTGATATCATTACTGCTATGCCTATACCCGACATTACCTCTATAAAGCTATCAATGCCAAATCCAAACAAAGTGAGTGTTTCGTCTTTATAACCCATTATCATTGATACAATTCCTTCGGCAATGTTATAGAATATTGTGAATAAGCTTAGCTGATAAGCTTTTTTGTAGAGGCTTGTTATTTGTTCCATGTTTTTCTTAATGAATAGCTCAAGGTACCTTGCCGTCTTATAAACTAATTGGGCCTGCAGATTGCTATTGTAACAAATGTTATGGGAGAAAGTTACCGGGTCCCATAAGAAATGTGACAAGCGACTTTCCTTCATCCAATTGAGAACAATATTTTTTTAAGATTTCAAGAGGAAATTTTCTCAAAATATCTCGATTCTGAGATTCGTGTTTGCTAAACAAGCACTACGAGCTGCTACATCTCTTACCTCGTATCAGGTATATTAAAGCAGAATACCGACCCTTCACCCGGTTCAGAATTAAACCATATATCACCTCCAAGCAATTCAATATAAGCCTTCGCGATAGACAAACCCAGACCGGTACCTTCGTAACGCTTTGTGCTGCTGCTCTCCGACTGATAAAAGGGTTTAAAGATGTTTGGCTGATGTTCCAACCCGATACCTATACCCGTATCAGATACATAAAATTCAATCATACCTTCCTTTATTCTAAAGCCGAACTCAACTTTTCCCGCAAGTGTGAATTTAACTGCGTTGCTCAACAGGTTAGTAAGCGACTGGAAAAGCTTGTAGCCGTCTGTGTTAATAATGATCTCTTTTTCATCCATCCGGGCATCGTACCTTAAAAGGATTTTTTTCTCATCTGCCGCAGGCCTGAATCTGTCGTAAACTCTATGGAGCATCCGGCTGAGGTTAACCTCCTTTCTTAATATCCGTACGATCTTTGCTTCAATTTTGGAGATCTCAAGAACATCGTCCACTATCTCGAGCAGATGGTCGGAACTGTGCGTTATTATATCACGGAATTCCAACTGGTCCTCAATATCATGTCCGGGTTCGTTCAGCAGGGTTGAGAATCCGACTATCGCATTCAAAGGTGTCCTTATCTCATGAGGTAAATTATTCAGGAATGCCGCTTTCAGACGATCGCTCTCGGTTGCCTTCTCCATAGCTCTTTCAAGCTGCAAAAGGGTCTGTTTGTGTTCGCTGATATCGAAGAATATACCCAGTAAACCGGTTGCCTTACCTGTCTTATCATCGATAACCGGAATAAAACTGTCTTTAATCCATTTTTTCTCTCCGGATGGAGTCATCACTAATATTTCAGCTTTGTAATTCTGAATTTTCCCACTGATAATTTTTTCGCGCAACTTAACAGGGTTACGGGGTATATCTTCATTGGAAGGAATAATCTCTTCAATCATCCGATGATAAAGCTCCTCTGTGAATTCTACGGGAGTGATTCCGAAAAGCTGTTTAATACCAAAACCCACGTTCAGATAATATCCTTCTCCTATAGCCGGTCCAAAGACAAGCTGATATGGCACACCATCAGCATTCTCAATGGCCCTGCAGAGAAAGTCTCCTGAATTGTTGAATTGCTTTTCCACTTCGTTGGTAAATTGACAACCCTGATAGTCGGGAGAAATTCCAGATCTCATAGTTACCGTATTTTTTTTTAGTTTCCTTACATTCACTCCTTCAATAAAATAGAGAACAACTCTGCCGGTCATATTTTGCAAAACCAACAAAGCACACATTATCAACTCCTTACAATAACTATCTCGTATAATAAGGGTTAAAACATAAGGTTAATACGAATAGGCATGAAATTGTTACCCTGAAAAACTGTTAATAATTTATAAGCATCTGAAATTATCTGGTGAAATCCATCGATTTCAGGTAATTTATTCATGCTTACCGATATTTAATTTTTAATAAAAGCTTGTGAATTAAAAAAATGAGTATATTTGAAATGTTAATGAAAGAATCTACAGAAATCATCAAGTACCTTGAAAGAGTATTCTGATAAAGAGATTATCGAGTGTCTGAGAAACCGTCAGAGTTATGTGGTACATTACCTTTCGGACAGGTATATGCCTATGATAAGGCTTATAGTTTATCCGAATGGGGGCACTAATGAGGATGCCCATGATATCTTCCAGGATGGTCTGATAATAATGCTCGAAAAATTAGACAATAAGGAATTTGCTCTTACCTGTAAATTCAAAACGTTTCTCTATTGTGTATGCGAGCATCTCTGGAAAAGGGTTCTCGATAAGCGGCAGGCAGCATCAAATTACCTGACAAGAAGAAATGAACCTGAAGTGGAAAAGGATTTTACCGAAATTATCGATCAACAGACGTATGAAGAGATATTCAGTGATGTTTTTGAGACCCTCGATCCTATAAGTAAAAAGATACTTACACTCTACTGGCAGGAGATATCACCACAGGAAATAGCCGATAAGCTTGGATATACTTACGGTTATGTGAAGAAAAAAAAATGTGAAGCCCAGAGTGAACTTACAGAAAAAGTGAAGAAACATCCGGGTTATATGCTTATAAAAAGGACAGAACTTGCGGCAAGGGAAGTGGTACACTAGGAAAAGACAAAGTCAAAAAGATATAAAGATTGCTTCGCTTCGCTCGCAATGACAGTGCAGGTAATCAAGTTCGGATTTGAACGATAAACGCGAAACGAAAAACGATAAACGAGAAACGCGAAACAATAAACGCGAAACAATAAACGCGAAACGAAAAACGATAAACGCGAAACGAGATTATAAAAAATTATGAGCAGACGGATAAAACATATTAACAGCAAACTGGTGAAGGGTATCAGCAACAGAACCAGAAATGGATTTGAGAATGATATGCCGGCTGACAGCGAGGATTCAGATATCTTCGAAACTGTTGGTAAATATATGAAAGGACGTCTCGACCTTGAGGATGTGAAGAATGACCCTGCTCTTTCATCAACCAGGGATATTGTTAAAGTAATGATATCGGATTATAATAAGAATATATCAGGTAAGAAGGATAACGAGAAATTCATCAAAGAGATATTCTCAGGTGTTAAATCAGAGAATAAACTTACTGATGAGATTAAGTTCATTAAACAGGAGATAGACGACAAAAATCTAAATCTGATTACATCGGAATGGGTTAAGGAGTGGCATGAGAAGAAACAGAAGATCGGAGTCCCGGATCCAAAGACAGAAGAGATCCGGAATTTTGTTACAGACGCTATCAACTCTTCCGGCCGTGAACCTGTAAAAATTACCGCCGACGGAAGGAAGAATACTTCCGGACGTAGCCTCTTCGTACGATATGCTTCACTCTCCGCTGCAGCTCTGATTGGGGTTTTCATACTGGTAAGAACGCTCCTTCCCACTTCAAATCCTGAAAAACTTTTTAATTCATACTATAAACCATTCGAGGCTATATCCCCTGTTACCAGAAGCATAAATAATAATGAAGCGGCTAACTATTCGGCTGCTATCGCAAGTTATAAAACTGGCGATTATCAGAAAGCGGCAGCCTTTTTTACGGAAGAATCAGAGAAAGATCCTTTAGCTGTATCATCACGGTTTTTCCTTGGTTTGTCACAACTGGCTCTGAAGAATTATGGACAGACCATTATTCTGCTTTCAGAAGTTGCGAATGATTCCGGTGAATATGGTAAAGAGGCAAGATGGTATCTCGGTCTCTCATATCTTAAAACAGGAAATAAACAGAAAGCTGCCGGGTGTTTTGAGTATCTCTCAAAGTCAAACGGCTTCTACCGGGAATCTTCTGAAAAGATTTTGCGTCGTCTTAAATAGAATATCACCATTCCGGCCATAAGTATCACTACCAGGCTTATAAGAATAACAGGTCCTGTTATCTTTCGTGCT
>JADGPT010000198.1 GCA_017882345.1 Bacteroidales bacterium
AAACAACTAGGTAAGACTGGCGTTTTGCTTTCAGAGTTATGCTTTGGGACCATGACATTCGGCGGAAAAGGATATTGGAAAGCAATTGGTCAATTACCCGAGGATGAAGTAACTCAATTGATAAAAACGGCACTTGACAAAGGGATTAATTTCTTTGATACAGCTAATGCATATTCAGAAGGGTTAGCTGAAATTCTATTCGGTAAAGCGTTAAAAAACCTTGGGATTAACAGGCAGACTTTTTTCATTGCGACTAAAGTAAGGCTCAGAATGGGAGAGGGTCCAAATCAGGTAGGATTGTCTAAACTTCATATCCTCGATTCAGTAGATGATAGTTTACAGCGTCTCGGGCTTTCACATATTGATATGTTATATATTCATGGTGTCGATCCTGTTACTCCGCTGGAAGAAACCATGAGAGGACTGGAAGATGTAGTCAGGTCGGGCAAAGTACGATACCTTGGTGTGAGTAATCATCCTGCCTGGATGGTTGTGAAGGCAAATAGTTTTGCAGGGAATCTGGGCTGGTCCAGATTCGTTGCTTCCCAGAATTTCTATAGCATAGCAAGTCGCGACATTGAACGCGAAATAGTACCTATGGCCCTTAGTGAAGGTATTAGTATTATGCCATGGAGTCCATTGGCAGGCGGGTTTTTATCCGGAAAATTCAAACGTGATAATAAAACGGAAGGGAACAACAGGAGAGATAATTTCGATTTTCCACCAATTAATAAAGAAAAGGCTTTTGATATTATAGATGTTATGACAAAAATCGGAGACCGGTACAATGTTTCTGCTGCCAGGGTTGCTTTGTCATGGACTAAAGATAAACCGGGTGTTACAAGTGTTATTATAGGGGCAAAGAATCAGGAACAGCTTTTGGATAATCTCGCTTGTACCCAGCTCCAGTTGACTCAGGAAGAGCTAAAAGAACTTGATACAATCAGTGCATTGGCACAAGAATATCCGGGATGGATGGTTGACAGACAGTTAACGGGCCGATTCCCGGAGGCAAAGGCTTAGGTTAAGGCTTAGGTTAAGGTTAAGGTTAAAAGCTCTACTCAACCTGTTTCCTAAAAATTCGATTGTGATCTGACCAATACATGGTTAATGGATTTTATTGTTTACTTTTGCACACTTTTCAACAACTGTGGCAGTAAATATCAATTTCTATCAGAAAATCTTATACATGATTACAGCATCAAACCTAAGTATCCAATTTGGGAAACGCATTTTATTTCAGGATGTTAATATTATTTTTACTCCGGGAAACTGCTATGGAATAATAGGAGCAAACGGAGCGGGGAAATCAACTTTTCTGAAGATGCTTTATGGTGGTGTGGACTACCGCACCGGATCAGTCTCTTTTGGACATGGAGAGCGATTGTCTGTTCTGAAACAGGACCATTTTGAATTTGACGAAAGCGTTGTCCTTGATACAGTTATGATGGGACATTCCGGGCTTTGGAATACCATGAAAGAAAAAGAGCGCCTTTACATGAAATCTGATTTTTCAGATCTTGATGGGATCAGGGCTTCTGAACTGGAAGAAAAATTCACAGAGATGGATGGATGGAATGCAGAGAGTAATGCATCCAGCCTGTTGAGTGGTTTGGGAATTAAGGAGGAACATCATCACAAGCTGTTAAAAGAACTTTCGGGAAAAGATAAGGTGAAAGTGTTGCTGGCACAAGCCCTTTTTGGAAAGCCTGATAATCTTTTGCTTGATGAACCTACTAATGACCTTGATCTTGAAACAGTAAACTGGCTCGAAAACTGGTTGTCTGAATTTGAGAATACAGTATTGGTCGTATCGCATGACAGGCATTTTTTAGATTCGGTTTGTACTCATATTATTGACATTGATTTTAGCAGGATACAGCAATTTTCCGGTAATTATAGTTTCTGGTATGAGTCGAGCCAATTGGCACTCAGGCAGCAACTTACTCAGAATAAGAAAGCAGAGGAAAAGAAAAAGGAACTTCTGGAATTCATTGCAAGGTTCAAAGCTAATGTAAAGAAGTCAAAACAGACAACAAGCAGGAAAAAGATGATTGAAAAGCTTAATATTGAAGAAATTAAGCCATCGACCCGCAAATATCCGGGAATTATATTTACTCCCGGACGGGAACCTGGAAATAATGTCCTGACAGTGAAAGGATTAACCAAGATAGTTGAGGGTAAGACATTATTCAAAGACCTTAATTTTACTGTAAATAAAAATGACAAAATAGTATTTCTATCGAGGGATTCCCGTGCTATGACCGCTCTTTTAGAAATACTGAAGGGTCATGAAAAACCTGAAAAGGGATCATTCGAGTGGGGTCAGACCATTGTAAAGGCATATCTTCCCCTGGAGAATGAGGAATTTTTTAAGAAGGATATTAACCTGATAGACTGGTTGTCGCAATATTCAGAGGATACAAGCGAATTGTATCTGAGAGGTTTTCTGGGAAAAATGCTTTTTTCCGGAGAAGATATTTATAAAAAAGTTAATGTCCTTTCAGGAGGAGAGAGGGTAAGGTGCATGATAGCACGCATGATGATAAGGAATGCGAATGTCATGCTTCTGGATACTCCTACCAATCACCTCGATCTTGAATCAATTCAGGCATTTAATAATACGTTGATCAAGTTTAAGGGTAACATACTTATGTCCTCTCACGATCATGCCTTTATTCAAACAGTTTGTAACCGGGTAATCGAGATAGCACCCAAAGGAATGATTGACAAAGAGATGGAATATGACGATTTTATTTCAGATCAGAATCTGACTGCAAGAAGAAACAGCTTATATTCCTGAATTAGTTATCTCCCTTAGCTTTTTTATTGTCTGAAACCTGAAATAAAAAGGGGTAATACTTTTCTATAACAGATTTAGCGTCGTTTGTTAGTTCAGTTAATAAAACGGGTTTATCCTGAGGACGGGTCTGTTTTTGATTGATTTCTCCCAGAAGGCTCCATCTCCTTGTATTCTCAGCAGGCTCTTTTGCCGGCACATCATAACGGGTAAAATCAATCACTTTTTCGGGAGATTCCGGTTTAAGGATTTGGAGTAATGCAAGACGGAAATTTTTATTCATGAACCAGCGGATTTTCATATCAGAATCTGATCCGCCTATACCAGATCCTTTTTCCTCAAAGCGATAATTAAAATCATTGGATTTATAATGTGATCTCCAGATTAAACCGAATTCTCCCTGAGTAATAAATTTCACATCGGGCCAGCGTTTTTTTATTTCCTTTAACCACTCTGTTAATCCCGAAACATTAATTGGAAGTGAGACTTCCCAGCAATTTGTGACCCATGCGAAGCCGTTCAGGTTGTATCCGCCATCGAAATGGATAGCTGTTGTATGAATCATTTCTTCAACTCCAACCTTCTGTCCATATTTTCCCAATGTTTCAATGGGTCCCACACCCATACGGCTGTTAAAACCATTGGCAAAACCTTCTCTTCTTGCCGACAGGAAATCCATAGTCCATCCATCAAGATTGACACAATCAATAAAATCAGACTTTCCCTGCGCGGGTTTACAAAAATGTTCTTTAGATGGATAGAATGGATATGAAACCGATCCGTCCCCATCCTGATTATCAATGGCGTATTGACTCCATATATTTCCCTGGCATATATGGATATCTTCCTTTTCAGCCAGATATTCCTGATTTACAGCTGATAGAAAACCTGCAACAACACTTTGTGGCCGGAATCCATTGCCAACAATTTCCGAAACTTTAGCCAGCCCCTCATGCAAATCCTGGTTCACCTGTTCAGTTGAATTGTAAGCATTAGCAAAATATGCTCCGGGAATGAAAGTGATGTCGTCTCCGTATTTAAAATGATAGCTGACAAGCAGCTCACGGATCTTTACGTAATCCTTTGTAGTATCGTGCAGTGCAAGCCAGCTGAACGCCCATGTTATTTTTGCTCCTGGAAATCCGGATTCAATGGCATCCCTGTATTTTTTCACTCTCAGAGGAGTATGCAGATTCCGTTCATCCTCTCCTTCATTTTTATCTCTTGAAACCTCAATCTGGTTAACCCTGATGACTGCATTGAAGGTCAGGAAACGATTTCCCATCAATGGTACTTGATTTTCCGGGTTAATATTTCCCGGATCAAAGGAGAGACCCAGAAGTGTAAAGAGGTTCAGGCTTAGAACGAAGAGTAATGTTTTCATGTGTTACATTTCTTAATTTAAAACAGGATTGCATAAATTTAGTATTAATTAAAGAAAAGTATCTTTTGGGAATAAGATTGTTTTTGTAAGCAGAATCAATTATTTAAATCAAATTTCCGGTGATATGTTATGAATTCAGAAAATTAATAATACTTTTGCGCTTCGATATTCGGGGTGTGGCGCAGTTGGTAGCGTATCTGGTTTGGGACCAGAGGGTCGTCAGTTCGAGCCTGGCCACCCCGACAAATGGAAAGCCCATTTATCAATAAATCAGATAGATGGGTTTTTTGTTTCCCCATATCTACCCCGCAAGTTATAAAACTGATCTTTTTGCTCTTATTTTTTCAGTAATGTTCAACCTGCCTTTTCAGCTGTTTTAGCTGTGACATTTCTAGTTTTACCCTGATCATCTAAATAGTCATGAGTACTTGTATCTTCAACCTCAATATTTGATTTTGGTTTCGTTTCCAGTGTGCCTCCCATCTGTATCAGGATTTTAGAAAGCAGAATATTTGTTTTTGTCTTCTCCTCGATCATCTTATTTATCTTCCAGTACCAGCACATCAATTCTCTGAGAAGGATAAAAATGCCTGCTAGAAATACAAGGCTAACTACCACAACAATGATAACACTTACATTATTCATTTTGGTTCTGTTTTATAATATTGTGGATAATTGTCTAAAATGACTATTGGGATAATTAAAAATCCATAAAATATCGTTAATGGTAATTCTAAAAAGCATATAATAAGCAAGATATACATTCAACATTATTCTAAAACATAACCAAATAAAATTGATTTCAGCTTAAACAAGATGAAAATTTGGTTACAAGAAAAGAAAAATCCTGGTGGACTTTTATCCACGTATTTTATTATGTATATTAG
>JADGPT010000046.1 GCA_017882345.1 Bacteroidales bacterium
CCATCAAATCAGAGACATCATTTTTCTCCCGTTTCATGATCTGGACCGGAGCTACCATTCTCACCTTTCTTGTCCTTCATTTTTTCAATTTCTTTTTCATTAAACTTGGTATAGTTAAAGGGAATCCGGAAGATTTCTATTCAGTAGCTCATAGTCTTTTTAAGATCCCTGCGTATGATTTCATTTATCTTGGTTGTTTTGCACTTCTCGGATTTCACCTTTTTCATGCTTTTTATTCAGCGTTCCAGACACTGGGACTGAATCACAGAGTCTGGTCTCCGGTCATTAAAGTTATCGCATTGATTTATGCGATCATTATCCCCGCGGGTTTTGCTTTTATTTCAATCACCTTATGGCTTTTCAGATAAATCGAAAGGAAAAAATTATAATCATGGGAAAATTAAATTCAAAGATACCAGAGGGTCCGTTGGCAACGAAATGGACGAAGTATAAAGCTTCTGTTAAACTTGTTAACCCCGCGAATAAGAAAAAGCTTGAGATTATTGTCATAGGTACAGGTCTGTCCGGAGCAGGTGCTTCTTCTGCACTTGGTGAACTCGGATATAGTGTAAAAACCTTCTGTTATCAGGATTCGCCGCGGAGGGCACACTCTGTTGCAGCTCAGGGTGGAATAAATGCTGCAAAAAACTATCAGAACGATGGAGACAGTACCTTCAGGTTGTTCTATGATATGATAAAGGGGGGGGACTTCAGAGCGCGCGAAGCAAATGTTTACAGGGCTGCGGAAGTAAGCAATGAGGTTATTGACCATTATACAGCTCTGGGGGTACCATTTGCACGCGATTATGGTGGAACACTCGATACAAGATCATTTGGAGGAGTCCAGGTATCGAGAACCTTCTATTCCAAGGGACAGACGGGGCAGCAATGCCTCCTCGGGGCCTATTCATCTCTAAACAGGCAAATTAAGAAAGGCAACGTAACTATGTTTCCACGCCGCGAAATGCTGGATATAGTCTTAATTGATGGTAAAGCCCGCGGAATAATCGTCAGAAACCTCCTGACAGGGGAAATTGAAAGGCATTCCGCTCATGCAGTTGTACTTGCCACCGGTGGTTATGGAACCATATATTATCTTTCAACTTTAGCTGTAAATTCAAACGCCTCAGCAGCATGGAAGGCTCATAAAAAAGGTGCTTTATTTGCAAATCCGAGTTTTATCCAAATACATCCTACCTGTGTTCCACAACTGAATGAATTCCAGGCAAAACTTACTCTTATGTCCGAGTCACTGCGTAACGACGGACGGGTTTGGGTTCCCAAAACTAAAGGAGATATAAGGCCTGCAAATGAAATCCCGGAAGAAGAAAGAGATTATTTTCTTGAAAGACGATACCCCACATTTGGAAACCTCGTACCAAGGGATGTTGCCTCCAGGGCTGCCAAGGAACGATGTGACGCGGGATTTGGTATCGGAGAGACAGGACTTGCAGTTAATCTTGATTTCAGGGATTCAATTAAGAAACAGGGAAAAGATATTATTGAGAGCAAATATGGTAATCTTTTCGATATGTATAAAACCATCACAGGTATTGACTCATATATAGAGCCAATGCGCATATATCCGGCAGGGCATTATACCATGGGCGGATTATGGGTTGATTATGAATTGATGACTACTATCCCCGGACTATATGCAATTGGCGAGGCTAACTTTTCGGATCATGGAGCAAACCGTCTCGGAGCTGCTTCTCTGATGCAGACTTCCGGTGACGGATATTTTATTCTTCCAAATACTATAAGTAATTATCTGGCTGACGAAATCCGGGTTCCAAAAATCTCAACCGATAAACCTGAATTCGAAGAGACTGAAAAAGCAGTTCTCGAAAGGCTTAATAAATTCATTTCAATAAAAGGAAAACAAACCGCTGCGTCATTCCATAAAAGATTAGGTAAGATAATGTGGGACTATTGCGGAATGGTAAGAAACGAAGAAGGGCTTAAGAAAGCACTTGTACTTATTAAGGAGCTGAAGGATGAGTTCTGGAGAGATCTTAATGTTCCGGGGGAATTCAGTGAGCTTAATCAGGAACTGGAGAAGGCAGGAAGAGTAGCTGACTATTTTGAACTTAGCGAACTTCTTGTGAATGATGCCCTTGACAGGAAAGAATCGTGCGGAGCTCATTTCAGGGAGGAATATCAGACTGCAGATGGCGAAGCGCTCCGAAATGATGAAGAGTTCGCTTACGTGGCTGCATGGGAATATGCAGGTGAAGGTAAACCACATATCCTCCATAAAGAAGAACTTACTTTCAATGAGGTAGAGATGAAGGTAAGGAGCTATAAATAAGAACTAATAATTCAAGAAGGATATGAAGCTTACACTTAAAATATGGCGCCAGAAAAATGCAAGGGCCAAAGGTAACTTTGAGACCTACAAAATGGATAATGTATCTCCAAAGATGGCATTCCTTGAGATGCTTGATGCCCTCAATAAAAGGCTTGTTGAAGAAGATAAGGATCCTGTTGCATTTGACCATGACTGCCGGGAAGGCATTTGCGGGGCGTGTGGAATGTATATTAACGGTCATCCTCATGGACCCATACCAGCAATAACAACATGCCACCTTTCAATGAGATATTTTAAGGAAGGCGAAACTATATGGGTCGAACCATGGAGAGCAAAATCTTTTCCAGTTATCAAGGACCTGATAGTCGATCGGACAGCTTTTGACAAGATCCAGATTGCAGGAGGATTTATCTCAGTCAATACAGGAGCTGCACCTGAAGCCAATTCAATCCTGATACAGAAGAAAAAATCGGATGATGCATTCGACTCAGCGATTTGTATCGGATGTGGCGCCTGCGTAGCAGCATGTAAGAATGCATCAGCAATGTTGTTTGTTTCAGCGAAAATAACGCAGTTCGCTCTTTTGCCTCAGGGACGCATTGAAGCTAAAGAGAGAGTAAGAGCGATGGTTGAGAAAATGGATGAAGTCGGATTCGGTAACTGCTCAAATACAGGTGCGTGTGAGGCAGAATGCCCCAAACAAATTAAGCTTATAAGTATTGCCAGGCTAAACAGGGAATTCTATAAAGCCTTCTGAAAGATTTTCGCGGCACCCGCTGGCACATAACAGGAATAATGATCGTTACAAAGAGACTCACGGAGGAGCACTCAGGGAAATCAATGTTTTCAGGAACAGATTGATTCTACTTCTTTTACTGTTTTAGGTATAGGTTTACCCAGAACCTTATGCCCATTTTCGGTAATGAGAACATCATCTTCAATTCGTATACCGCCGATTGACATATAGTCTTCAATTTTACTATAGTTGATAAAATCTTTGAATTTCCCTTCCGATTTCCATTTTTCTATCAGCTCAGGAATGAAATAACATCCCGGTTCAATGGTAAAAACATGTCCTGGTTTATAAGGCAGTGCAAACCGCAGGAAAGCAGTACCAAACTGGTCACTCCGTTTTACCTCATCATTATACCCTATAAAATTTTCTCCCAGCGCTTCCATATCATGAACATCGAGACCCATCATGTGGCCAAGTCCGTGAGGCATAAACAGTGCATGAGCTCCAGCTGCAACTGCCTCATCAACATCGCCTTTCATCAATCCCAGGCTTTTCATCTCTGTTGTTATGATCTTACAGGCCATAAAATGCAGATCACGATTAGAAATACCTGGTCTGGTAGCCTTAATTGCTTCAGTATTAGCTTTCAGTACAATTTCATAAATATCTTTTTGCTTCGGGCTGAATTTTCCTCCGACCGGAGTTGTGCGTGTTATATCAGAGGCATAATGAAGGTTTGTTTCGGCACCGGCATCAGTGACCATCATCCTTCCTTTACGCAGGATATTCCCATGTGCATGGTTGTGAAGAGTCTGGCCGTCTACACTTAATATTATCGGGAACGAAGTACCTCCTCCTTTTGCGAGAGCAATACCTTCAAGTGTTCCGAAGATATCCTGTTCCCTGACACCCTGTTTGCACATCTTCATTGCAGTAACATGCATCTCGTAAGCAATGTCCACTGCTTTTTCTATTTCATCAATTTCGACTTTTTCCTTTATTGATCTCATGGAAATAACTGCCTTTATCAGATCAACTGATGCCAGGGTTATCATCTGGCAGGGATTTTCCTTCAGCAGAGAGCCCAGCATCATCTTCGTTTCACTCCGGTATGGAGGAAGAAAATGAATTTTTCTCTTCTTTGAAAGAGCATCCTTAATGATCTCTTCAAGTTTAGTCGTTGGTGCCGTATCAGTGATACCACATTTCATTGCAAGTTCTTTGATTGTCGGTTGTGGACCCATCCAGATGATATCATCCATTTCATAATCGTTACCGAATAGCCGATCCTTCCCTGAATCGAAATCCATAACGCCGGTAAACCCGGGCAGATCAATACCAAAAAAATATAAAAAATCGCTATCCTGCCTGAAATGGTAAGTGTTAGCAGGATAATTCAGGGGTGCCTCAATATTGCTTATAAAAAGAGCAATTCCAGATTTTATTTTTTTATGGAGTTCCTCTCTCCTTTTGGTATAGACTTCACTTTTAAACATATCAGTTATTTTTATGAATTGAGACTACTAAGTTAATACGCTCATCAGTATAAAGCAAAAGAAAAGTTTGGAGTGCCTAGAGTTTGGAGTGCTTCTCACTTCTTCTCTATGCTCCAGCCTCCTTTTAATCCAAAAATGAACCACGCCAGAGCAACCGTACCTGATGCAAAAATTGTATCTCCAATTACTCTCAGCCATCTTAATGTTAAGATTGCCGGCTGTTGCAGAAATTCAGCTGAACGGGCATACCATAAACCTTCCTTAACACTGGCGACAGTTTGTGCCAGTCCAATTGGAAGAACACTAATTAGTACCATTGCTGTAAGACCGATATTAATACTCCAGAAAGCAAACTTTATCCATTTTTCTTTCCAGATAGCTTCTTTATTCATATCGCGGAGAACGAAAAGCATCAGACCGATTCCAAGCATTCCGTAAACTCCAAATAAAGCAGTATGTCCGTGTACTTGTGTTGTATTCAATCCCTGCATATAATAAAGGGCAATAGGAGGATTGATCAGAAATCCAAAGATACCGGCACCGACAAGGTTCCAGAATGCAACAGCGATAAAGCAATATACCGGCCATTTATAGGCGTTTATCCATGTTGTGCTCCTGCTGATCTTTACATTATCCCATGCTTCAAAACCCATGAGTACTAGAGGAACTACCTCGAGCGCACTGAACGTTGCGCCAAGTGCCATGATGGCAGTTGGTGTTCCGGTAAAATAGAGATGATGGAAAGTACCCAGGATACCTCCTGCTAAAAATACAATAGTAGAGAAAAGAACAGCAGTGGTTGCTGTAGCTGCTTTTAGCAATTGAAGTCTTACAAAAAGGAAAGCAACAACTACAGCGGCAAATACTTCAAAGAAACCCTCAACCCATAGGTGAACAACCCACCAGCGCCAGTATTCAGCAACTGCAAGATTAGTCTGTCTTCCCCACATTAATCCTGCTCCATAAAATCCGGCAATTGCTATTGTTGAGATCAGGAATAATGAAAGCAGACTCCTGCTTTCTGATTTCTGTTTTAAGGCCGGCCATATAGCTCGTCCCATTAGTAAAAGCCAGATTATAAGTCCTACAAAAAGAAATATCTGCCAGAAACGGCCAAGGTCAACATATTCATATCCCTGGTGGCCAAACCAGAAATTCTGGATAAAACCGAGCTTCTGCATTACCCCTAGCCACTGGCCAGCCAGCGAACCCAGCACTATTACCAATAAAGCACCAAAGAGGAAATTCACTCCTAACCTCTGAAATTTTGGTTCAGTGCCTGAAATAGCCGGGGCATAATATAAACCTGTTGCAAGCCATGATGTTGCAATCCAGAAGATAGCTATTTGGATATGCCAGGTTCTTGTTATGGAATAAGGCAGTAACTTTGCCAGAGGAATTCCATAGAAGTTCTGACCTTCAACACCATAGTGTGCAGTAATGACACCCATGATTACCTGAACAAGAAGAAGGGCGGATACGATCCAGAAGTATTTTACGGTAGCTTTCTGGGATGGGGTCTGAGTCTCATTTAACAGTGGAAATGATGAAGGGATAATGCCTGCCTGTTCTCCGCGCCGACGTGCATAATACCAAACCATAAGCCCTATACCCGCGATCAGAACAATGACACTGAAGCCTGTCCACAGAAGCAGTGACCCTGAGGGTCTGTTACCAACAAGTTCCTCTGCGGGCCAATTGTTGGTATAGGTGATTGACTGGCCAGGGCGTTCAGTGACACACGACCATGATACCCAGAAAAAGAAAGCATTAAGAAGAGGTACCCTCTCCGGGTCTTTAAGAGAGTTTTCCGGAATGCTGTATGAATCCCGTAAATCAGCCAGGGCAGGATCGTTTGTGAATAATCCGCCATAGAACTTACTGTTTGAAGCTATTGCCTCTGCCCTCAATTCTGACACGGTAAGTATCCCAGATACAGGGTCATAGGTGTTTTTGCGCAGTTCTTTCTGAAGGACTATTTTCAGGAAGGCCTTTCTTTCTTCACTTAATTTTTCATAAGGAATACCATCTTGTTGCAAAGCCAGCCTGTCGAGAATGAATACTGCTTCTTTATGAAGCCAGTCGGCACTCCAGTCGGGTGCCTGGTAAGCGCCATGTCCCCATACTGTTCCTATTTCCTGACCTCCGAGAGACTGCCATACATTCTGCCCATCCTTTATGTCTTGCCCGGTAAATAATACTGTACCATCTGGTTTGATAACCTTTTCAGGCACCGGAGGAGCCTGACGGTAGATCACTCTGCCAAAATAAAGCAGAACGGAGAAAGAGACTACCATAACAGCTATAAAGCCGATCCAAAGTTTTCTTGTTGTCATGATTAGCTGATTTTAAATTTATTTAATTGATTTTCTAATTATCATTTTAAATATTATAAAGGGATACCAGGTTCTGTATCCTTTCAATGTAATCTTCTGAACCAGCCGTTGATATATGATTTCTTTCAGCTTCTTCAAACTTGCCTAACAGATTAAGATGGTCAGATTCGGAGAGAACCCTGTCGGCCATACGGAAAAGAATATTGTTTTCTTTTTCAATATGGTTACGGAGCAATTCAGCATAGCCCGTCATGTTCCGGAATATTTCATTCAATGCCTCCTTATTACCATTTTTATATAAGGTAATATTATGCGCAATCCCCTTTACAAAATTCCGACCCTGCATATGTTCCTGTAACATTACTGCTACAGGTCCCTGGGTGGTTGAAAAGCCTCTTTCTGCAAGAAACGGGAAGAAAAGATTCTCTTCCTTGGCGTGATGTATTCCGTCAGCGAAATTCCTTATTATATCAACTATGCTCTCAAGATGACTGATATCGGGATTCTCCGAACGGGTAATATACTCCATTACATCGATAAGTCTAAGTATGTGAACATGATCGTCTTCAAGGTTCTTTGTTGCTGTATTCATATCTCTTATGATTTAATTAGCTGATTTTAATGCTTTTGGGAATAAAATATTATTCTCAAGATGCACGTGAGTATGCAGGTCATCTTCAAACTGCTGCAATAATTTAAACGTTACCTGGTAAGTATTGCATCCATCGGCCGGTACACAATAATTCCCGGTAATAACATTAATTTTATCCATGGCGCCTCCGGCAAATTCGTGTTCTCCTGACAAGCGCGCTATTTCGGAGATAATAGTAGCCTTTGCTTCCCGCGATCCTGTATTTAAAACTTTTTTTATTGATGGGAAGAGCACCTCTTCTTCGTTTTTCATATGCTGAAGTAATTCACGGTTAATTTGTGAAAAAAGATCAGCAACTTCTGAAAGTTCAGGATGTCTATCACCATGAACAGAAGCTATCTTCTGAGTATAGTGGACAAGTTCCGGCAAATATTTCAGAACATATTTGTGATGTGTATTAACAATATAATCGCATAGAAATCCAGGGTCCCATTCATTAAAATTGTGGGTTGTAGTATTGGGAGAAGATTCAAGCTCTTTAAGCTTTCCCTTTAATTCCAAAGGATCAATACCTTTTTCAGAACAAGCATCATCAATGCTTTTTTTTCCACCACAGCAAAAATCTATCCCTGCCTCTTTAAAAACTGATGCTGCCCTGTAGTCCAGTGCAACAATTTCTCCTATTGTATTGGCATTAATGTTAACTTCTTTCATTTCACTTCGTTTTAATTACCGGGACAAAGTTATATAATAATTTATTAAAAGACAAAAAGGTCTTTTGGTAATTTTTAAAATATTTTTATTATTTTTGTGCCTGGTATGGTTAAATAATTAATTGAAAATGTTTAATAAGGAAACAGAATACGCTCTCAGAGGACTGGTTTACATAAAGTTACAAAATCTGAGAGGGAGGAGACCCGGAACATCGGAGGTAGCTAAAGAAATTGAAGCCCCTCCCTTCTACACTGCAAAAATTTTACAAAGGCTTGTAAGGATTGGTTTTCTGAATTCACTAAAAGGGAAAGGCGGAGGCTTTTTCTTTGATCCTGAGAAACCCGATCTGCCCCTCATTAAACTCATTTCTGCCACCGAAGGCGACAGATCTTTTTCAGGTTGTGGCTTTGGTCTTAAACATTGTGATGAGAATAATCCCTGTCCCCTTCACGAAAAATATGCTCCGATCAGAGATTCTATCAATAAACTGGTTTCGGAGGAGACTGTTCAGAGTCTTGCAGAGAAAGTCTATAAAAAAGAACTTAATCTTAGTAAAATATTGAAATGATAAATAAAAATTTCAGACTGCCACTAGCTGTATTCATTCTTACATTTATCCTTCTTGCTTTTGTTCAGATAAAGCCTGAAAGGCCAATGATTCTTGCCGAACGTTTCCTTAAAGGAAGCGGTTGGGCGGAAATATTTTTAATCTCATGTTATGGTGCATTTGTTGCGTTTAAAATGCAGGACCCAATGAATGTTCCACATTGGCGGAAAATAACCTGGACTATCTTTTCTGTAGTTTTCTTCACCCAACTTATTATCGGACTGTCGGGGTTTGAGAAATTCCTTATGACAGGAAAACTTCACCTGCCAATACCGATGATGATCCTTGCCGGACCAATCTACAGAGGCCAGCTTTCTGTAATGACAATTCTTTTTCTCAGCACCATAATATTAACAGGACCGGCTTGGTGCAGCCAGCTCTGTTATTTCGGGGCTTTCGACAACCTGGCATCAGGCGGTAAAACTTCAAAAGAGATTCTCAGATATAAAGGAGCTATTAAAACCACCTTACTGGTGTTAGTGATTGCAATGGCGCTGATCCTCAGGTGGCTGAATGTATCTTTGCTTGTCTCAACCTTTATTGCAATCGGATTTGGAATTGTGGGTATAGCAATAATGATACTGTTTTCAGTGAAAAGAAAGAAGATGGTTCATTGTATATTGTATTGCCCCATCGGAACCATTGTAAATGTATTTAAGCATGTAAATCCGTTCAGGATGTATATCGATCAGAGTTGTACCCTGTGCATGAATTGCACAAAATTCTGTAAATATGATGCATTGAATGCTCAGGATATCAAGAATTTAAAACCGTCAATAACCTGTACTTTGTGTGGTGACTGCCTTGCAGGATGTCATCATAATTCCATAAAATATAAATTTCTGAAAATGAAGCCTGAACATGCCAGAAATCTATATCTTATCCTGACCATAAGCCTTCATGCTGCCTGTATTGCAATGGCAAGGATCTGATCATGAAAATTTTTACAATCTTTTAAAGTCTTATCATTTCTATAATTAAAAACCTATAAATTATATGAGCGAAATAATCAATAATTCAAAAAAACGTAAAGAGCTTCTCAAACATATGATTCTTCAGCTTCATAATGGTGAGGCTCCCGATCTTGTGCGTAACAGACTGGTTGAACTATTAAAGTCAATACCTTATGACGAGGTTGTGGAAGTTGAACAGGAGCTTATATCGGAGGGATTACCGGTAGAGGAAGTTATGAAACTTTGCGACATTCATCAGATGGTTCTGGATGGACATATTGATCAGAGCGGAGCTAAGCCTGTTCCGGCAGGTCATCCAGTCGATACCTTCAAAAAGGAAAACAGGGAACTCGAAAAAATAATAGCCGATCTCGAACAACTCTTCAATAAGGTAAAAAACATTAAAGAGTTTGAGATAAAAGAATGGTTAATAAAAGTTCATACTCAGTTTAATACCCTTATGGATGTTGATAAGCATTACAAAAGAAAGGAATATCTCGTTTTCCCGTTTCTCGAAAAATATAAAATTACAGGTCCTCCAAAAGTTATGTGGGGAAAACATGATGAAATCAGGACTCTTCTAAAAGCTTCTATAGAAGCAGTCAGTTCGAAAGGAAATGTATCACCGGATGAGGTGGCAACCATTACGGAACTGTTTTTGCTCCCGGCTGTTAAAAGCGTATCTGACATGATCTCAAAAGAGGAAGAGATACTTCTTCCGATGTGTATGGATAAGTTAACGGTTGATGACTGGTACTCTGTTTATAAGCAAACTAATGAATTTGGATACTGCATTTACGATCCTCAGGTTGAATGGAAACCTGAAGGAATGGATATCAGTGAAATAACATATAATACAGGAAGCAATATTCAACTTACAACAGGAAGTTTCAAAATGAACGAATTGGAAGCATTATTCAGAACCCTTCCTATTGATCTCACATTTGTTGACAAGGATGACAAAGTGAAATTCTTCAGCCTGGGACCCGATCGTATATTTACCCGAAACAGAGCAATTATCGGACGCGATGTAAGAATGTGTCATCCTCCCTCAAGTGTCCATGTTGTGGAACAGATTTTAAATGATTTTAAAACTGGCAAACAAAACAGTGCCTCTTTCTGGATATCAATGCAGGGAAGGTTTGTCTATATCGAATATTTTGCAATAAGAGACACAGACGGGACATATCTTGGTACAATAGAATTCACTCAGGACCTGACAAAACTTCGGAAACTTGAGGGAGAACAGCGACTTCTATCTTATACTGGGAGCCAGGCTTTCAAAGAGCGTAGTCAATAATTTTTTAAAACCATTTTTGTAACCAATCGATATCAGTTTCGTTTAAGTGATATTTACCTCATCAGGCTGAAAAAGAGAAGTTGATATTTTTAGTAATCAGATGAATAAAATGCGAACGCTAGTTATTATTAACAAAAGATTGCTATATTCGTATGGGCTATTAACAGCTTATTAATAATTTAGTTCGTATATGCCATACAGAAGGTTACCCAATACAGATACTGCCAGAATTAAGGCTATGAAAACAGCTCTTGAAAAGGGGATGGAACTTCCACCTTATAAACTGGCATTTTCATCAAAAACGATTGTCCACCTTCAGAAGTTCCTGCCACAATTCGATCATAACCTACAGTTATACCGGCAGGCTTTAGCCTCTCAAAACAATAAAAACAAAGACTACAATGAAATCTTAAGGAAGGCCCGGATTTATCTGACTCACTTCATCAGGGTAATGAATATGGCAATCTTCCGTGGTGAACTTCCTGCTGAAATGAGAGCTTATTATGGACTTGCGACCGATGAATCGACAGTCCCCTCATTTAATACAGAAAACGAGTTAATGAGTTGGGGAAAAAGAATAATCGATGGGGAACAGTTCAGGATAAAAAAGGGAGGAAGCCCGATCACAAACCCCACCATCGCGGTTGTAAAAGTCAGATTTGAAAATTTCATTGAAGCCTGGACATTCCATAATACACTGGCAAAAAGGACCATCGATTATACAGCAAAAAATTATAACCTGCGAAAAGAAGCCGATGAAATTATTCTTCAATTATGGAATGAAGTTGAAAACACCCACAAAGCACTTCCTGAAGAGACCAGAAAAACAAAATGCGAGGAATATGGACTTGTTTATTTCTACAGGAAAGGCGAACTGGAAAAAGTAAATGCACCTGAACCTCAGTCCCTGACATAGCTATAATCTGTCAATGACACTGGTTACTGATTTATCTTAATCGCATCACTATCTTTTTTTTATTCCTGAAATATAATAGTATTATCATGCCAATGGTTACCGGAAGAGGCAGAATGATTGCCTGTTGCCATAAAGGAACATCCGGAGGAACACTCATTTTCTCCATACCTTGTATATAGGCCAGGATTACCGGAAATGCATTATTAACAAAATGTGAAATTACTGGCAGCCATAGGGTCCCGCTCCAGAAAAAGAGATAACCAAAGACCAGTCCCAAAATGAATCTTGGCACGAATCCAAAAAACTGGAAATGTAAGGCACTGAACAGAAAAGCAGTGAACCAAACTGCCAAATGACCTGATCTGAAGAGTTTATAAAAGATCTTTTGGAATACCCCTCTGAAGACAAATTCCTCTGCTATTGCAGGAAGAATAGCTATAATAAAGAGATTTAAGATCATAATGCCCAGAGTAGGAGAAACCATAACCTGATTGATAACGTTACTTGCATAATCTTCTTTTTCTACCATCCACTTTTCAACTCCGGAAAGGAAATCTGGAAGATGCATATTGGCGTTGATCTGTCCTGTAAAGCTGGTAATAGGGAATAGACATAAGGCCAGAATAAAAACAAAGCCAACTTCCTTTAATTGTGGTATTTTTAGTTCGGTTAAGCTTAAGGCAGGGTCAGATCTCATCATCAACATTATTACAATTGAAGGAATGAGAAGAAGTGAAATGTCCTGAATAATCAAAATATATCTCAGAAATGCAAAGTCGTTTTCACTTAATACAGTGGTGGATTTTGTAAATACTGTTAAATCGGAACCGAAAATTAACTTACCTGGAATACTTAGAATAATCGTCAGTGTAAGACCAATTCCTATTATGATCATTAATGATATAAAAAGCTGATAAAGGGGTGATTTCCTGTATAATTCGAAACGGCTGTTGTTTTCGCGCATTTTATTAATTTTGCAGTCACTTACAATATACAAAAATACAAGAGATTTGACAATCGCTAATATATTATTGGGAGAATTCCCTCTATT
Source organism: Bacteroidales bacterium (assembly GCA_017882345.1). Lineage (GTDB taxonomy): Bacteria > Bacteroidota > Bacteroidia > Bacteroidales > VadinHA17 > LD21. Next base: position 13,013 of record JADGPT010000046.1, read on the forward strand.
TCTGGCTCCAATGGAAGACATTACAGATCCTTCTTTCAGGATGATATGTAAAATGAATGGTGCTGATTTTATGTACACTGAATTTGTCTCTTCTGACGGACTTATACGAGATGGACAGAAGAGTTTAAAGAAGCTTGATATCTACGATTTTGAAAGACCAATAGGTATTCAGCTGTATGGACATTTGATAGATTCAATGGTAGAAGCAGCTCTTATTGCAGAACAGGCAAAACCTGAACTTATTGATATAAATTTCGGCTGTCCGGTTAAAAAAATTGCAAACAGGGGGGCCGGTGCAGGAATGCTACGAAACATACCATTGATGATTGATATGACTGAAGCTATTGTCAAAGCAGTGAAGCTTCCTGTTACTGTTAAAACCAGGTTGGGATGGGATGAAGATAGCAAGAATATTGTTGATGTTGCAGAGAGGCTGCAGGATGTTGGTATTCAGGCATTGACAATTCATGGGAGAACGAGGGCACAGCTATATAAAGGGAGTGCCGATTGGACCCTTATTGGCGCTGTAAAGAATAATCAAAGAATGAAAATCCCGGTAATAGGTAACGGTGATATTGACGGGCCGGTCAGGGCAAAAGAGATGTTTGACAGGTATGGAGTCGATGGAGTAATGATTGGTCGCGCAACGGTCGGAAGGCCATGGATTTTTCGCGATACCAGGCATTACCTTCTTACGGGTGAGCTTTTGCCTGAACCATCTGTTAATGAGAAAGCTGATCTTGCTCTTCTTCACCTTGATAAATCGCTGGAGTTTAAAGAGGGAAAGAGAGCCATATTTGAAATGCGACGTCATCTTTCCAATTACTTTAAAGGATTGCCTCATTTTAAGGAAACCCGCCTTAAACTTCTGACAGCTATTTATGTTGATGATATCAGAAACAGTATAAAAGAGATACGTGAAAAATGGGGAGATTTCAGAACGGATGATAAAACTTCAATTTATAACATTTAAAAATATCAGCCAGGGATTTTTTTAAACAGTAAAGAAAATTTATCCCATCTGAATATCCTTTTCAGGATTAAAATAAAGACAATACCTGTAATAATAAGCGCTGCAAAATCCGGCCAGGGATGAATATTGTACTGTTTATAAAGAGCAGAAGTCTGCAAAGCTGAAGATTCGGTGGTTAACATTATGCAAAGGAAAATATTGTTGATCGCGTGAGCTCCCATTGCGGCTTCAATACCATCGTCAAGTATGGTAATAATACCGAAGATCAATCCAAAAACTATATACTGTGGCATCATGGTGAAAAATCCATATTCTTTTACTTCAGGGTTGACTGCATGCAAAAGTCCGAAAAGAACTGAAGTCATTATCAAAGGAAACCATCTGTTCCTAAAAATGGCAGCAAACCCCTGCATAAGATATCCTCTGAAGAGTACCTCTTCTAATGCAGCCTGAAAAGGAATGAGCAAAACTGAAATAACTGAAAGAATGATCAGTGAAGTAGTCTTATTATTAATAGTGAAGTTCGAAGGATCAAATTTGAGATAGAAAAACAGATAGAGTGCAGAAAGTATAAGCCAGACAGCCGCTGAAATAAAGAACCTGTCCCATCTTATTTTTCCGGTACCGTTAATAGTCATTCTAAAGGTCCGGTTATTTAAAGGTTTTACCAGAATGACAAAAGCTATTAATCCTGCAATGAATGGGGAAAGCATTATAATCAACCCAATATTTTGACTAAGCCCGAGTATGCTAAAATCATTCGGGTTTGCAGCAATCTGTGAAAATACTGCCGGGTCTGAACCCGATTTTAAGAACAAGGATAGAAACAATGGGATAGCCCCTAACGTGTTTGCTACAATAAGTATAGCGGCAAACATCAAAATATATCTCCAGAAACTGTTTTTTCCTGTAAATGTTGATTCAAGATGATTCATACTAAAATTCTAATGTCTTTCAAAATTCTGAACTTGACCGCTTTGGATAATCTATAGAGTAATGAAGGCCTACACTCTCATGCCGGTTCTTTGCCATTTTAATAATTATATAACCAACATTTATAAGATTTCTTAATTCGCAGATCTTTTTGGAGATAAGTGATTTCTTATAAAGCCTTTCTGTCTCTTCATACAATATATCAAGACGTACCATGGCTCTCTCAAGCCGGATGTCGGACCTTACGATTCCGACATAATTACTCATGATCATCTGTACTTCTTTGCAGCTCTGGGTAATGAGAACCATTTCCTCGAGGTGAGTTGTACCTTTATAGTCCCATAGTGGTATTCTTTCTTCAAATGTCAGCTCTTTAAGTCTGGGCCCGGAATGAATTGCTGCACGGTGAGCGTATACTGCGGCTTCGATAAGTGAGTTGGATGCCAGTCTGTTAGCTCCATGCAACCCGGTGGAAGACACTTCCCCCAAAGCATAGAGTCTGTCAATGTTACTTTGTCCGTTGACATCAACCTTAATCCCGCCACAGGAATAATGTGCACAGGGAACAACAGGTATCATATCCCTGGTTATGTCAATCCCCCGTTCAAGACAATGTTCATATACATTTGGAAAGTGGTCCTTAAGCCCTTCCTTATTCAGATGAGTACAATCAAGCCATACATGATCATCACCCCATATTTTCAGCTCATTATCAATTGCCCTGGCAACGATATCCCGTGGTGCCAGCGACCCTCTGCTGTCGTACCTGTTCATGAACTTTTCCCCTGAAATATTCTTCAAAACTGCACCATAACCCCGTAATGCTTCAGTAATCAGGAAGGAAGGTTTCTTTTCCGGATCATATAATGATGTAGGATGAAACTGGATGAACTCCATATTCTCAATTGTTCCTTTAGCTCTATAAACCATAGCAACTCCATCGCCTGTCGCAATTTCAGGATTTGTGGTAGTAAGGTAAACATTTCCTATTCCACCTGTGGCGACAACTGTCACTTTTGAAAGAAGGGTAATCACATTCTGGTTAACAAGATCAGCGACATAGGCTCCGAAACACTTTATATCAGGATAATTTCTTTTGACTATCTCTCCGAGGTGGTGTTGCGTAAGTATCTCAATTGCAAAGTGATGCTCAAGTATTTCGATTTTGGCTTCATTCCTGACCTTTTCCATTAAAGACTTTTGAATACTTTCACCAGTTTTGTCCTTATGATGTAGAATCCGGTACTCTGTATGCCCACCTTCCTTAGCAAGATCATAAGTGCCGTCTTCCTTTTTATCAAATGAGACGCCCATATTAATAAGATCTTTAATCCGGTCAGGAGCCTCCTGTACTACCATTCTGACAACATCCTCATTACAAATTCCACCTCCTGCAATAAGTGTATCACTTATATGCTTCTCAAAATTATCGGGTTCACTGAATACAGCAGCAATGCCACCCTGGGCATACCGGGTGTTTGTATCTTCAAGGTTTGCCTTGGTAACAATCGTTACTTTCCCATACTTCACAGCCTTAAGTGCAAATGTAAGTCCGGCTATACCTGAGCCAATAACCAGGAAATCTGTTTTCTTTTTCATCATTATAAATACAAAAGAAGGGGTAAAGATACAATTTAGCCCCACAACCGCTTTGTATAACACAACATTTTGAATTACTTTTGTCTTCCGCTAAAGTAAAATAAAACAAATATGGCTCAGGAAGATAAATTTAAAAAGCTGGTTGCTCATTGCAAGGAATACGGATATGTTTTTCCGTCGAGTGAGATCTACGACGGGTTAAGTGCGGTATATGATTATGGTCAGTATGGCGTTGAACTTAAAAACAATATCAAGAAATACTGGTGGGACAGCATGGTACTGCTAAACGATAATATTGTGGGACTCGACTCCGCAATATTTATGCACCCTACTATCTGGAAAGCTTCAGGACATGTCGATGCATTTAATGATCCGCTTATTGATAATAAAGATTCAAAAAAAAGATACAGGGCGGATGTACTTATCGAAGAGCATATCGCAAAGATTGATGATAAGATCACAAAGGAAGTGGAAAAGGCACGGGAAAGGTTTGGGGAATCTTTCGATGAAAAAAAATTCAGGGAGACAAATCCACGGGTTCTAGCTAACCAGTTAAAAATTGATGAGTTAAATATCCGGTTTTCAAAAGCACTTAATGAAACCAACCTGGTTGAATTAAAACAGATAATCATTGATAATGAGATCGTTTGTCCGATATCTGGTACACGAAACTGGACCGATGTCAGGCAATTTAACCTCATGTTCTCCACAGAGATAGGGTCAACCGCAGAGGGAGCAAATAAGATTTATCTACGTCCGGAAACTGCCCAGGGGATCTTTGTCAACTTTCTCAATGTTCAGAAGACAGGAAGGATGAAGGTACCATTTGGGATTGCTCAGATAGGAAAGGCATTCCGCAATGAAATAGTTGCCAGACAGTTTATCTTCCGCATGAGGGAATTTGAACAGATGGAGATGCAGTTTTTTGTACAGCCAGGCACTGAACTTGAATGGTTTAAGAAATGGAAAGAAGTACGAATGAAATGGCATCAGGCGCTTGGTTTCGGGAGTGAGAATTACCGGTTTCACGACCATGTCAAACTTGCTCATTATGCAAATGCTGCCACGGATATTGAATTTAAATTTCCATTCGGTTTCAAAGAGGTTGAAGGAATACATTCCAGAACAGATTATGACCTGAAACAGCATCAGGAATATAGTGGGAAAAAGATGCAGTATTTCGATCCGGAAAAAGGCGAATCATATATCCCGTATGTAATAGAAACATCAATTGGTGTTGACAGGATGTTTCTGCAGGTAATCTCCGCTGCATACCATGAGGAGGAATTAAAGAAAGAAGATGGCAGCACGGATATCCGGGTAGTGTTGAGGTTACCTTCGTTTCTTGCTCCTGTTAAACTGGCTGTAATGCCTCTGGTAAAAAAAGATGGGCTACCTGATATTGCTGAGAAAATTGTACACGACCTGAAATTTGATTTTAACTGTCAGTACGATGAGAAAGACTCTATCGGAAGACGATACAGACGACAGGATGCAATAGGTACTCCGTATTGTATAACCATTGATCACCAGACTCTTGAAGACAAGAGTGTTACGATCAGATATCGTGATACTATGGAACAGGAGAGAGTTAGTATTGA
>JADGPT010000199.1 GCA_017882345.1 Bacteroidales bacterium
TTTAAAACTCCATCGTTCATATTCACTTATTCAAACCATGGAAAGGGTCTTGCCAGCCGAAATCTTCATCATTGGGCAACTAATTATGGAATAATGGATGGAAACAAACCTCGTCTTACTCTCCTTAACAACTGGGAAACAACCTTTTTCAATTTCAATGAGCCTAAATTGGTTGGTTTGCTGGATGATACAAAAAAAATGGGACTCGATCTCTTTCTGCTGGATGATGGATGGTTTGCCAATAAGTATCCAAGAAATGACGATCGGGCCGGACTTGGTGACTGGCAGGAAAATAAAGTTAAACTGCCTGACGGGCTGGGATATCTTGTCAAAGAGGCCGACAGTAAAGGAGTTAAATTTGGTATCTGGATCGAACCGGAAATGGTAAATCCAAAAAGTGAGCTCTATGAAAATCATCCTGACTGGATACTTAAATTACCTAATCGTCCTGAGAATTACGACCGGAATCAACTAGTGCTCGACCTTACGAATCCAAAAGTTCAGGAATTTGTTTATAATGTTGTAGACGGAATGCTTACGAAATATCCGGGAATTGCATTCATAAAGTGGGATTGCAACAGGATGATGACCAGCTCGTATTCGGTTTATTTAAAGGATAAACAATCGCATCTTTATATAGACTATGTTAACAACCTTTATAACATTCTCGACAGGTTGCGTCAGAAGTATCCACATTTTCCGATAATGCTCTGCTCCGGAGGCGGAGGAAGGGTTGATTACGGAGCACTGCGATATTTTACAGAATTCTGGGCAAGTGATGACACCGATCCTCTTGAACGGGTTTATATTCAATGGGGCTATTCCTATTTCTTTCCTTCATTTGCTGTCTGTAATCATATTACATCCTGGGGCAAGCAGTCGCTCAAATTCAAAACAGACGTTGCAATGATGGGTAAAATGGGTTATGACATTCCGGTTAATGAATTTACTGAAAAAGAATTAAAATTCAGTCAGGATGCAATAGCTGACTACAAAAGGTTAAGCGATATTATATGGCATGGAGATCTATACAGGCTTGTTTCTCCTTATGAGGAAAACCGGGCAGTTCTGATGTATATAAACAGCGCTAAAAACAAAGCTGTCCTGTTTGCATATACTCTCAATTCCAGATATAATGAAACATTCAATCGTGTCCGTCTTCAGGGGCTTGATCCGGCCAAGACCTATAAGTTACAGGAAATCAATGTCTCTTCTGAACAACGACGTTCTGGTCCCTCTGAAAGCGGAAAAAGCTATACCGGTGATTATCTTATGAAAATTGGGCTGAACCTTAACACAGAGGCTGCGCTATCAAGTCTCGTATATGAAATAACTGAATAAAATTTCTTTATGTGTCAAATTAATTTCAGTATATAACTGACCCCCTTTCATTTTCCCCCAAGGGGGAAATGTTTTACTCCTTCCCCCCTGCCTACCGGCAGGCAGGCGTCTCGTTGAAGTCTTTACAACCCTGTTTCCGTAGATTGTTCTGATGCGATCTGAATCCCCGCTGCCACTTCAGGAATAATTCCCATTTTAATATATACTGGACGTACTAATGCTGTAAGTTCAGGCAGATTTCGTAGGAAGATCAGTGCTCCAATGATAGTAGCAAGGCCTCCGGTAAATATTGTCCATGGAGTTCCGATAACCCTTGCCAACCCTCCTGCTATCAGGCTGCCGAAAGGAGCAGTTCCCATGATTGCCATGGTATAAAAACTCATCACTCTGCCTCGTTTATCATCATCTGTTATCGTTTGCAGTATCGTGTTACTTGCGGCGGTTTGAAGCATCATTCCCATCCCAATAAAGATCATGAGTATCAGTGAAATAGGAAATATTCTGGAAAATGATAATCCTAACAACCCAGCTCCAAAAACTATTGCGGAAGCAGGTACAATCCTGCCAAGCTTAAGAACTGACTTCCTCGAAGCCAGAAAAAGAGCTCCGAGGAGTGCTCCAAAACCGGCAGCTCCCATAAGGAAACCATAAGTGTGAGATCCGCCGTGTAAAACCTCTTTTGCAAATACAGGCATCAGAACCGAATATGACATTCCCATAAGACTCGAAATACTTAGCAATATTAAGAGATGTTTAATTGGCGCAAATCCAAAGGTATACCGAAGCCCTTCTCTAAGTTCTTTTAATATAGGTTCCACTTTTCTCTTAGATATTTTAATATGTAACTTCATCATTAACAAAGAGATGATTACAAAAATATAACTTATGGCATTGAAAAGGAAGCAGACTCCCTCGCTTGTTGATGCGAGCATCACCCCGGCAATTGAAGGACCAATCAGCCTTGCTCCATTAAACATCAGAGAATTAAGCGCTATTCCGTTTCCCAGGTCTTCCTTTTTATCAACCATATCTATCACAAAAGAGTGGCGTGCCGGTACATCAAATGCATTGACGCAACCAAGTATAACACTTAATAAAACTATTTGCCAGATCTGAATCACTCCTGCCAGACAAAGCCATGCAAGTACACCGGCCTGAATCAGAGAAACAATCTGTGTAATCAATAAAACGCGATATCTGCTCCACCGGTCAGTAAGTACTCCTGCCACAGGTGAAAGAAATAAAGTCGGAATCTGACCTGCAAAACCTACAACACCTAGCAGAAGCACTGAACCTGTCATGTGATAAACAAGCCATGGCATGGCAATCCGCTGCATCCATGTACCGATAAGGGAAATGCTTTGCCCACTGAAAAAAAGCCGATAATTCCTGTATTGTAGCGACCGGAATACTATTTTGAATCTGTCCCTATTATTCCCGGTCCATCTTGTGCCCATTGTCCATTATTTCTTCACCGGAGCAATATCCATAACATAAAATGAATCGGGTTTAGGTGAACGTCTTGGCCGGGGATTATCGGCAGTTGCTGCGGGAGTTGGATTGAATTCTGCTGTAGGAGCGTAAATATGATGCGTTTTAGTATCAAGAGCCAAAGTTCTGGCGCCTGGCATTGTTACAATATTTTCAAGAACCTTGAAACTATCTTTATTCAATTCCTGAACAACTGTCATGGTTCCGTCTCCGTTAGAACTGTATGCTCTTTTCATTCCCGGGTCAAACTTGACACCATCACAACCGTCACCTATAGGCAGATTTGCGACAATATGTCCATCAGAAGCATCAACAACAACCATAAGTTTATTACTACACACTGCAAACAGACGATGTGTTTCATTATCAAGCGCAAGTCCGCTGGCTTCTTCTCCCGGAGCTATCGGCCATGATTTTTCAACTTTCAGTGTTTTGACATCAATTACTGAGATCAGACTCTTGTCTTCGATATTTACGTATAATTTCCCATTATCGTCTGATACCGGGAATTCCGGTTTGCCCTCCAGCGCTATAGTTCCTGCAACCACATTTGTTGTTGCATCGATAACTGTTGCATTAGACGTTCTCCCGTTAAATACAAACACTCTTTTTGAAAACTGATCGTACATAATTGCATCAGGGTTCTCACCGGTGATTTTAACATCGGCTATTAATGCCAGTGTTTTAAGATCGACAACTTTGACTGATGCATTTCGTCCTACGCTAATAAAAGCTTTATTCAGATCCTGAGCAATTGCTATTCCATGAACTCCGGGAGTTTCATTAATAGTCCCCGTAAGCTTCCCGGTTTTTAGGTCCACGACCTGAACAACTGTCCCGTGCGAGATGAATAATCTGCTTCCTGCTTCATCTACAGAAAGATAATCCCAGCCGCCATCGCCCGGTAAATGGATTTTATTAATTATACTGTACTCCGAATTTGCAGTTTGACCATGGAGGTTTAACCCTGTAAAAAACAGAAGTAAGCAACTTAAAAAAATCAGTGACTTTTTCATTTCTATAAATATTAATTATTTTGCGTTCTTAAATGCCTGTTTTCCTGCAAATTTTGAGTACTTGCCTAATTCATGTTCAATTCGCATAAGTTGGTTGAATTTTTCAACTCTTTCACCACGACAACCGCTACCAGTTTTAAGATGGCCGGCATTAACAGCTACAGTAAGATCTGCAATAAAACTGTCGGGAGTTTCTCCGCTTCGGTGTGAAACAAAAGCATTGTAGTTATTCCTGTAAGCCAGTTCAATAGTTTCAAGAGTTTCCGTAACAGTACCTATCTGGTTGAGTTTAATAAGTATAGAGTTTGCTACACCTTTTTCAATACCTTCAGCGAGTATCTTTTTATTTGTGCAAAACAAATCATCTCCAACAATCTCAATTTTATCTCCCAGAACTTTTGTAAGGTTTTTCCATCCTGTCCAGTCGTTTTCGGCAAGACCGTCTTCGATGAGTACAATGGGGTATTGTTTTACCCAGTTCTCCCAGAGTTTTATCATGTCGTCGCTGGAAATTAATTTACCTGTACTTTTAAACAGCTTATATTTACCATTTTCCCACATTTCGCTTGCAGCAGGGTCGAGACATATACTGACATCACCTCCGGGTTTATAGCCTGCTTTAGTTATTGCCTCCAGGATTACGTCGACCGCCTCATCATTTGATTTCAGATTAGGAGCAAAACCACCCTCGTCACCTACACCAGTGCTGTATCCTTTTGCCTTTAAGACTGATTTGAGTGTATGGAATACTTCAACACCCATACGAATAGCTTCAGTAAATGTTGATGCCGAATGGGGCGCTATCATAAATTCCTGAAAATCAACGTTGTTATCTGCATGTTTGCCACCATTGATAATATTCAGGCAAGGAACAGGCAGGAGATGGGCATTAGCGCCTCCAAGATATTGATAAAGTGGAAGTCCGGCACTTTCTGCTTCAGCGCGAGCATATGCCATTGAAACAGACAATATTGCATTTGCTCCAAGTTTTGATTTATTTGGAGTCCCGTCCAGATCAATCATTAAATAGTCAAGTTCCCGTTGGTTGACGAAACATTTGCTTACTATTTCTTTTGCTAAAATTTTATTAACGTTTTCTACCGCTTTAAGTACACCTTTCCCACCGTACCGTTTTTTGTCACCATCCCGAAGTTCGCATGCTTCGCGTTCTCCTGTCGATGCTCCACTTGG
>JADGPT010000047.1 GCA_017882345.1 Bacteroidales bacterium
ATTTTACCTTTTGGAGTGCAGCTTCCCCAACGGGTTGGCATATTTCGAAGTGATAAGTGATAAGTGAATAATGATAAGTTATGTTTTGATTTAAAATTCCTGATTCAATTGGCAGATGTCAGGAAACATACAGAAGTCACATTTCCTTCTGCCTGTAAATTTATCAGACCAGGGTTTGATTAGAAATGTGAGATGTGAGGAAAAGCTCAGGGCTCAGGGTTAAGAGAAGACAAAAGACAAAAGTAAAAAGACAAAAGTATAGAAGAACGCGAAACTAAAAGGCTCAGGGCCAAAAAAAGACAAAAGACAACAGTTATTGAGTGTAGGAAACCAATCTGCATTTTCTCCCGACAGGCAAGGATTTACTGTAGCTGATAAAGTGAAAGACGAGGGGGAGTAATTATTGACATAAACTATTTCAGTCTGTTAAGTGTTTAATAAAACAGCTAATATAATTTTTAGTGTTCAAATCACCAGTTATTTTTTTTATGCAGATTTTACTGCCAGGCAATTATTTTAAGATGCCTGCTTATATATTATTCTTTTTTATCCTGCTGAGCTTGTCCGGCCAGAAGCTGGCAGCACAGGATAACACTATGTATCTGATGCCTGATATCCCCCAGGCAAACCAGCTGAATCCTGCATATATGAAACTCTGCAGAATATATGTGGAACTTCCGGTAATCTCTTCCGTAAAAGTGAATATCCGCAATACAGGTTTTGGTTTCCATGATGTAATAGCACGCGGAACAGGTACTCAGTCGGATATTTACCTTCTGAATGTATTAAGTCTTGACAAAAAATTAAAAAAGATTAATTTTTCTCAGATAGAAACAGATATTGACCTACTTGGATTTGGTTTTGGATATAAGGAATGGTATTTCACTTTCGGAATTTCCACTCATTCTGATATGCTTTTATCCTATCCTCATGATATTACCTTATTAAGAGATGATTACCTGCAGAATGCCAGTATTAACGGGGCTCAGATAAACCTGAGTCATCTGGGAACCGACATTACACTTTGGAACTCCATTGGTGTCAGCGCCGCAAAAGAGATCAGGGATGGCCTTAAGGTTGGCCTGAGGCTCAAATACCTCCAGGGAATGGCCAATGTAATTTCAAGGCGTTCGGATCTCATTTTAAACTATTCCCCCAACCCTGTTGAACTTGAAGCGTTTATAAGATACCGCATAAATGCTTCTTTCCCTGTAAATGTCATAGATGGTCCGAACGGGGCAATTAACAGACTGAATTTCGATAATTCTCTGAGCAATATCACGAGCGATTTTATTTTTAACGGGAACCGCGGTGTTTCGGTTGACGCAGGGTTTGTATATGATTTAGATGATATAACACAGGTTTCGGGGAGCATTACTGACCTTGGATTTATTCGCTGGAAGAAGAATACAAATATTTTTACAGCAGACAGGAATTACTTATTCAATGCAGATGATCTTGCTCAGTTTCAGGTTAACACTGGCTCGATAGATCTGGTTAACTCAATAAATGATTCTATCTCCGGGGTATTCAGAAGCACATCCAAAACCTACTATACTCTTACTCCAATAAAGATCTTTGGAGGAATTACAAGGTTGCTCTTACCGCAATTACGTGCAGGAGCGATGACCAGAATAGAAATTTATAACCTGCACGTTATGCCCTCATTATCACTTTCATTGAATTATACCCCAATCCCTCCGGTTTCAGCATCATTGAGCTACACAATCATGAACAACAAATTCAATCAGGTTGGTGCAGGTATAGCCCTGGGCAACAGGTTAGCACAATTCTATCTTATTACTGATAATATCATTTTAAGGTTTAAAAAGGATTTCCAATCTCCTTATTCCTGGCCTTATAATGCCAGGATGATAAGTCTTCGGTTTGGTATCAACCTTTTGTTTGGGTGCAGGCAGAAGGATAATAAATATCATCCCTCTAAAAGCCGGGATGTATGTCCCGCGTATCGGTGAAATCAGATGTGAGGAAAAAAGCACAGAGCTCAGAGCACAGGAGAAGAAGGTGTGAGGTATGAGGAAATAGCACAGGGCACAGGGCACAGAGCTCAGGGGAAGAAGGTGTGAGGCGTGATACGTGAGGCGTTTCCAAAAATTTAACTATAATTGACAAAATATATCCTTAAAAAGTTAATATTAGAGCTATGAGCAGAGGATTTGTTAAAGAAGACGATCAGGAAGAAATTCCGATAGTACCACAGAGGGCATATTTACCTGAAGGAGTAACAAACTTTGTTACCTGTACCGGTATGGATCAGCTATTGGCTGAAAAACAGATGCTTGTCAGTGAAAAAGACAATCTGAACAGCACCAATGAAAATGAGAAAAGAATAGCATTGAACTATATTAATGCCAGATTACACCTGCTTAACAACAGAATTGCTGAAGCCAAAGTAGTTAATACGGATGAACAACCTCAAAATGAAATAAGGTTCGGCGCATCAGTGACTCTCAAAACAAAAGGATCAGGGAAAATTCAGACTTTTCAGATAGTGGGTGTTGATGAGGCTGACATTTCCAAAGGAAAAATCTCTTTTATTTCGCCTCTGGCAAAAACATTAATAAATAAAAAAAACGGAGACGTAGTCACCTTAAAACGGGCTAAGGAAGATACCGTTTTTGAAATTATGGATATAGCTTATCATGAGGCGTTAGGCGTGAGGCGTTGCCCTCCGAAGCCTTAGGCGAAGGAAGGTGTGAGAAATGCGGGTCTTTGTCGAATGGATCTACGCCCGGGGGATTAAACAGACCCCAACGATCAATTATATAATCCCATTTGTCAAATCCCGCCACCCAGTCTATGAATAGGAGACGGTATTCTTCAATAAGATCTCTTACTATCTGATAATATTCAACATATTCAAAACCAAACGCATCGAGTGAATGATTCTGGACCATCAGGTCGAGCGTTGCAATTCAAATTTACAATTATTCAAGATAAAAGACAATCCACCTTCGCTGCCACCTTCAAGTCGTTATGCTAGTCAAAGCAAGCTATGGCGGACGAAGAAAGTAAAAAGACAAAAGTAAATAGTGAACAGTAAACAGTGAACAGAAATTGGGAAGTATTAACTCCGTGATAATCCGTGTTCTCCGTGGTAAAGAAGCAAAAAGAGGGGAACAAACTATTCAGGTTAGGTGAAGAGTCTGACAAATGGAAGGTATTTTACATGCTGACCTCTTTTTAAGATCACAATTTATGAGAACCTGCCTATGGTTTTATAACTTCTCATAAGCATAACATTTGAATTCTCTCTCATTGGCTTGATCATTCCTGTTAAGATTGCATAATAGTTCCTCCTCCCAGTCAGGATCAACATTTTTTAAGCATGTCAGGCAGAGAGAGGGCTTCTTAATGGAATTTGGATTTATTTCATATCCGTCATCATCAAACATTCCATTAATCTTCCGAGGATCCATCTCCTCAATATTTCTCCGACCATACTTATCTCTTTTATCGAGCGCTGATTCAAGTTCATAATCACCCAGTGGATGTTCCTTTCCTGTAATGCAACTGAAACAGGCAAATGGAGCCGAAGCCGAACCAACTATCCAGAGATCTTTTCCACACTGACATTTTACACCATTTTTATAATCATCCAGCGCTGCTTCTATCCTGACTCTCAGCACTTTCTCATTTTTATTTGGATTCTTCTTCAAATGAAGTTTTAAAAACTTGTCAATAGAAATTGGGATCCACATTTTTTCAGATATTAGATAAATTAATTACACTATTCCAATGGATATCACAATTTGTGATTTCCAATTCAAAACGCTTTATACTTATTGAAAGTGAACGCAGCGAGCGTTTCTATTCAAATTTATAATTATTCAAGATAAAAGACAAAAGTAAAAGTAAAGAAGAACGCGAAACGAGAAACACGAAACGAAAAGGCTCAGGGCACAGGGTTAAGAAAAGACAACCACCTTCGCTGAAGCTTCGGTGGTCAAAGAAAGGAAAAAGTTAAAAGTGAACTTAAAAAGACACTTAGGTTTTGGTGTCTTTATGATCTTGAGTAAAAGTGTCAGATACAGGTAAAGACGGTTAAATTTTGCCGAGTCGTTTCAATTCCCAGAAACATTTCACAGTCGCATGAATATCAACAGCTGCATTATATGCTTCTTCAAAGTTTTCCCTGAAAAGTTTGTAGTGCAGTTCTAAAAGTTTTGGCCATTTATATCCATAAGGTCCGTCAATTTTACAGAAATTCTTAATGAACGACAAATCATTCAAACATTTGCTTTATTAAAAAATATTATATCTTTGCATGAGATATCATTCACTAATGTATAAAATGACTATTTATGACTGACATATCATACAATAAATGGGATTCTATGAGTGATAAAGCACTTGCAATGCATATAGGTGCTTTTATAAAGCACCATAGAATGGAACAAAACAAAACACAGGATGTATTGGCAAATGCTGCCGGAATCAGTCGTTCTACATTGAGTTTATTGGAACGGGGTGAAACGGTAACATTGGCTACAGTTATACAAGTTCTCAGAGTTTTGGATAAATTATATGTTCTGGAAGTGTTTTCAGTACAACAAGATATTAGTCCATTGATGTTGGCGAAAATGGAAAAGGATAAAAGGAAAAGAGCCAGGGGAAAAGGAGAAGAGACTCAAAACGAAAATGATTGGTAATTATGGATGTAGCTGAAGTAAAAATATGGGGAGAACTGGTAGGTGCAGTTTCCTGGAATGAAAAAACAGGGCTGGCCAGTTTTGAGTATGACTCTGATTTTAAAAAACTAAACTGGGATTTGGCACCTCTTAAAATGCCAATCAGTTCATCCAAAAAAGTAATAACTTTTCCGGAACTAAGGAAAGACAAAAACGCTGAATTTGATACTTTCAAAGGATTGTCAGGTTTGTTGGCAGACGTTCTCCCTGACAAATATGGAAATCAACTTATCAACATATGGCTGGCACAACAAGGTCGGCCGCAAGACAGTATGAATCCGGTTGAAATGCTTTGCTTTATAGGTACCAGAGGTATGGGTGCTCTAGAGTTTGAGCCAACAACACTCAAGGAAAGTAAGCGCACATTTCCTATAGAAATCGAAAGTCTGGTTGATATTGCCCAAAAAATGTTATCCAGGCGGGAAGCTTTTACCACCAACCTGCAAAAGGATGAAGAAAGAGCCGTGCTGGAAATTTTAAAAATTGGGACATCGGCAGGTGGTGCGAGACCCAAAGCAGTAATTGCTTACAATGAGAAAACTGGAGAAGTTAAATCGGGGCAAACGAAGACACCCAACGGTTTTGAGCATTGGCTAATTAAATTAGACGGAGTAAGCGATGTACAATTGGGGGTAAGTAAAGGATATGGTCGTGTAGAGATGGCATATTACAATATGGCAATAGCCTGCGGTGTTGAGATGATGCCATCCAGACTCCTGGAAGAAAACGGCAGGGCTCATTTTATGACCAAAAGATTCGATCGTGAAGGAGGAGATATTAAACACCACATCCAAACATTATGTGCGTTAAAGCACTTCGATTATAATCTTGTAATCAGCTTTAGTTATGAACAGCTATTTCAGACCATGCGTGAAATAAAACTGAGCTATCCGGATGCAGAACAAATGTATAGAAGAATGGTACTCAATGTGATTGCGAGAAACTGTGATGATCATACCAAGAACTTTTCATTCAGATTAAAAAAGGGAGGTAAATGGGAACTGGCACCAGCGTATGATGTTTGCCATGCATACAAACCAGATCACAGATGGGTAAGCCAACACGCCTTAAGTATAAATGGAAAGCGAACTGCTATTACAAAAGATGACCTTTTAATTATTGGCAAATCGATAAAAAATAAAAAGGCAGCAAGCATTATCGGGGAGATAAGTAACACGGTTAGTCAATGGAAAAAATTCGCTAATGACGTTAATGTACTTCCTGAAATCCGGGATGAAATTGCGAAAACATTAATAAACTGGAAGTAATGCTGTAAAAAGAAACAGCCATAAGGCAATCCGGGGTTGAGTCTGAGGTTTAGGTTGAGGTTGAGAGGTTGAAGCGGCAGGAGTGAGGGATGAGGAGTGAGGGAAAAGAAAACAGTAAACAGTAATGGGGAAGTATTAACTCCGTGATAATCCGTGTTCTCCGTGGTAAAAAAGGTCAAAGGCGAAACGTGAAACGAAATACACGGAACAAGTATCCGCTACCCTGCAACAACCAGCTTATAAAAGTTTGCTGAAAAAACTGATAATGTCTTCTGCCAGTAATTCAGGCTTTTCCATAGCAGGGAAATGCCCTCCGTCAGGAAAATCTGACCAGTGCTGAATATTATAGCCCCGTTCTATGAATTTTCTGGGGGGAAATGGTTCCTCATATCGAAAATGCGCAATACCTGTCGGAATATTTATGTATGAATTCTTTCCAATAATCAAAGGATTTTTAGTGTTCTCATTATATAGCCTTACAGATGAATGTATTGTTTCTGTTACCCAATAAAGAGTTACATTAGATAAAAGCTCATCTTTTGTAAAAACGTTCCCGATATATCCATTACATTCAGCCCAACCGTACATTTTTTCTACTATCCAGGCACATAAACCCATAGGCGAGTCATTAAGCCCATACGCCAATGTAAGAGGTTTGGTATTTTGTTGAAGTGAATAACCGCCCTCTTTCGAATACCAGTCCTCTTCTGAGTCCAGATAATCGTTTTCTTCTTTAGTAAATTCCTCCTTTTCTTCCAGTAACGGCACATAATTACCGGGAATATAATTCAGGTGCATACCAATAACATGCTCAGGATATTTCATCGAAATGGCTGTAGAAACACCGGCTCCGAAGTCACCACCCTGAACCCCGTATTTATCATACCCAAGTTCACTCATTAACTTATGCCATAAATCGGCTATAAATGATACATTGCATCCGGGCTGGTTTATTTTTTGTGAAAAACCATATCCCGGCATTGAAGGAATTACCAGATCGAATGATATGCCTTTATTCTCAGTCAATAATGGAATAAGCTTTAGCATTTCAAGAAATGAGGAGGGCCAGCCATGTGTTATGATAAGCGGGACAGACTTTTCTCCTTTGCCTTTAATATGCATAAAATGGATTTTGTACCCATCTATCTGGGCTATAAAATTTCCGTATTTGTTTATTTCACTCTCAGTATTTCTCCAGTTAAAGTAAGTGATCCAATAATCAGCTAACTCTTTCATATAACTAAGGCTCGCTCCATAGGTCCAGCCAGAGTTTTCTATCTCATCCGGCCACCTGGTAAGTTTTAATTTTGCTTTTAAGTCATCCAGGTGAGACTGAGCTAATTCAATTTCAATCTTTTTTATCATTCTTCACAGTTTTCTAAGTCACTTATTCTCTCGTCATTTACCGGATAGCCTTTTGAAAAAACCCTTCTTCTTCTGAATAGGTGTATTTACATCTTTCTCAGGAGAGATCTTCTTTTTGTGAAAAAGATCCAGAAATTTGCCAAATATGTTTTTTTCTTTTAAATCGGGGCAATCAAGAGCTCCCGCCAATTCAGGAGGAAGATCGGGAAAGGGAGTGATTAGTTGTTTCCTAAGTGTATCGTTCGCCTGAATTTTCTTCAATGTTAATGCCACCAGAGGCAAGGCAAGTTTACTTCCGGAACCATCTGATCCATTATTAAAATGAATAGCCCTCGATGAAGCCCCTACCCTGGTAACAATAACCAGTTTCGGATTAAAAGCGGTAAACCAGGCGTCAGAATAATTCTGCGAAGTACCGGTTTTTCCTGCCATAGGAAGATTAATACCAAACACACTACTCATTGAAGATCCGGTTCCCTCTATAATTGCTTTTTGCAAAATTGCACTGATCAGAATGGCTGATCTTTCAGTGAGGACCCTCTCTTTTACACCACTGAACTCATTCTGCCAGATAATTCCTCCATCAGGGGCTTTGATTGATAAAATGCTTTGAGGAATGATCCTGTACCCTCCATTGGCAAAAGATGAATAGGCCACAGCTGTTTCCATGATGCTTCCTTCAGCAGTCCCCAACGCGAGAGACGGGTTGTTTTCCAGGGTAAATGAAAATCCCATTTTCTTCCAGAGCGAATCAAGCTGTTCAAAGCCAACTTTTAAAAACAAATTGTAAGTCGGGACATTCATAGACAGGGCAAGAGCGCTGGCAAGTGTATATTTCCCTCCATAAGTGTGATCATAATTTTCAGGACTCCATTCATCGATCCCTGATGGAGCAATCGAATCGTTATCAAGATACTGACAGGGATCCATTCCCTGTTCAAACGCCTCAGCATAGAGGATAGGCTTGAACACTGAAGCAAGTTGTCTCCGGGCATGTATCTGATCGTAGGGCTGCGATTTAAAATCAATTCCTCCAACCCAGGCTTTGACAGAACCTGTTAAGGGGTCCATAGCAAGCAAACCTGCATGTAATATTAATAATGCCTGCTTCAGGCTGTCAATAACAGAAATTGAATCAGAATGGGAACCATTCCAATCAAAAATTTGTCGTATATTAATTTCATCTTCACGTCCCGACAAATTCAGATTTTTAATTTCCTGTTCTGCAATCTGCTTTACGACTTTTTTGCCTGAAGAAGTCTGATATTGATTCCAAAGTCTTTTCTGCATCATCGAGAGATGTTCGCGAAAGGATTCCAACGCATATTTTTGAAGAGTAAGGTTCAAAGTGGTGGTAATAATCAATCCGTCTTCTTCAATATTCCACTTTTTTCCGGTCAGAGACTCTACATTTTTCAGCATCTGTTCAGCTTCATTTTTTACCCTGATCAGAAAATAGTCAGCCGGACCATCAGATTCAATGTCTGTATAATTCTGCATCAATGGCAATTTACAAAGCGAATCTGTCTGAAATGCTTTAAGGTATTTGTACTTCTCCATCTGCTTTAAAACCACATTTCTTCTTGCTATAGCATTTTCCGGATGAAGACGGGGATTATAGAAGGTGTTTGCTTTGAGCATTCCAACAAGAACAGCAGATTCCTGATAGTTCAGAAGTTCAACTTTTTTATTGAAATATCGCCGCGATGCCGTTTCGATACCAAAAATATTTTCTCCGAAAGAGACTGTATTCAGGTAAAGTGTCAGTATTTCTTCTTTGCTGAACAATTTTTCGAGACGATGAGCGAGTATTGTTTCTTTTGTTTTGATGATCAAGATAGACAGATGGCCGGAATTTTTTCTGCCAAACATGTTCTTTGCCAGCTGCTGGGAGATAGTACTACCCCCTCCCGATTGCCGATTGTTAAGAAGAAGTGATTTGAAGAGAACCCTGAAGAGGCTCCTTGAATCAATACCTTTATGTTCAAAGAAACGGGAATCTTCTGTTGCTATCAATGCATTAATAAGATTCGACGGAATCTGTGAGTAGGAAATATTTGTCCTGTCTTCAGAAAAAATATTACCTATCAGGTTACCATCTGACGATAAAACTACTGTTGCTACTGCATTCTTATAATTTAGTAGTTCCTTATTACTTTGCAGATGGCCGAATACTCCAAAATAAACTGAAACCACAAAAATCACTGGTAATGCCAGTATTACCAATGCAATCGCAAGTATAGTTTTCCAATGTTTCTTCATCATTCCGGATTGATTGCCATAACCGCAAAGTACGCAAAGTTATTGCAAAGAAGATGGGGATCCTTTAACTCCTCTCCCATTCTTATCTTACATCTTGTCCTTTAGCGACAGTTTCCGTAGTGGTTTATTTACCTTAATGGTAGTAAAAACAACTGCAAGTGTCATTATACCACCGAAAACCACAGAGGGGACAAGACCCATTAATGTGGCTGCAACCCCCGATTCGAACGCACCTAACTCGTTCGATGAACCGATAAATATACTATTTACTGATGCAACCCGGCCACGCATATCATCAGGTGTAAATAACTGGAGAATAGTTCCCCTGATCACCACACTCACATTATCGAAAGCACCGCTGAAAATTAACAGCACTCCTGATAAAAGTAAAC
Source organism: Bacteroidales bacterium (assembly GCA_017882345.1). Lineage (GTDB taxonomy): Bacteria > Bacteroidota > Bacteroidia > Bacteroidales > VadinHA17 > LD21. The sequence goes on from JADGPT010000047.1 coordinate 10,000, forward strand.
TTCTTGATAGTCCGAAACCAATCATACAAAGGCCGAATCCAACAACGGAAATGAAAAGCACTTTTCCGGTTTCTCTCATTGGCGGACGGAACATAAGGACAAAAGCCATAATTGTGGCACCTATTGCAGGACAGGCTCTTAGCAAGCCCAGACCCTGAGGTCCGGCATGAAGTATATCCGATGCAAATACCGGAAGCATTGCAACTGCGCCACCGAACAGAACAGCAAACATATCGAGTGTAAAAGCGCCAAGCAATTCGGGTGTTTTAAAGACAAAGCTAATGCCACTTCGAATCCGGGTTAAAACACCTTCGGAAGTTTCAATAACTTCGTGTCTGCCGGATTTTATAAGCATTATCATAAAGAATGAAAGTGTATATAAAGCGAATACCAGTGAATAGGCCGGCACTATTCCCCAAAACCCATAGACTAATCCTCCTATTGCCGGACCCATAACTGCAGCGACCTGCCAGTTAGCACTGTTCCATGTAGCTGCATTTGCATATAAGTTCCTGGGTATAAGCTGGCCCATTAATGCAACCTGGGCAGGGCCTAATATCCCGCGTGCGAGACCAGTTAAAAAGATAGTGAAGAAAACCGGGAGAATACCATATTTTTCGGAGAAATATGCTGCATTTGCACTGTATATCAACAGAATAATCGAACCAAGAACAAGTATCAGAGTTGTATATTTAATAATCTTTTTCCGGTTCCATAAATCGATATAATGTCCGGCAAAGAGAGAAATACTGACCTGAGGGATCACTTCAACCAGACCAATAAACCCAAGCCAGAGAACATTGTGGGATAATTCGTATACCTGCCATCCTACAATAACTGATTGCATAAGGCTGGCCATTGTCATGAAAATGCGATAGGACAAATAGAAACGGAAATTTTTAACGTGTATTACTGCAAAAGCATCTCCGGAAAACAAGGACTTCATATCAATTTATATTCACGGCAAAAGTGCGATAAAATTATGAATTTGGAATTACTAATCGAGAATTATGTGATTCTGACATTGTCAGGCTCTTCCCGGTAAATCTGTCCCCGGTGCTCTTTCAAAGCGAACTTACATCAGGATTTACCTTCCTCCGGGAGGACAATTCTTCCTTAAATAGCTGGTGTAAAGGGTAGCAAGATGAAGAAAAGTACCTTCTCCTTCCGAAATACCGTGCGTTCGGTTTGGATACGCCATGAACTGAAATTGCTTATTGTATTTTATAAGCTCGTTCAGGAGCATCTCGGCATTCTGATAATGAACATTGTCATCACCCGTTCCATGGATGTACAGCAGGTTACCCTTCAGGTTTTTTGCGTACGTAATTGGTGAGCCTTTAATATAAGCCTCCATGTTTTCCTGAGGCAGACCCATATAACGCTCCTGGTAAATATTATCGTAGGTAAGCTCATTGGCAACGGCAGCAATTGCTATTCCAGTTTTGTAGATCTCAGGATACTGAAACATCAGATTCAATGTGGCAGAGCCGCCCCCGCTCCATCCCCAGACGGCAACTCTTTCAGGGTCGATAAAATCCCATTTCAGTATTTCCTTTGCTGCCATGGCCTGGTCGTGAATATTGATCTGACCGATTTTTTTGTAAATAGATTTTCTCCAGGCTGCTCCTTTCGGCGCCGGTGTACCCCTGTTGTCAAGTGAGATATAAATGTATCCATCCTTGGTCATATCTCCCAAATAGAGGAAGTTCCGTCCTCTGCCATAAGAATCAATTACAGTAGCTTCGGCAGGCTCGGTATAAACATAAAAAACTACGGGATATTTCTTTGCCGGATCAAAGTTCAGCGGTTTTACCATCCATCCATCCATCTCAACACTGTCAATAGTTTTAATTTTGAAGAATTCTGTAACAGGCTTAACCTTAAGTGAATCAAGCCGGGCGACAATACCCTGTTTTTCATTCAATGGTTTTTGATTTGCTACTCTGATAAACTCACGTCCCGGACGTGTAAAACTGTTTGAAAATGAATGAGATGCAAATTTACCATTAGGTGAGAATGAATAGTTATGAGTACCCTTTAAAGATGCCGGACTCACCAATTCTGCTGTACCCGAACCATCCAGTTTGGTGCGATACAGATAGTTCTGTGTGGCATTATCGGGTGACGCCATAAAATAAACATACCCTTTCTTTTGGTCGATATATATGATATCAGAAAAATCGTATTTGCCATTTGTTACCAGTTTTTCAGGTTTTCCTTCAAGGGAGACCTGGTATAAGTGTCTCCAACCATCTTTTTCAGAATCCCAGAGAATGCTTTTGGATTCATTCAACCATATAAATTTATTTGTAAAGTCTATAGAATAAGGATTCCCCGGTTGGTAGATATCAACCCATGCTGCGTCAGCTTCTTCGTTGATTAACTTAGAATTGCCGGTGGAAGCTTCGGAAATATAAAGTTTGCTGACGTTCTGCTTACGATTAAGTTGTTGGGTAAGCAGGTTATCTGTAGCGGGAATAAACTCCATTCTAACGATATAGTTTTGAGCGGGATCGCCAGGGATTCTCATCCACGTGGTTCTGTTATCTGCAATATTTACAACTCCGACCCGACACGACGATGGTTTTTCGCCGACTTTAGGATATTCTATTGGTATAATCCTGGAGTAAATGGAATCGGTGTTATTTATAAGGTAATACTTTTTGATGCTGCTGGCATCAATCTGCCAATAGGCAATTTTTTTACTATCAGGGCTCCAGCGAAATCCGTTACGGCAGGCAAATTCTTCTTCATAAACCCAGTCAAATGTACCGTTAATAAGTGTTACAGTACCATCACTGGTCAGGGCTTTAATTTGTGAAGTGGTCAGGTCCTCAACATAAATATTGTTTCCGCTGACATAGGCTGCAGACTTTCCATCGGGTGAAAACATGGCAAACATTAATGATGATGCAGGAAGAGTTTTACCTAATTGAGAGAGTGTTCCTGAAGTCCTGTCAATCATCCAGTAATCACCTTTTGTATTGAGTCTCCATACTCTTTTTGTATTTGTGAAAAGCAGTACTTTTTGCTGGTCAGCGGAGAAACTGAAATAGTTGAACTGAAGCGGAGTTGTATCTCCTGTTGGGGTAAGTTGTTGTTTGGATATTACCACAACCGGCTTATTATCAGGTAAGGTGTATTGAATGAGTTCATTTTTCTCAACACGATAATATGAATTTCCGTCATTCGACCACTTGATATCACCTCCCTGTGAACTGGCAATAAGTGAAACGAACAGAATCAATGCTGTCACAGTAAATATTTTTAATCCGTTTTTGCTTTTAAAATGATTTTCAGATTTTAACATATTTATAAATTTTATGGTTGATAAGAATATTAAAACTCTGCTTTTCTCAGATTAGTTTAATTACTTTTTACAACAAGCAAGATATTGATTCCACGACAAAGTACCATCCACTTCATATATTTCTTTATTTACACAAAGAATCCACACAGGACTACAAAAGAATTTGTACAACCGGACTCTTTTATTTACTTTGCAGGAACTAATCTATAATCTCAAATTAGATATTTACTTTAAATAATCCTTAATAAAGTGCTGATGACAAATTTTTCAATTGATAAGAGCAAGATCAAAGTTCTGTTACTGGAAGGGATCCATGAGAATGCCAGCGTGGTCTTCAGGGAGAATGGCTATAGTGATATTGAATGTTTGAATGGAGCGCTTTCCGGGGAGGAGCTTGAAAAAAAAATGGTTAATACCCATATAATCGGTATCAGAAGCCGTACTGAGCTTCGGAAAAGCTTACTGTTCAAAACGCCTAAACTATTTGCTATCGGATGTTACAGTATAGGTACAAATCAGGTAGACATACAGGATGCCAAGATGCTGGGAATACCTGTATTTAATGCTCCTTTCTCAAATACACGATCAGTTGCTGAACTGGTTATTGCAGAGTGTGTTATGCTCATGCGTGGTATTCCTGAAAAAAATGCGCTGGCCCATAATAAAATATGGATGAAATCATTCAACAACTCGGTGGAAATAAGAGGTAAAACTCTTGGAATTATTGGTTATGGACATATAGGTACACAGGTTTCCATCCTTGCCGAAAGCCTTGGTATGAATATTATCTATTATGATATTGAAAAGAAACTCAGTCTGGGTAATTCCAAGCCTGTACCAACCCTGACCGATCTTTTAAAGATCTCTGACACCATTACAGTACATGTGCCATTAACAGCATTAACAAGGAATATGATCTCCCGGGACCAGATTGCTCTTATGAAAAATGGAGCATGTCTTATTAATGCCTCTCGTGGAGATGTCGTTGATTATAAGGCTGTTGCCGAAGCGCTCAGATCGAAGCACCTGGCAGGAGTCGCTGCTGATGTATTTCCGGAAGAGCCCTCCTCGAATGATAAGCCATTTGAGAATGATCTCCAGGATTTTAATAATGTAATTCTAACACCTCATATTGCAGGAAGTACCCTGGAAGCACTTGCCAATATTGGAACTGAAGTATCTGAAAAACTCGTAAGATACAGCGATACAGGATCAACCATTGGGGCAGTGAACTTCGTCGAGATTGCATTGCAGGCCAACTCCTCCAAACAACGCTTCTTACATATACATAAGAATGTTCCGGGTGTTCTGGGCGAAATAAACCATTATTTTTCTTCAAAAGGTATCAATATTTCAGCTGAATATCTTCAGACTGATTCTGATATCGGTTATGTTATCCTGGAAACGGAGAGTGAGTTGGATGCTTCAGTCATTAAGGACCTTAGGAATATTCCACATACAATACGGGTGCGGATCTTATATTAAATGTTGTAAAGACTGCAGAGGCTTTAAAGGCAATAGGCGAGATGTCACAAATTCCTTCAGGAGTACTTTCTGTTGTGCGATTTTATTTTTTCACTCTCAAGAGGATGCCGGGGACCAGTAATTGACACCTCTCCCTTTAAAACATTATATAAGGAATATCTGTCTTATTCATAATTGAAAAGTATAATTTAGCATCCTGACATAAAAGAGTACAATACAATGCCAATAAAAATCCCAAATAATCTACCGGCAATTACTATCCTTAAGAATGAAAACATTTTTATTATGGATGAGCAGCGTGCAGCACAGCAGGATATACGTCCTTTGCGAATTGCCTTCTGTAATTTGATGCCGCTTAAAATTGTAACTGAAACCGACTTTATAAGAGTTCTGTCAAATACACCACTGCAGATAGAAATTGACTTTTTTTATATGGATAAACATGATTCAAAAAATACCTCAAAAGAACACTTAAATATTTTTTATAACACATTTGACCAAATTAAACACAAACGCTATGATGGTCTGATAATTACAGGAGCTCCAGTAGAGAATCTTGAATTTGAGAAAGTTGACTACTGGAATGAGATTTCAGAAGTAATGGACTGGAGTAAAACAAATGTAACCAACACTTTGCATATATGCTGGGGTGCCCAGGCAGGGTTATATCATCATTACGGGATTCAAAAATATGCGCTGGAGAAAAAGCTATTCGGAGTATTTGAACATCAGATTACAGATAATAAAATACCATTATTCCGGGGTTTTGATGATACATTCCTAACGCCTCATTCCCGTTATACAGAAAACAGAAAAGCAGACATTAAACAACATCCTGGTTTAACACTGGCTGCCTGGTCAGAAGAAGCAGGTGTTCATGTTGTTATCTCAAAAAATAGCCGGCAGATATTTGTGACAGGTCATTTTGAGTATAATTCAGATACGCTTAAAGATGAATACGAGCGCGATCTGACAAAAGGATTGGCAATAGATATTCCGGAGAACTACTATCCTGATAATAATCCAAAATCAAAGCCTCTTGTAAAATGGCGTGCGAATGCCAATTTGTTTTTTGTAAACTGGTTGAATTATTATGTTTATCAGGAAACACCTTATGACTGGATTTAATTGCTATTAACCACCTGCTTTACCATGCAGAAGGACCTGAAAAAAATCAATATGGTACCACATCTTTGCATAGAAATAGAAGAGTATCAGTAAAGCTGTAAGGAAAGTAAATAATAACCCAAAATATTTGCCTGCTACAGATCTTCCGGATTTGATAGCTTTCACAGAAATATCCTTAATCCAGCTCTCAAGTTTTATAAAAAGAGGATAAAGAATCACTACTGTTACTGCCATGCCAAGTAAAGTAAATACTATTGGTTTATAGTGATTTTTATAACTAACTATATATTTACTTATTGCATTGTTTAGAAGGTTTATAGTGAGGATGGTGACTGTCATTACAACAAAACGAAAGAGATGGCGGTACATAATATCACTTATTTGAGTGGTTAAATTTATTCTTTTATCAGGAAACTGCAAATTTCTCCTAATCTATATTTCAATACGAAGCAGACTAAGGAGTGAAACATAAAATCTTTTTAAAAAACGTATAAAAAAAACAAACTTTGACTAACAAAAACTGAATATAATTGTTTCTCTCCTACAATATGTAAGAACTGAGGAATATTTTTATTATTAACATTTTCATTAAAACTTTAAATTATGATCTCGGGAAAAGTAGTTTTAGGCGCACTGGCCGGCATAGCTGCCGGTGCATTGATCGGGGTCTTGTTAGCTCCCGATAAAGGTTCTAAGATCCGGAGTAAAATAGTTAAACAAGGAGAAGATTATTTGGATTCCATGAAGGGACAATTCAATTCGCTTCTTGAGTCTATCTCCGGAAAATTTGATGGAGGAAAAGTTGACGTTGGCGATTCGAAAAAAGCCAATTCAAAAGAAGCTAAAAGAGATTTGCAACCTGCTGCCAGTTAAAATATTTATTAAAGTATTTTAACCGTGATTATTTCACAATCAGCCTCATGGCAGATTGTGCAAAATGTTCTGTCAGATGGTTTGACATTTTACTTTTACAATTTCACAACACTAAAAAAACTAAGCCCGGCACTTTCGTGCCAGGCTTTTTCATATATATGGATGAAGAAATTACTTTTAGATCTGCACTTACGACTTCGCAAGAACATTTAATTATTAATCACTTTGACCCGATTTAAAAAAATTCGTACCAGAATTTAATCAAAGTGTTATAATAATGCTAACCAACTTCTTCATGGATTTTCCAAGCTTAAAACCCACTGTTTCAATCATCTCTTTTTCCTTACCCAGATTAAATCTCAAATCTTTATCTGTAAGATTATCATATTTTTTTAAAAGCTTTTCACTTTTATCTTTCCAGTATCCCACTGTATTTGTTCTCATGATCTGTGCCTTTTGAATGAAAAAACGTTTATAATTTTATGTACTCCGTATAATTGTCCCTTTTTTGTGTATTATTTAAAAGTACTTTACTATTACATTGAAAGAATAAACAAAGGATATGCCAAAATTAATGACAAGTAGAAATGAATAATTCCAATTAGTTAATCGCCTTAATTTCTGGTACTTTAAAAAACATTATTATTTGAAAACAGAAATTTCTAAATGAATTATTCTCATTTTGAGAAATATTTATTAAAATATTCTCAATCTGAAAAAAATGTCAGAGCTGTCTCAGATTATCCCTTTTGTTCAGTTCGTATGAGTGTATAATACTACTCCACTCACGGTTTATGAATGGAGGATCTTAAGGGGAAAGCTGAGTAGAAAAATAGCTTGATGACACCGGAGTAAAGTAAAAATCGTTTTGTAATGATGATAGATTGATTATTTTTGTACTCTTTGGTCTGTGTTTCAAGGCCGGAAATTCAGATTATCGGGGTGTGGCGCATCCCGATAGCTATCGGGAGGTAGCGTATAACGTTTTTTGAATGAAATTTTTTTCGGGGTGTGGCGCATCCCGATAGCTATCGGGAGGTAGCGTATAACGTTTTTTGAATGAAATTTTTTTCGGGGTGTGGCGCAGTTGGTAGCGTACTACGTTCGGGACGTAGGGGCCGGAAGTTCGAGTCTTCTCACCCCGACCACAAATCAAGAAAGACCATTGTAAATCAATAAATTACAACGGTCTTTTTGTTTGTGGTAATTAATGTGGTAATAAATACAATAATTATTTGTCTCTACGATTATCCCATTTTGTCTT
>JADGPT010000048.1 GCA_017882345.1 Bacteroidales bacterium
CGTGATATTAATATCGCTTTTATGAATGAACTGTCGATCATCTTTAATAGACTGGGTGTCAATACATTCGAAGTACTTGAGGCAGCAGGAACAAAATGGAACTTTCTTAAATTTTATCCTGGTCTGGTCGGAGGACATTGTATAGGTGTCGATCCTTATTATCTCTCATTCAAGGCAAAGTCGCTTGGGTATCATCCCCAGATGATTGATTCAGGAAGATTCATCAACGATAGTATGGGCAGATATATTGGAAAACAGACTGTCAAAAAAATAATTGCTTCAGGCAAGAATCTTAAGGGAGCCCGCGTTTTAATTATGGGTATTACCTTTAAAGAAGATGTTACCGATATCCGTAATTCAAAGGTCATAGATATTATCAAAGAGCTTGATGATTTCGGAATATCAGTCGATGTTATCGATCCGGGAGCCGGGAAAAATGAGGTTAAAGAAGAATATCAGATTGACCTGAAATCGCACCCTGCCGGAAAGTACGATGCAATAATCGTCGCTGTAAGTCATAAAGAATATTTAAATCTGGATGAATCATTTTTTGCTTCTTTGGTAAATGAAGATGGAATTGTTGTTGATGTGAAAGGTGTTTTCCGTGGAAAAATAAATAATCATACATACTGGAGCCTGTAAATGAAAAAGAAAATCCTGGTAACCGGAGGAACCGGATATATCGGTTCGCATACGACCGTTGAACTAATTGAGGAGGGATTCGATGCAGTTATTATTGATAACCTGTATAACTCTGAAGCCGATGTAGTCGACAGAATACATAAAATAACCGGAGTCAGACCACTTCTGGAAGTACTCGACCTATGCGACCTGGAAAAGCTTGACGGATTTATTCAGAAACACAGAGATATATCAGCAGTCATCCACTTTGCAGCCTATAAAGCTGTGGGCGAGTCAGTTAATAAACCGCTGGAATATTACCGGAATAATCTTTTATCATTGGTTAATCTCCTTAGTGTTATGAAACGCTATGGTATCCCCAACCTGGTATTTTCTTCTTCCTGCACGGTCTATGGACAACCGGAAAAGCTCCCGGTGACTGAGGATGCTCCACTGCAACCGGCCACTTCCCCATACGGAAACACCAAACAGGTTGGTGAAGCAATAATAAGAGATACAACAGTTTCTGACAAAAACGTCAGAGCTATTTCATTAAGATATTTCAATCCTATCGGGGCACACCCTTCGGCTCTGATAGGAGAACTGCCAAGAGGCGTTCCTGAAAATCTTGTACCCTATCTGACTCAAACAGGGTATGGTATAAGGGAGGAACTTAAAGTTTTCGGAGATGATTATAACACCCCCGATGGATCGTGCGTAAGAGATTACCTTCATGTTGTTGATCTTGCAAAAGCACACGTAGTTGCAATAAAAAGGCTTATTGAAGGCAAAAACAAAGAAAATTATGAGGTGTTTAATCTTGGTACAGGAAAGGGAGTATCAGTTCTCGAAGCTATAAAATCATTCGAGCGTGTTTCGGGAATTAAACTTAAGTACAGGATAGTAGGAAGAAGAGCCGGAGATATAGAAAAAATATGGGCCGATCCATCTTTCGCGAATAAAGAACTTGGCTGGAAAACTGTAAGTTCACTTGACGAAGCAATGAAAACAGCCTGGGAATGGGAAAAGATCCTCAGGAGTAATAAGATATAATTATGAAACGAACTATTCTGATTACCGGAGGCGCCGGGTTTATTGGTTCGCATGTCGTAAGAAGATTTATTGCCAAATATCCTGAATACCTTATTGTTAATGCTGATAAGCTAACCTATGCAGGTAACCTGGAAAACCTTACCGATATCGAAAAAGCTAAAAACTATAAGTTTGAAAAAATTGATATCGTTGAAAAGCAATCTGTTCTGGATCTTTTCAAGAAGTACAATTTTGACGGAGTAATCCATCTGGCTGCCGAATCGCACGTCGACCGTTCAATAACCAGTCCCGATGAATTTGTCTTTACTAATATAGTCGGAACCGTAAATCTGCTTAATGCGGCTCTTAACAATTGGAGAAACTCGTTCGAAGGAAAGCTTTTCTATCATATTTCGACTGATGAAGTATATGGCTCACTTGGAAAAGAAGGCCTCTTCACAGAAAAGACAGCTTACGATCCCAGAAGTCCATATTCGGCTTCAAAAGCCAGCTCCGACCATTTGGTAAGAGCGTATAATCATACTTTCGGAGTCCCTGCGTTGATCTCAAATTGCTCAAATAACTATGGGCCAAACCAGTTTCCCGAAAAGCTGATACCTCTCGTTATAAACAATATTAAAAATAATAAACCCATCCCTGTTTACGGGAAAGGAGAGAATATCCGCGACTGGTTATATGTTGAGGATCATGCCTCAGCAATAGATCTGATCTTTCACAGGGGAAAGGTTGGGGATACTTATAATATAGGTGGCAATAATGAATGGAAGAACCTGGATCTCATTTTACTTCTCTGCAAAATCCTGGATAAAAAACTTAATCGTGTTGCAGGAACATCCGAAAAGCTTATCACTTATGTGAAAGACAGACCAGGACATGATCTGAGATATGCAATTGACTCATCTAAATTACAGGGAGAGCTGGGATGGTCGCCAATACCTGAATTTGCTGATGGTCTTGATAAAACGGTCGAATGGTATCTCACAAACAGCAAATGGCTCGACAGGGTATTATCAGGAGACTATAGTAAGTATTACGACCTTATGTACTCTGGCAGATAACACATTTAATCAGAGGATTCTCTTCATCCTATTTATTATTTCGTCACCCAGAGCTGTTTTTTGTTTTATATGCTCTTGTATGGCTGCTACTACGCTGTTTGATTCAAACTCGCCTCTAACCTGCTCAAAATCAAGCTTTTTAACCTCAGCTCCCCCATCGATCCCAAAACCGGTCATCGACGACAGTGTGAATTCTTTCCTTGCATCCTCATATAGCAGATTATCCAGATCAATAACACTTTTTTTCCACTTTTTTACTATTGTAATTACATCCTTAGCCGTTAATTTATTGATTGATATTCCGGCTTCTTCTTCTAAACTTTCGCATGCCCAGGTCCACTCCCATCTGTAATATGAATTATGCAAACCTATAAATGATTTTGCCAGAACCTCAACCGAAGAGATCATTCCCGACTCAATATCATCTAAAAGCTTGTCTACATCTTTCTTTGGTGCAATCAATCCTGCCAGATCAACCCATTCTCCGCTACCGTGCGACCTGTCGGGGGCGAGCCGTTGCTGAAGCTCTTCATTTGTTCTTAGATCACATTGCTCAAGCCGTTTTATTAATGAGTTCCCGAGGAACTTATTAATTCCGGTCTGATACAGTTCTATTCCCCTCTCCAGAGATGACAAAGTGATCTTCATGTTATTGTAGGTAAATGAAGTTGTCCCGGGGAGTGATTCTGATTTAAGCTTTTGCAAAATTTCCCTTCCTTCGAACATCTTCCGGATTGTATAGGGACTGAGGAGATTAAAGTTAACCTGGTCAATCTTGTATGGATCTTTCCTCATGTCGCGGATGGGCCATTTCTGTGCATCTCTGATTGTACCTACGCTTTTCAGATTAATTCCGGGTACAAGTATACTTTCATCATTACTTTCTATGAGATATGAAAATGGAAGAGAGGATGTATCCATATTCTTATAATGACGGCCCATTATAAGTGTATATGGACCTATACGTGCCGGCCACAGAAGATATGAATCACTTGTTGTCTTAGAACCCCTTTCCATTATTCCCTGGTGAATGGGTCCTAGCTTGTACATGTGGTTACTCTGGTTTGACCCGCTTCCGGCATTCATAAATGAAAAGATCCCTGCGATGAGCAGAGTTGATTTGTGATGAGTAACCGTGTAGGGGCCGGCAAATATTGAACATGCCTCTCCGTGATATCCGCCGCAGTTGGCAAAGAACAGTGAGTTTTCTGCTGAATATTGTTTGGCAAGTACACATCCCTGCCCGATGAAACACTTATCAATCAGCGTTGATTCAGTAACTCTTGATCCTGAACAGACAATAAAATGTTCCATTATGACACCCGGACCTATATAAACAGGATCTGATTCAGAACTGTTTACTGATCCTTCATTAAGAGTTATGGCTCCTTCTATGTGGCTGAAAGAACAGAATTTTACATTACGAATATTGCCTGAATTGAAAATTCTGGAGTTTTGTCCTATGGTTCCTCTTTCTGATGAATGTGATAAGGAATAATCGTCAACCATTTTCTCTATTGTTCTGACCGCTTCACTTCTATGCCGGTATAAAGCTATTATGTATGCCTCATGCGCAGAAAGCCTGTCCCAGATTTTTACTGCCCTTCCCCCGGTTTCATTCAGGACATTTACTGTAGTGCCGTTCCCGAAAGTTGAAATGCCTTCTGTACAAATTTTTCCACAATTCTTTATAACTACCTCATCTTCTATATTATAATTTGCAATATAATCACCTATATTATGGATTATAACATTTGATCCGATGGTACAGTTATGCAGTCGGGCGTTAAGGATACCGCTCGGTATGCTAACTCCTGATTCATCAATAAATGGTTTATTGAATACGCCGAGGGTGATATCCCCAGAAAAAATAACATTCCTGCAACATGAAGGATCAAAACCCTCTTTGACCCTGACTCTGCTCCAGTCATCACAACTGCAACCGTTACACTTTAAGATAGCGGTTTCCGGTACAGTTATGTTCCTGAAATCAGCTTTCAATTTCATCTCGGAGCTTTAAGGATTTATTATTCGACAGTTACCGATTTAGCCAGGTTTCTTGGCTGGTCAACATTACACCCTCGTAATACCGCAATATGATATGAAAGTAATTGAAGCGGGATAACCGCGAGTAATCCGGAAAAGACGGGAAGTGTTTCAGGAACTTCAAGAACATAGTCAGCCATTTTACTGATTATTTCATCACCTTCGGTTACAATCGCAATTACAACTCCTTTTCTCGCTTTAATTTCCTGTATGTTACTTACCACCTTTTCATAAGTGTCATCTTTTGTTGCAACAACAACAACAGGCATCTTCTCATCTATAAGGGCAATCGGACCATGTTTCATTTCAGCGGCAGGATAGCCTTCAGCGTGTATATATGAAATCTCTTTCAGTTTCAGAGCCCCCTCCAGCGCAACAGGGAACAAATATCCTCTTCCAAGGTAAAGAGCATTGTGTGTATTCTGAAATATTTTCGCAAGTTCAAGTGCCTGGTCGTTTACTTTTAGCGCATTCTCAATTTTGTCAGGGATTGATGCCAGTTCTGTTATGAGGTCTTTATAGGCGGAATCGGAAAGAGTTCCCTTTTTATGACCTATTTCAAAAGCCATCATTGCCAGAACCATGACCTGTGTAGTAAATGCTTTTGTTGATGCGACACCTATTTCCGGACCAGCATGTGTATAAACGCCTGCATCAGTTTCGCGCGGGATACTGCTTCCGACAACATTACATATTCCTATGACTTTTGCCCCTTTTGCTCTTGCAAGTTTAATAGCGGCAAGGGTATCGGCTGTTTCACCACTCTGGCTTATTGCAATTACAATATCGCCTTTTTTTATTATCGGATTCCTATAACGGAATTCGGATGCATACTCCACTTCAACCGGAATCCGGGTGTATTCTTCAAAAATATATTCTCCAACCAATCCTGCATGCCATGAAGTACCGCAGGCGATAATAATAATTCTTTCCGACTGGGCCATTGTCTCAAGAACGTCATGCAGTCCTCCAAGCATTATACCTGAATAATCAGGTAATACCCTGCCCCTGAAAGTATCATGAATTGCCCTTGGCTGTTCAAAAATTTCCTTTAGCATGAAATGAGCAAAACCTTCTTTGTCAATCTCCCCTATTTTAAGATCTATCTCCTTTACTTCCGGTTGTATTTTTTTTGTTCTGATTGATTTGAGCACAAGCTCATCCTTCTTTATGATAGCTATATCATCGTCATTCAGATATATTACCCTCTGTGTGTATTCAACGATCGGTGTTGCATCCGAAGCTATAAAGTTTTCACCGTCTCCCACTCCAATAACAAGAGGGCTTCCCTTTTTGGCAGCAAAAAGTCTGTCGGGTTCTTTAGTACAGATTATTACGAGTCCATAAGCACCTTCAACCCTGTTTAGAGCCAGGGTAATTGCCTGTTCAGCGGTGAGATCACCCTCGAGGTACATGTGCTCAATGAGATTGGCAAGAACTTCAGTATCGGTTTGGCTCGTAAATTTTACACCTCTGCTCTCAAGGTGTTTCTTAAGAAGTGCATAATTCTCAATTATTCCGTTATGAACAACGACGAAGTTGCCCTTATAGGATACCTGGGGGTGGGCATTCAATTCATTAGGTTCGCCGTGCGTAGCCCATCTTGTATGCCCCATTCCTGTAGTTCCGTTAAAACTGGACTTGTTGATCAGGTCCTCAAGATCTTTTACTCTGCCAGCGCATTTAAAGATTTTTGTTTCGCCGTTTATAAGAGCTATGCCGGCAGAATCATATCCACGATACTCAAGTCTTTTCAGACCATTAATTATTATTTCACGGGCATTTTTTGATCCTATATAACCAATAATTCCGCACATAATAAAGAAGTTTTAGAATTTCATTACGAAAGTAATTATTCTGGTTCACAAAATCTAGAACTTAGTATAGACAAATTCAAATTTAACCGGAGTTTTGTTTTTATTTGCCTTAAGGATAACATTTTTTGTGCCGGAACCCTGATAAATTTCCAGTTCAGGTTTTACATTTCCGGTGGCATCTTTGAGATATGCCTGAACAAAAGCAGGTATGTTGAAATTATATACATTTGCTACAGAATCCAGGGTGCCGTCAAAAAAATGGTGAGTAACATCAGAGGTAGTCGATGCCATTGAATAGTCAGGAACATCAAATCTGGTTCCGCTTTTTGTCCTATACCTCAAACGAAGACTCAGCGGTACAGAATTTAAGTATGTTTTAGTACTTGTCTTATTAAAGTTTATGGGAACTACAAGTCTGGCTCTATTGATTGCTACTTTCCCTAATGATCCATCATTTTTCAACTTTTCAAGACCCGGCAATGATACTTTTGTGAATACTCCATTAAGAGCCTGCAGGTACGAAAGTGTGTCTCTGTAAGTTGTGTTTCTATGTGCCATTTTATCTCCAAGAGTGGCTGTGGTATAATCATGTAAAAACCTGTTATAAGATACGTTGGGATTCTTTGCATCAAGTATGAAAGAATATTCTTTAGAAGAACCGGCGGAGTCATGTCCGTATAAAACAAAAAAATTATAATAGGATGTCAGGTTATATAAAAGACTTAAAGAAACAAGCAATGGTTCAGAACTCGGATTCATCTGAAAATAAAAGCCTTTGAAATACGATCTGAAATCAGGAATGGTATTGCTGTGAAAAAGTTTTGTGGTGTCGCGCAAGAGATAATTCCCAAGTTCTACCCCATTTCCCGGCAGCCTGAGACCAATATTGTTTATTGTATCGGTTCTCAATACAGGTAAATCTATATCGGCAACTTTAAACCCTGTCAGATTTAAAGGTGTCTTTGAATAGTAGGCTGAATCAATGTAAATCTGATCGGCTATCTCATATATGCTAATAGAATGTATTATACCCGATCCGCCGCCTTTTGTAGTTAACAGAGACAGAAACAATTTCATCGAATCAACGGTAAATGGAAGACCATCCCATCTGTTGCTGAGTCTTAATTGCGAAACAAATCCTGCGCTTGTGGTACCAAAATATGGATCATAGATCTGCCCAAGATAAGAAATTGAGGGATTGTTAGTACGGACTGAATCATCAGACATGGTATAAGAGAAAACGCTTAATGTATCAATGGAATTTAATGAGACAAAATCGTTATTCGGAAGGATATCTGCTCCGATTTTTAAAACCTGTTTTTCGCATGAACTCACAACAGTAACTATCAGGGCAAAAAGTGTAAGACGGAGTATTCTAAAGAGTTGTGGAGAGACAGAAACAATTCTGTTGGTATGTCGGGATCTATTATAATATCTTGTCATAAAAATCATTGTAGGCATCAATATATTCGGTTTCATCCTTAAATTCAAGAATCGGTTTGTTAACTGTTTTCAGGTATTTTTTCAATTCCTCGTTTATATCTTCGCTTCCGATAATGATTCCGTCAGAATATTTAATAGCCAGCTTTGATACGTTAACAAAATCCGGGTTTTTAACCATTTTAAGGTTTTCTGCATCTATTCCATCGAACCGCAGCTTATCCGCGAATGTTGATCTAAACGGAGTTTTAAAATCATTATTGTAAATGGAATAGATTATTTTGTAGTTATGAAAAAGGGGATCATCGTTGTAAATGCTCCTCAGATAAACCGGAACAAGAGCGGACATCCATCCATGGCAATGAACAATATCCGGAGCCCATCTCAGTTTCTTTACAGTTTCAATTACACCCCGGGCAAAAAATAATGCCCGTTCATCATTATCTTCAAATTCATTCCCCGCAGCATCGCTGATAATAAATTTTCGCAGGAAATAATCGTCATTATCAATAAAATAGACCTGCATCCTGGCAGACTGAATAGACGCAACTTTGATTATAAGAGGATGGTCGGTATCGTCGATGATAAGATTCATCCCCGAAAGACGGATTACTTCATGAAGCTGATTCCTTCTTTCATTGATACAACCATACCTCGGCATGAAAGTCCGGATCTCTTTGCCTCTTTCCTGAATGCCCTGGGGTAGAAACCTTCCGATCTTCGACAACTTTGTCTCACTTAAATACGGAGTGATCTCTTGTGAAATGAATAATACCTTCCTGCTTTCCATTTACCTGCCTGGATATGCCATTTCTAATTAAGGTGCAAAGATAATAAAAATTAATAACATAATAAATAGTGGGATATTCATAGAGAACCGAATATCTGTATCATCGGGATATCCATTTCAAATTAATCATAAAGTTATTCCAGGGATTTTACAAAGGTTCACTAAGTTTATGCATTAAAGAGATTATGTTTGTAAGAAAATCTTTAATTATGAAGGTAATAAATACTGTAATTGAACTGCAAAACCAATTAAGAAAAATGCATCTTTCTCCCATAGGATTTGTACCGACAATGGGCGCTCTTCATGAAGGGCATTTATCTCTTGCTGAAAGCGCTGTACAACAATGTCCGGTAGTAGTTGTGAGCATTTTTGTGAACCCTACACAATTCAATGATAAAAATGACCTGAAGAATTATCCAAGAACGCCTGATAGCGACTTTGAACTACTCAGTAAGGTATTGCGGGAAACTGACCTCGTTTTTACTCCCGGCGTCAAAGAAATTTATCCTGAAGAAGATAAAAGAGAATTTCATTTTGGAAACCTCGATAATGTTATGGAAGCTCTACACCGTCCAGGCCATTTTAACGGTGTAGCACAGGTTGTAAGCAGGTTGTTCGAAATAGTAAATCCCGATATTGCCATTTTTGGTTTGAAGGACTTTCAGCAACTCGCCGTTATCAGAGCTCTTGTAAAACAGACAGGCAACAAGGTGAGAATAATTGGTAATCCGATAGTACGCGAAAATGACGGATTGGCAATGAGCAGCAGGAACCGGCTTTTGGATCCCAAAATCAGACTCCATTCACCCATAATCTATAAAACTATCTCAGCTGCCTCGGTAATGATTAAAGAATATGATATCCGGGAAATCAAATCATTCGTTGAAAAAAATATCAATAGTGTACCTGGATTTAATGTCGAATACTTTGAGATCGCAGACGATACGGAACTGATCCCTGTAAGCACAAAAGATGAAATGAAAAAGGATAAAAAGTACTTTGGTTGCATTGCCGTCAAAGCCGGTAATATTAGACTGATAGATAATATTGAAATTGGATTGGTCTGAACCAAAAGGTTAATTACCTTTGCACTCTGATTAGGATCAATAGAATATCAAACAATGTTAATAGAAGTAATAAAATCAAAAATCCACAAGGTTACAATTACCGGGGCTAACCTCAATTATATTGGGAGTATTACAATTGATGAGGATCTTATAGATGCTGCAAACCTGATTGAAAACGAGAAAGTCTATGTTTTAGATCTGAATAATGGTGAACGTCTTGAGACATATATAATTAAAGGTATCCGTGGGTCAGGAGACATCTGTCTTAATGGCGCTGCCGCCAGGAAGGTTATTGTTGGCGATATTATTATTATTATGTCGTTCGGCTTACTCGATTTTCAGGAAGCTAAAGCATTCAAACCAGTAATTATCTTCCCCGATACTAAAACCAATAAACTTATCTGAAGTTGAGAAAAGGTATTCTGCAGACTTTGAAATTTCTGGCTTTCTTATCTGTCGGAATCCTCTTATTGTGGTTTGCATTCCGAACTGTTAACTTTACAAAACTTGGAGCGGAATTGAAGGAAGCAAACTACTCATGGCTCCTGCTGTCAGTTCTCTTCGGGCTGTTTGCATTTATTAGCAGGGCAAGAAGATGGGTACTGCTTGTAAACCCCCTGGGGTTCAATCCTTCAACCAAAAATGCGTTTTACGCCCTGATGACAGGTTACCTGGCAAATGTCGCTCTGCCAAGAATCGGAGAAATAACGCGTTGTGTGGCATTGGGGAAAAAGGAAAAAATCCCGGTGGATCAACTGATCGGAACTGTAGTCATTGAGCGTACCATTGACTTTTTTTCCCTTCTTCTCATAATGATAATCCTGATATTCACCAGCGGTAATCAGATAGGTCTTTTTCTTAAAGAGAGTCTTCTCGTACCTATAGGACAGAAAGTATTTTCACTCTTCGGAAATACATGGGTTCTGTGGGTAATCCTCTTTTCTCTGGGAGCAATCACACTCTTTCTGATGATCAGATACAAAAAAAATCTTCGTAAGATCCGGTTTTTTTCAAAGATGTTCGACCTTGCGCGTGGTATAATTAACGGACTGAAATCTATTACCAATCTTAAAAGAAAATGGGAGTTTATCTTCCATACTGTTTTCATCTGGGTCAACTATTCATTAATGACATGGGTTGTGGTATTCTCCCTTGAGAGCACTTCACATCTGACTTTTGGAAACAGTATTTTCATTCTTGTAATAGGAGGAATTGCAATGTCAGCTCCGGTTCCAAGCGGGATGGGTGCATTTCATTATTTCGTTTCACAAGGTCTTCTTATTGTAAATGGAATACCAATTGAAGACGGTTTGGCGTATGCATTACTTACTCATGAATCGCAGCTTATTTTTGTTGCCATTATCGGAGCAATATCTTTCTTCATAATTTTCAGAAAAGAGAAATCCCCCATTCCACCTATAGTTCAACCCCCCAACTCCCCAACTGGGGGTAAAGATTATGGCAAAAAGTAAAACAGTATTCGTGTGTCAGAACTGCGGAGTCGAATCGGCTAAGTGGATCGGAAGATGCCCTTCTTGTAAGGAATGGAATACCTACCACGAAGAAATTATTGCTCCCGCTTCGTCACGTGAGGTCTCGTTCGTTATAAACCAGGAGAAAAGAAAACCTGAACTTCTGGATAGTATTAAGGCAGATGAACATGGTCGCCAAAAGACAGGTATCGCCGAACTCGACAGGATACTGGGAGGTGGGATTGTGGGCGGATCATTGATTCTGCTGGGGGGAGAACCGGGCGTTGGAAAATCAACACTGGCGCTCCAGCTGGCCCTTGCCCTTAAAGGGAAAAATATCCTTTATGTTTCGGGGGAGGAAAGTGAAGAACAAATAAGCCTCAGGGCGCGAAGGATGAAGAATTCCAACCCTCAGTGTTATATTCTTTGTGAGACGGACCTTGAAAGCATCCTGGCTCATGCTGAGAATATTAAACCCGGATTAATAATAATTGATTCAATCCAGACAATAAACAATTCCATGCTTGAGTCCTCAGCTGGATCTGTCACCCAGGTAAGGGAATGCGCTGCACAACTTCTTAAATACTCAAAGATAACCGGTATCCCTGTTTTCCTGATCGGGCATATTACAAAGGATGGCACACTGGCAGGTCCGAAAGTTCTTGAACATATCGTCGATGTGGTTCTCTATTTTGAGGGTGACAATAACTATGTTTACCGTATTCTCCGTTCGGTTAAAAACAGATTCGGTTCAACAGCTGAATTAGGTATTTTTGAGATGGTCGAGACAGGGTTAAGAGAAGTTGACAACCCATCTGAAATGTTTATCAATCAGCACGATGAGGCCCTGAGCGGAATCTCAATTGCCGCCACTGTCGATGGACTGAGGCCATTTCTCATTGAAACACAGGCGCTTGTCAGTAGTGCAGTATACGGAACTCCTCAGCGAAGCTCAACCGGATTCGATATCAGGAGACTTAATATGCTTCTTGCTGTCCTTGAGAAAAGAGCTGGTTTTAAATTGGGGGTAAAAGATGTTTTCCTGAATATTGCAGGAGGCATAAAAGTAAACGACCCGGCAATAGATCTGGCGATTATAAGTTCTGTCCTCTCTTCTAATCTTGATATTCCTATAGGCCGGGAGGTATGTTTTTCAGGAGAAACAGGTTTGTCAGGAGAAATAAGACCCGTTTCACGTATTGAACAGCGTATCCGCGAAGCATCAAAAATGGGATTTAGTAAAATATATATATCGAAATATCATAGAAATATATCAGTTAAGGGACTGGATATTGAGGTGATACATGTGGGAAAGATTGAGAACCTGATAAGATCGTTGTTTAGCTAAGGGCACAGGGCACAGAGCACAGAGCAATCAATTTGACAATAAAAGGTTGAAGAGTATATGACAATTTAATAAAGGATATAAGAGTATGGATGATTTTAGATTCGAACAGCTTGATATCTGGAAGGATTCTATTGCGATTTCTGATATTTTATTTGACTATGCAGAAAAAGCAGATGCTAAAAAGTTCTTCAGATTTGCAGAGCAGTTAAGAGCTGCTGGCATGAGTATCTCCAATAACATAGCTGAAGGTTCAGGATCGTTTTCAAATAAAGAATTTGCCAGCTTTCTGAATATTGCACGTAGGTCCGATTTCGAATGCGTCAACATTCTACATATTTTCGAAAGGCGAAAAATAATAACAGTTGAAGAAAAGCTTGTTATAAGAAATCAACTGTTAACCCTCAGCAAAAAAATTACAAGTTTTAGAAAAACTCTTATTTAATTCTGAAGTTTCCCCACTGAGCTCTGAGCACTGTGCCCTGAGCATTTTAATATCTAACCCTTCTCGAATTACCTCCGTGTGAATTGCTATTCCTGACCTTATTACAGTCAAGTTCCATATTGAAATTAGCAGGACGCTCAAACTCATCAGCCTCCATAATTCCTAATTGAGGATCGTTATATAGCTTTTTCAGAAAGATACCCATAATCGGAAGCGCCATATTTGCCCCTGATCCTTCTCCTAATGTTTCAAAATGTATACCCTGATCTTCCCAACCACTCCATACCCCACCCACCAAATTAGGTGTTACCGCCATGAACCATCCATTTGAATGATTCTGTGTTGTTCCTGTTTTCCCCCCAATCTGGTTCATCAGATTGTAATCCCTTCTTATCTTATTTCCGGTACCAAATCTAATAACACCCTGTAGAAGATTGAGCATCAGAAAGGCCTGGTCTTCACTTAAAACCTCTTCAATCTTTGGCGTGAATCTTGAAATTGTATTCCCATTCTTATCCTCAATACGAGTAATATACATAGGTCTGGTATATACACCTTTATTAGCAAAAGTACCATAGGCTCCGACCATCTCCTCAAGTTTAATATCGGATGTACCTAAAAAAATGGATGGCACAGGATCAATAAAACTTCTGACTCCCATCTTGTGCATAAGGTCGGCAACCGCAGTTGGTTTGAACTGTTTCATTAACCAAGCTGAAATATAGTTTTCAGACTCAGCCAGCCCCCATGCTAATGTCACCATTTTTCCATGAAATGCCGGGGGTCCGGTACTCCTTGGCGACCATGGAACAGAATCGCCGGGGATATCAAAAGAGCGCGGAATGTCCTCAACCTCATAACAGGGAGAATATCCGTTTTGCATTGCAACAGTATATAGAAAAGGCTTAATTGTGCTTCCAACCTGTTTCTTCTGCTGAGTTATGGCATCGTACTTAAAATATCTGAAATCAGGACCTCCCACATACGCCTGAACGTATCCGTTATGAGGATTCTCCACCAGAAATGCCGAACGGATAAAATATTTATAATACCTGATAGAATCGAGAGGAGTCATTATGGTATCCCTGTCGCCTTTCCATGAAAAGACTCTCATCTTGACACGGGTATTAAAAGCAAGCATAATTGAATCCTCAGAAATACCCCGTGCCCTCATTATATAATACCTGTCACTTTGCTTAAGCGAAGTCATTATTAAATCATCAACCTCTTTCCTTGTCAGATCATCAGAATATGGTGGATTTTTAAACCATTTTGCCCGTTTATAGAAATCAGGTTGTACCTCTTTAGAAAGATGTTCGGCCAATGCCTCTTCAGCATACTTCTGCATTCGGGAATTAATTGTTGTATATATCTTCAACCCGTCTCTATATACATCATAACTAGTCCCGTCAGGTTTTTTATTTTTATTGCACCAGCCGTAAAGTGTATTGTTATTCCATTCCCATAATGCATCGTCATACGATGTTTGCTGAACATATCTATTTTTGTCAGGTTCAGGTTTCCTCATTATGTTCGTTAAGTATTGTCTGAGATAAGTTGCCAGTCCTGAATTATGATCTTCTATCCTGAAGTCAACATCTATCGGCAATTTCATTACAGAATCTGCAAGAGATGGATTTATATAGCCATATTTCGCCATCTGGGAGATTACTACATTTCTCCTCTGAAGCATAAGATCATAATTCCGTATGGGATTATACCTTGTTGATGCTTTAAGCATTCCTACTAAAACCGCTGCCTGTTGAAGGCTAAGAGAATCGGGTGTTGTATTGAAGTATACTCTTGCTGCAGATCTTATTCCAATTGCATTGTAACTGAAATCAAACTTATTCAGATACATTGTTATTATCTCTTCTTTTGTATAGCTCCTCTCAAGCTTAACTGCTGTCTGCCATTCTTTGAACTTTGAAACACTCAGTTTGATATTCTTCATAAGAACAGAATTTCTGGCGGTATCTCTCGGATAAAGTTGCTTTGCCAGCTGCTGTGTTATTGTACTTCCGCCGCCGGTGCTCTGGCCCAGAAGGACAGTGCGTACAACTGCACGGCCAAGTCCGCGAATATCAATACCGGAATGTCTGTTATAACGAATGTCCTCAGTAGATATAAGAGCATCAGTCACATAGTGCGATAAATCTTTATACTCTGTCCATGTCCGGTTCTCAATGCTGATCTTTCCCAGGAGGACTCCATCTTCTGAAAGAACCTGCGCTGCCAGATAATATTCCGGATTTTCAAGCTCTCCGAAAGAAGGCATGGGACCAAGTTTCCCTTTGGAAATCAGAATAAATAATGTTATAACAACAATAAATGGAAAAATAAAGATCGCCCAGAACCAAATCTGGTATTTTTTGTTGTTGGTATCGCCTTTCATTTACTTAAGATGTTTGGTCCAAAAATAGTAAATAATAAAGAATCTTAACGGTTTATTTTGAAGTTTGGTACCTAATTGATTTACTTTGTCGTCTGAAAAAAAGAATAAATATCTGCTGTCATGATCGAAAATCTTGTAATTGTTGAGTCGCCTGCCAAAGCGAAAACCATTGAGAAGTTTCTGGGAAAAGATTTCCGCGTTGTTTCTAGTTTCGGGCATATCAGAGACCTGTCAAAGAAGAACCTGGGTATAGATATTGAACATAATTTCGAACCCGATTATGAGGTTCCAAAGGAAAAGGCAAAAGTTGTCAGCGAGTTGCGCAAAGCCGCTGCTGATTCAAAAAATATCTGGATTGCATCTGACGAGGACCGCGAAGGAGAGGCTATTGCATGGCATCTTGCCAGCGTTCTGAAACTCGATCTGTTAACAACAAAGAGAATTGTATTTCATGAAATAACCAAAGAGGCTATCACAAATGCCATTGAAACTCCAAGGCAGGTTGATATGAACCTTGTCAATTCCCAGCAGGCTCGCCGTATTCTCGACCGGCTTGTTGGCTTTGAAATTTCACCTGTGCTCTGGAAAAAGGTACAGCCAGCACTTTCTGCCGGCAGGGTTCAATCTGTAGCTGTCCGTTTGATTGTTGAAAGGGAAAGGGAGATTATTTCTTTTGAGACAGTATCCGCCTTCAGGGTTACTGCAATTTTCCTGATCGATTCAGGTAAAGGGGAGAACGCTACGCTCAGGGCAGAAGCCTCCAAAAGGTTTCCTGATGAAAAAGAGGCATTAAAATTCCTGGAGTTATGCAATGGTTCAAAATATTCAATAGGAAGTATAACTATCAAGCCGGGAACCCGTTCACCTGCTCCGCCGTTTACCACGTCAACTCTTCAACAGGAAGCTTACAGGAAGCTGGGGTTTTCTGTTGCTCAGACAATGGCTGTTGCACAGAAACTTTATGAAGCCGGGAAGATTACATACATGAGAACCGATTCAACAAATCTTTCGAATCTGGCGCTTGTCAAGTCGCGTGAGGTTATTACTTCTGAGTTTGGTGAAGAATACTCAAAAACACGACAGTTTAAAACCAAATCAAAAGGGGCCCAGGAAGCTCACGAAGCAATTCGTCCTGCATATCTCGAAAACTCAACCACAGCGGGCAATCAGAATGAAAAAAGACTATATGAACTGATATGGAAACGAACAGTTGCCTCCCAGATGGCAGATGCCAGGATCGAGAAGACATCCATTTCAATTGATATGAATAACTCACCGGTTACCTTTCAGGCTAATGGGGAAGTTATTAAGTTCGATGGTTTCCTGAGAGTCTATACAGAATCATCCGACCAGGAAAACACCGATGAAGAAAGGTATGTGATTCCCCCGGTAACCAAAGGCATGCCACTCTCCTACGACAATATAACTGCAACTCAAAAATACACCTCCCCGCCACCCAGATATACCGAAGCAAGTCTTGTGAAAAAACTTGAGGAATTGGGTATTGGCCGACCTTCAACCTACGCTCCGACAATATCAACAATTCAAAACCGGGGTTATGTTTCGCGTGAGGACAGACCCGGAGAAAAAAGAGAGTTAAAAATTATTACTCTCCTCGGTGGTAAGTTTACAAATTCGACCAAAACAGAGGTGGCAGGAAAAGAAAAATCGAAACTCTTTCCACAGGATATTGGAATGATCGTGAATGACTTTCTTATGGAAAATTTCTCTGAAATCGTTGATTATAATTTCACTGCAGAAGTTGAGGAACAATTCGACGAGATAGCTCTCGGCAATCTGAAATGGACAGGGATGATTGAAAAATTCTATTCGCCATTTCATAAGACAGTTACAAACACCTTGGAGAAAAAAGAGAGAAAAACCGGAGTAAGAGTTCTTGGAAATCATCCTGAAACAGGAGATCCTGTCACTGTCAGGATGGGACGTTTTGGTCCGGTAGCCCAGATCGGTGAAACAGGAAATGAAGAAAAACCAAGATATGCAAGTCTGTCAAAAAACCAGTTGCTCGAAACAATAACCCTCGGTGAGGCGTTAAACCTTTTCCGTCTTCCCCGCTCTTTGGGTGAATATGATGGAGAAGAAATGGTTGTAGGAATAGGCAAATTCGGTCCGTATATCAGATTTAAAAGCAAATTCTTCTCTTTAAAGAAAGGGGTGGATGATCCTTATACAGTGTCAATTGAAAGAGGTATTGAGATAATCCTTGAAAAAAATGAGACTGATAAAAAGAAGGTTATTAAAGACTTTGGAGATATTATGCTCCTGAATGGAAGATATGGACCTTACCTTGTTAAAGATAAGCAAAACTTCAGACTCCCTAAGGGCACTGATGCTGAAAAACTTACCAAAGAAGATTGCGTTAAGATTATCGAAAACAGTGATAAAACCAAAAAGAGTTCTTAAATTATAACATGGTAGATCTGAATGATTATTTTAATCCGGTAAGTATCGAGGGTCC
>JADGPT010000049.1 GCA_017882345.1 Bacteroidales bacterium
TTTTGGCACAGTCAATATAAACGAATTAATGCAACAGGCATCTGCAAAGTGGGTTCCAGGATCTTCAATTGCGGTACTGACAGCAGCATTATTGCTTGGTGGAGCATTGGGTAAGTCAGCCCAGCTTCCTTTACAAACCTGGCTTCCTGATGCAATGGCCGGTCCATCGCCGGTAAGCGCTCTGATACATGCAGCAACAATGGTTACAGCAGGTGTTTACCTAATTGCCCGTACACATGTATTATTCAGTCTTGCTCCGGTTGTTCAGTCTGCAATTGCGATTATAGGAGCACTGACTTTGTTGATTGCAGGGTTCAGCGCTCTGGCGCAACATGACCTGAAAAGAATTCTTGCTTATTCCACAATCAGCCAGATAGGCTATATGTTTCTTGCTCTTGGTGTAGGAGCTTGGTCGGCTGCTGTTTTTCATTTCATGATACATGCTTTTTTCAAAGCCCTGCTATTTCTTGGTGCAGGTGTTGTAATATTAGTTCTGGATGAAGAACATGATATTTTCAAAATGGGTGGCCTGAGAAAGAAAATGCCGGTTGTGTTTTATACTTTTTTGATAGGTTCTGCCTCACTTTCTGCACTGCCGCTTATAACTGCAGGCTTCTACAGCAAGGACCAGATATTATGGTATTCATTTTCATCACAATCCGGAAGTATAATATTATGGCTGGCAGGGATCATCGGGGCATTGCTAACCGCACTTTATTCCTTCAGAATGATATTTATAACCTTCTATGGAGAAGCTAAAACCCAACCATCATTTCTTCCGGGAAAACTAATGACAGTTCCTTTAATCATTCTTGCCGTTTTATCTCTTGTAGGAGGATTTGTGGAACTACCCTCTTCAATTGGTAATATTCATCTTTTCTCAAATCTGGTTGACAATACTTTACCTGTAATTGTTACTAATAACGGAGAGGGCAGAGAATTACTGTTTCAGGCACTTTCGGCTATAATAGTGCTGGCCGGAATCTATATCGCATATATAATTTTCTTTAAAAAGCCGGCTCTGTCTTCACCCTACAGCCACAGCCGGATAAACAAATTCTTTGAAAAAGGTTGGGGCTTTGACAAACTTTATGATACTCTGTTTGTGAAACCAATAGTCTGGCTTTCAGTTATCGATAAAGACGATTTTTTTGACCTTTGGAACATTGGATTAGCCCGGCTGGCTCTTTTATTCAACCGGTTGCTCAGTACTACTCAAAACGGGAAAATGAGATGGTATTTGTTGTCATTCGTTATTGGAATTACGATAATATTAACTTATCTGCTTAGTAAATGATACTTATTTATCTTATAGTTATATTATTAGCAGGAGCCTTTCTTGCATGGATTACAGGAAAACGAAACCCTGTCCTGCCTCGTATTATTTCACTTGTAGCTTTGTCCATTGATTTGATTATTATTATTTTATATGTTTTGCAATCAACCCCTTCGGATAAAGACTGGTTGATTGATATAAAACTTGACTGGATTCCTCAGTTCGGTATAAGCTTGCACCTTGCACTTGACGGACTGAGTCTGGTTATGCTCATTCTGACTTTCTTTCTTGGTATAATTTCTGTTATAATTTCGTGGAAAGAGATAGGATCAAAAGTCGGATTCTTTCATTTCAATCTTCTTTTGATTTTAGCAGGGATAATTGGTGTATTTCTTTCGCTGGACCTCTTCCTTTTCTATTTCTTCTGGGAACTGATGCTGGTACCGATGTATTTCCTGATTGGTATCTGGGGACATGAAAAAAGGACTGCTGCTTCGAATAAATTCTTTCTCTATACACAGGCAAGCGGACTGCTCATGTTTATCGCGATAATTACTCTATATTTTGTCCACGGACGTTCAACCGGGTTATATACATTTGATTATCTGCAACTACTTGGGACAGAGATGCCCTCTTCAACTGCATTTCTGATAATGCTTGGATTCCTGGCTGCATTTCTTGTAAAACTGCCTGTGGTGCCTTTACATAACTGGTTGCCGGATGCTCATACTGAAGCGCCCACGGCAGGAAGCCTCATCCTTGCCGCATTACTCTTAAAAACAGGAGCGTATGGACTTCTCCGGTTTATTGTTCCATTATTTCCATCGGCATCATTATCATTTGCTCCTTTTGGAATGTTGCTTGGAGTAATTGGGATCCTATATGGCGCCAAACTTGCATTTGCCCAAACCGACCTTAAACGGCTCGTTGCTTATACAAGTGTCAGCCACATGGGATTCGTAATACTAGGTGTTTTTTCATTTAATGAAATTGCTTACCAGGGAGTTGTTATTCAGATGATTGCACACGGAATAAGTACCGGTGCACTATTTATATTAGTTGGTCAGCTTTACGAACGTATTCATACAAGGGATATTAATAAAATGGGAGGGCTATGGGAAAAAGCTCCTGTTATGGGCGCTATCGGACTCGTTTTTTCCATGGCATCATTGGGTTTACCCGGATTAGGGAATTTTATAGGGGAACTTCTTATTCTGATCGGAGCTTTTAAAGCAAATATACTGATGTCCTGTCTTGCAAGTCTGGGACTTATAGCTGCAACAATATATTCTCTCAGGATTGTTCAGAAGGTCTTTCTCGGGAATAAAAATACTGACTGGAAGATGAATGATCTGACACTCCGTGAAAAAGCAGTCTCGGCTTTATTGGTAATTTCGATTCTCTGGCTCGGTCTGTTTCCTCAGCCAGTACTTAATACAGCTAAACCTGCATTGCTGAAGACCCTTATTAAACAAAAAGAGATAACATATCAGAATCCGGCAGGTGCCAAAAATAAAACTCCCGGGGAAAAAGTACTAACCGTCGACCTATGACCGAAAAAGATTTTTTGTGTTTAACACCATTCCTCATAATAGCCACAGCTCCTGTCGTGATTATGATTGTAATTTCCTTATTAAGAAATTATAAAGTTGTTTTTGGTTTTTCTGTTTTGTCATTATTGGCCGCATTTTCTTCGATATTCTTTATTCTTCCTTCGGTTCCCCATACGATTGAACCATTGTTTATTATTGATGTCTACAGCTTGTTTTTTCTCGGTATAATTATCATTTCGGCATTGCTGGTGACATTACTTTCGTATGATTACATAAAACAGCTTGAGGGAGTTAGAGAAGAGTATTATATAGTCCTCTTCACATCAACACTGGGAGCAGCGCTACTGGCAGTTGCAAATCATTTTGTACTCTTCTTTCTGGGCATCGAAACACTCAGTATCTCATTATACATATTCATAGCCTTCCAAAGATCGAAAAGCAATTCCATTGAAGCCGGAATTAAATATCTGATACTGGCTTCGGTATCTTCTGCATTTTTATTATTTGGTATGGCCCTGATATACACTGCATTTGGAACAATGCAATTTGGGGCTATCGTTGCAGCACTTGGTACAGGTGGTCAATTATCACCACTCGTTATCTCAGGCTTTGGAATGATGATGGTAGGAATAGGTTTTAAGCTGGCATTGGTTCCGTTTCATATGTGGACACCCGATGTTTACCAGGGAGCTCCGGCACCTGTTTCGGCATTTGTAGCCACTGTTTCAAAAGGGGCCGTGATGGCAATTCTTATACGATTCTTCTTTAATCTCCGGGGATTCGATAACCATTATTTATTTATTGCAATTTCAGGTATCGCGATACTTTCCATGTTCGTAGGAAACATACTCGCGATAAGACAGAAAAACATAAAAAGGTTATTGGGATATTCATCTATTGCAAATATGGGGTATCTGATAATAATATTACTGACTGGCAGTAACAGAGGAATACAGGCTTCAATTTTTTATCTCATATCATATTTTTTTACAACAATCGGGGCATTTGGTGTAATAACACTTCTTTCTACTACTGAATATGAAGCTGAAAAAATAGAGGATTTTAAAGGACTCTTCTGGAAAAGACCATGGATAGCAATTGTATTTACCCTTTCATTATTGTCGCTTGCCGGAATTCCCGTGACAGCAGGTTTCATTGCTAAATTCTATGTCATTTTTGAGGGTATGAAGGCCGGACTTATGGTTCTTATAATATCTATGATAATCAATAGTGTGATAGGGCTTTACTATTACTTAAGAATTATTACCACGCTCTTCTCTACAGCAAGTGATACCAAACTGCCTGAACTTTCTCTTTCGGGGAATATTACCCTTGCAATAGTCGGGATAAGCATATTAATATTAGGTGTCTATCCGGGCTGGCTGATCGATATAATCGTAAAGTATGTTTCGTTATAGCGGATGTGTCAGATCTATGAGTTCCGCTCTGGTTTCGGCTTCGTTCATTTCAGCTAAATTACTATTTTAACGAATCTTTTTCCCATGTTGACGGGTTATTGAAAATATACTGTTGAATTCTATGCAATTCCTCTTCATCACGAATAATGTGGTCGTGAAATCGTGATTGCCATCGTGATTTGCCTGCTGTATTATCCAATTCATTCATCCGCCGTGATGAAAACGTTTTCAATGCCCTTACAAATTCAAATATACCGTGTTTGGTTGTTGATGATTGGGGTACACCCCCATTTACCGAAACACCACCATCCGCATTCCCCGATACAATCGTTTCGTGTGTATTGTCGATAATCATTATTCCGTGCAAATGATTGGGCATTATTACAAATGCATCCAAAATTAAATTGAAATAATGGTTAGGCAAATCGAACCAGCGTTGTTCTACGATACGCCCGTATTGGTTTAATATCATTATACCATGTTCTATAATTCCAAAAATATTTTCCCTCCCCTTTGTACAGATGGTAATAAAATACCATCCATCCGATGCGTAATTCCAATTCTTCAAACGGGTAGTTTCAACCCGGAATTTATTTTGGTATAATGTCATAATTCACCATTAAATGCCTTCTGTAATATTGATTTTTTTAGTTCCTCCAGATCATTGAGTTTTTGCTGATAAATGCCTTCCAATCTTTTGGTTTCTGCTGAAACGGCATTGAGTTTGGTGACAATGGATTGTTGGTCTGTTAAGGTCATTTTTGGAACACTGAAATTTCGCAATACTGATAATGACACCTTTTTTTGCCAGTTCCTTAATATTTGTAATTGAATTTGTAAGTCCGCAACTTCCGGCTATCAGCGGATTCCTGAGTTTTAACCCTAAATAGGTCGTCTCCAGGTTTTCCATACAAGAATATATAAATGTTCAGATATTGTTTTAATATAAACAAAAATAACAATTCAAAATGAAACCTCGTAATTATATATGGCTATTTCAGAGCCTGTGAGAGCGATGTTACAAGAGTCGGAGAAAGACTGGCAGGTTTTAATAAACTATTAACTTAAATTATTAAAGGGAAGAGAGAATCATTTTAAATAAATATCTTAGTAAGGACAAATTTGACTGTTATAAGACCTGAATAAATAAACCTGTGCAGGGGGGTATTAAAATCATGTTGTATGAAGAAAATCTTTATTTTATCTCTTCTGATTCTGACTGTGACAGAACTATATGGTGTAATTAATCCCTTTGCAAAATGGACCAAAACCGAGCTTATCCTCTGCAACGGGGTTGTAAGGAGGATCATTAAACTGCCATCTGAAGGAGGCAGATTCCTCACAGTATCTTATAAACCATTAAATGAAAATTATAATTCTATTTCTGATACCTGTACCGATTTTCAGTTTGAGGTTAACGATGTGATCTATTCCGGAAGAGGACATTGGGAATTGGTAAATATACAGGTGATCACAGATAATAATGAAGGCAGTGGCGCTGCAGTAAAACTAATCAGCCAGGATAAGAAAATAGAACTGACATTGAAGTTTTTAATGTATCCTAATTCCCCTGCCATCCGCAAAAGCCTGGTTGTTAAAAATTTAACTGACAAAATATTCAAACTTGAATCAGTTGATGTTGAGAAGCTTGAAGTTCCGGGTTATTACCCGGTTACCTATAGCTGGATTTATCATGATTATGGAAGGAGACGGTATATTGGTCCTTATGACGGCGGTAAACAGGATGCCCTGATCATTGTCCATGATATGAACATGGAGAATGGGATTGTTCTTGGCAATGAAGCGACAGGTGTAATGAAGCATACGTCTGTATTCTATGAGACACAGGATATCTGTGTAGGTCTGACCCATAAAAATTCTCCTTTTCCCTTCCGTAAATGGATTGAAAAAGGCGAGTCGTTTGAAACTCCTCAGGTATTTACAATGGTATATAATCATCAAAAAACTCCGGATGAGATCCTTAATACTTCTGTTCCCGATTTTGTACGGAAATATATGGGAATCAGGCTTTCAGAACTTAAAGAGAAACCAACATTCGTATATAATACATGGGAACCATTCTATAAAAACATAAATGAGAAACTTGTAATGGAATTAGCCAAAGCGGCTGCAGATGCAGGTATGAAGGAGTTTGTAATCGACGATGGCTGGCAGGACAGCTACGGCGACTGGGGAATCGATTATAAGAAATTTCCAGGCGGGCTGAAACCTGTTTTTGATTATATCAAATCACTGGGAATGAAACCAGGTCTTTGGGTCAGCATTGGCAGTGCCAGTCCTGAAAGCAAAGTATACAAGGCTCATCCTGAATGGTTTGTGCTAGACAAGAGCGGTACACCTACATCATTGCATGCGCCCTATGACAAAGAAAAATACACCGCCTGTTTCGGCACAGGATGGTATGATTATATCAAAGGGATCTTACTTAAACTTTCACTAGACTATGGCCTGGAATATTTCAAGCTTGATTTTGCAGTTGTCACAAGCGCTTACACCTACGATCACACGCAATCGGGATGTTATTCAACTAAACACCCTGGTCACAAAGATCATAATGAATCGCTATATACTAATTATGAACGCCTGTGGCAGCTCTTCGATGAACTCCATGCTGCGAAACCGGATCTCTTTATTGATTGTACTTTTGAAACGATGGGAGGGACCCAATTAATTGATTATGCACTGTTGAAACATGCGGAAGGCGACTGGCTCTCCAATTTCGAAGGGGCAGCCGGTGAGAAGACCGATATCAGGATCCGTAATATGGCATGGTGGCGTTCACCTGCTATACCGGCAACATCATTAGTAATCGGAAATCCGCAGATGCAGGATAAGGATTGGGAGACACATATCAAATCAATTGCGGGAGCTCTGCCAATCATGTTAGGTGATCCCAGGAAACTTTCTGAGACAGATTTGAAAAAATACCGGGGTTATGCCGATTGGTTGCAAAAGATGGAACATAATTATAGCATTATGAATTTTCGCCAGGATCTCCCGGGATTCGGCGAACCTATGGAAGGAATGTGGGATGGATTCCAGCGAATCAATACAGAAACAAAAAGCGGTGGCATCATTGGAATCTTTCGACATGGATCAGTCGAAACCAAACGAATCGTAACAGTCAAATACCTTGATCCTGAGAAAACATACGAGGTGAAAGAAATCGATGGAAAAGTTGTAACCTCTTTAACCGGGAACGAGTTGAATGAAAAAGGATTTATAGTAGAACTCCTGGGATTATATTCCGGAGATCTTTACGAGATATGCTTAAAATAATAAAGCAGCGATTATGAAACATTCAGTCACTCTTATACTTGCGTTGATATTGAGTTCCCTGTTAGTTCAGGCACAACAACCACGTACTGTCATCAGCCTGAACGGTATATGGGAATTTGATCAGACGACAGATGCTTTTCCTCCTCAAAAGTTTACCAGAACAATTCCGGTACCCGGATTAATACATCTTGCCGTCCCAAAAATTGTTGAATATGATAGATTCTTTAAACGTCCTGACAAACCGGAAGCAAAAGAACAATTCAATCTATATAACCTCGACTATACACCACGTTACAGCTGGTACAGGAAGAATGTTTTTATCCCGAAATCGCTTGAGAACAAAAAGGGGATGATTACGATAAAGAAGAGTCAGTATGTAACTCAGGTATATATTAATGGCATGGATCTGGGCACTTCAATGGCATGTTATACCCCTGTTGAATTTCCCATCAATCAGGCGATTAAATTTGGTTCAGACAATGAGATCCTGATCAGAGTAGGCGAGAGAGTCTGGTTACCTTCAGAGGCGGCAGGTGGAACGGATAAGGAGAAAGAACACTATCTCCCCGGGATTTGGGATGATGTATTTCTCTCATTCACAGGGGATTTCCGTATTAACAGACTGCTTGTTCTTCCTTCAGTAGTAAATAATAAACTTACAATAAAGGCCCAGGTCAGAAGCCTGATCCCGGCACAGATCTTTTATGGGGATCCAATGATTGATTCAGTGAATATTGAGGTCGTGATAACTGAAAAGATCTCAGGCAAAGCTGTAGCAACCGCACATGGAAGATTCTCTGCAAAAAGAGATAATCTGAGCGAAATGACACTTGAAATTCCTTTTTCAGATTTTACACCATGGACGCCTGAGAAACCATTTCAATATATTGCCACAACAAGACTCAAATTTGAAAAAGGGATATCCGATGAAGTGATCCATCAGTTTGGTATGCGTGATTTTACAACTAAAGGAAAATTTTTCTATCTGAATGGGGACAAATATTTACTTCGGGGCACAAATATTACACTTCAGCGTTTTTTCGAAGATCCTGATTGCGGAAACCTGGTTTGGGATAAAGAATGGGTGAAGAAACTTCTCGTAAGTTATCCAAAACAACTCAACTGGAATTCAATGCGCATTTGTGTAGGCATAGTGCCAGATTTCTGGTATGATATTGCTGATGAAAA
This sequence comes from Bacteroidales bacterium, assembly GCA_017882345.1. GTDB lineage: Bacteria > Bacteroidota > Bacteroidia > Bacteroidales > VadinHA17 > LD21. The sequence continues at coordinate 8,736 of JADGPT010000049.1, forward strand.
TGGTTTGTTATTACAGAATGAATGGCTCTACTGGCAGAATCATGGATGGGACGATCAGATCAGAAAAGAATATACCGATTGGATATGGACCGATGGAAATCATCCAAGTATAGCAATCTGGGATGCCATAAATGAGAATACAGATATGTTTATAGGAAATACTCTTATTCCTGAATTGAAGAAACTTGATCCTACGCGTATATGGGATGCAGGATACATGAGGGAGGGACTGATGAAATCTGATGAAATGGATGAACCTCACCCTTATGAAGGCAGGATAATCAGTAATGAGAAAGGATCGGATAAAACATCATACCCACTTGGCAATCTCGAATATAAACCACAGGCGCTCAAAATGATTCAGAATGCAGGCATCCCTCAGCTTGCAAATGAATACGGATGGGTATGGCTTTGGCGGAACGGCCTTCCAAGTAAACTTACACTTGATGTTTATAATTATTATCTCGGTCCCAATTCCACTCCATTGCAAAACCAGGAATTTCAGGCATATGATTTGCAGCTCGAAACCGAATGGCTCCGAAGTGAACCCGATCTGGCCGGAGTATTGGCTTTCTGTTATCTTACCAATAACTTTGGCTATACAGGCGACTGGTTTACAGGCAATATAAAAGACCTGAATCCTTCAATGACTTTGGACTGGTTTGCAGATGCCTTCGCCCCGACAGCGGTCTTTGTTAACCTCACTGATGAAAGGTATGTTAAACAGGCAACTCCTCATAACCCAGGAGAACACTTATCCCTTAAACTGAATAAAATCAACGATTTATCGCGGAATGTTGAAGGTGCAGTAACCCTGAGAATTCTCAACAGTGATGGGAAAACTATTACGAAAAAAATAATCCCTGTCACTCTCTCTGCTTTCGATCGTTCATCTTTTCAGGTTGAAATATCATTACCGAAAAAAACCGGTGGTTATTTGCTTTTGGCAGAGTTTAAAGCAGACGGAAGTGAAAACCCTGTTATTTCCCGTCGATTTATTAAAGTTGGGAAGGTTGCTGAATATAAATTCTTTGATCTTAAACCAACTAAATTGAAATAACTCTGGCCATAAAACAGTGGCTAAGCACTCAAACATTTGTACAAAATGTAAGTCTGGCAGGTAATATGTTCGGAGCACAGTAATATCTATCCTGTAACAAAAACATTGGCAATAACAGGTAAAAAGATTAATATTGCTGTTGATCCTATTTCGGTGAATGTATTTATACTGAATTATAAAAAATAAGATATGGAGTTTTTTCAGACCCTTTTCGATTGGTATATGGCCAATCTGAATTATTTTACTATTGCTCTTCTTATGGCAATTGAAAGCACTTTTCTCCCCTTGCCTTCAGAGATTGTCATTCCTTTTGCAGCTTACAAGGCAGGACAGGGTGACCTGAATGTTTTTATTGTAGTTCTTGCCGGCACAACAGGGGCTCTTACCGGTTCATTGATTAATTATACTCTTGCATATTACCTGGGACGTCCAATAGTGTACAAATTTGCAGGTTCTAAACTGGGGAAGATATTTCTATTATCAGAAGAAAGAGTTATGCACGCGGAAGAATATTTTATAAGGAATGGAAAAACATCCACATTTATTGGTCGTTTGGTCCCTGGCGTCCGTCACCTTATCTCAATACCTGCAGGTTTAGCCAAAATGAGTCTCCGCGATTTTATGCTTTACACTTTTATTGGTGCCGGAATCTGGAATGTTATACTGGCTTTTATAGGTTATTATTTATATGCTGTAAGGGAACAGATATTCCCGTATATAGGACATATTCTTCTTGGAATAGGTGTGATATTTGTTGTTTACCTCATAATCAAGGCCAGAAAAAAAGGGGAATAAATCCTGAATTCTTACGGTTCATAAACAGCTTCAGCGATTATTCAGAAACATTATTTTGAACGCAGGTTTTTAGCAGTTTCATAAAGAACTCTGTCTTCCTCCGTTACAGGATTGATATTAAGGAAGTGAGGAGAGGGTCTGGTCTTTTCATCAACGTGAATAAATGTAACAAAACCATCTACCAACGGTTTATCATCTCCATTCTTCTCGACATGAATATATGATGTAAGGCTTGAATTACCTGTAAAAACAACTTTGGACGAAAACTTCAGAACATCACCCGATCTGGCAGGTTTTGTGAAAAACATCCCATGTATCTTGAGGCAAACAATGTTCTGTGGGTTCAGTATTGATGCTGCTGCGATAAAGCCTGATTCGACAAACCATTCAGCCGTACGACCGGCAAAAAGTGTCCCGTGATGGTTAAGATCTTCACTCTTGACCAGTCTCATCGTCACCATACATGAAGGACATATAAATTTTGATTCCATTTGAGTTTTTCTCAAATGTACTGATAATCAAAGAGAGCAAACGATGACTTGTGTCAGGTAAGGGGATCCCTCAGGACTATTTCCGGCGAAAATGCAGGCAGACAGACGGCAATATACTCTGCTCCTCCTTCAAAAGGAGTGCTATATCTTACCCATTCGTCTTTAGCGGTCATAATTCCCTGACCTTCTGAGATCTCGTATTCTTCGTTCCTGGTGGTAATCCTGAGTTTTCCTTTCAGTACAACGGTATATTCATTGAATTTAGGACGTTGACCGGGTTCCACCCAACCCTCAGGGCTTTTCATTTGGGCAATACTTACTTCAGTTGTTTTGCTGTTAACGTGACCGAAAAATTCTTTGATGATTTTTCCCTTGGTACCGGCAGCTTTTATTATTGACGGTGCGTTAATGAATTGTGCCATAGAGATATGAGTTATTTATTATCAATCCTCAAGATAACCAAATTTACCATTATTATAATCTTCATATGCCTGTTTTATTTCTGCTTCTGTATTCATTACAAAAGGTCCGTATGATGCGATTGGCTCATGAATTGGTTCCCCGCTGAGTACTAGTATCACACTCTTTTCAATCGCTTCTATTATAATGTCCTCTCCGTCATGTCCGAATAGAATAAAATGATTTTCAGGGCCAGTTTTTGAGTTATTGATTCTGACCTCACCTTCAATCACGAGCATACCTGTATTATAATTCTTATTAAAACTGAAACGGGCTTTTGCACCTTTGATAAGTTTTGCATTAAATAAGTTTACAGGTGAGAAGGTAAATGCGGGTCCTTTCATTCCATTATATTCCCCCGCAATAAGTTCGACAATGCTTTTCCCGTCATCCAACAGAACTTTCGTCATGTCTTTATTCCCGATTGCCTGATATTTTGCAGGTGACATCTTATTTTTTGCAGGCAGGTTTACCCATATCTGAACCATCTGAAAGATTCCACCTTTCCTGCTAAACTCTACTTCATGAAACTCTTTATGCAGTACCCCTGCTCCGGCAGTCATCCATTGTACATCTCCCTCGCTTATGACACCGCTGTTACCGGCGCTGTCATGATGAGCGACTTTTCCGTGATAAGCAATAGTTACCGTTTCAAACCCCCTGTGTGGATGAACTCCGACACCTTTCGGAGTGTCTGAAGGAGGAACCAGCCATTTTGAACCGTAATCGAGAAGGAAGAAGGGATTCATTCCTGTCTGTCCTATTTTGGGTTGTGACGGGAAAAAATTATGTACTCTGAAGCCATCGCCTACCATATGAAATGAAGGAGGTGGCAGTATCTCCTCGATGGATTTATAATGTTTTTCCATAGGATATCAATAATTCGTTATTAATTCAATTAATCAGCGCCTTGAGTCTGAGCCATTTTTCTGCGAGTAAAGGCCATGTCTCTGCGGCAGCCTTTCCCGGTCTCAGTCCGTACCCGTGTCCTCCGGTGGCTAACATATGCAATTCAAAAGGAAGTTTTGCATTTCTGAGAGCCCCTGCCATTACGAGAGCGCTATTTCCATAAGGGTCGTCTGCAGTCTGGAAGATAAACACAGGTGGTACTTCTTTGCTTAACTCCAATTCAGGAGTAAGAGAGAGGTTCGCACCCTGGTCAAGGTAGGCAGGGTAAATCAGCATTGTGAAGGAGGGTCTGCAGGATAGACTATCTGCTTTATCGACAGGATGGTAGGTTTTTTTATTAAAAAGTGTGCTTGCCCTTGCGCTGAGACTGCCTCCTGCAGAGAAGCCCATTACCCCGATCTTCTCAGGATCAATATTCCATTTTTTAGAGTTCTCTCTAACAATTCTCATTGCACGCTGAACATCCTGCAGAGCACCTTCTTTTTTATCAGGTATCCTGTATTGAAGCACAAACGCTGTAAATCCCAGTTTGTTGAGCCAACGTGCTATCTCGGTTCCCTCCAGATCATAAGCAAGTATATTGTATCCTCCTCCCGGACAAACGATTACAGCTGATCCATTTTTAGCAACGAGATTGGGCAGATAAACTTCAATTCCAGGATTTGTCACTTCAGAATACCTGAATACATTCCCACTTTTAGAGGTATCAATAGAGGGAGGAAGCTTTTCTTTTAGTTCTCCCGGTACTTTACCGGGCCAGAGATAAATAAGCTCCTTCTTCTGAGAATAGACACTCATTGATAAAAGTAATAAAATGAGAAAAGCAGAAAGATTTTTCATAGGGCAATTATTTAATTAACTATTTCAGCATTATCGAATTTCTGTGATTGAATATGAACCCGGCCGCTCCTGACCTTATTTGCTCCTTTGCTTCCAAAGAAACCCCAGCCACCACTGCCCAGAAGAAACCCAAGGGCATATAGGCCGCCATTATTATTCTGAGCATACATTGTTATCTTATCATTAAACAGCATCCCTATAAAATCGAAAGGAGCTATAAATCCATGCCATAAACCTCCCAAAAAGCCATAAGTGTGTCCTGTCAGGCATAGTTTAACAGCCTCATTATTAGCACATCCTGTAAGAAGGATAATTAGTGATAGAAAAATCATGATCAGTAAGTTCCTTTGAGAAATGAAAGTTTTCATTTTATTCCAGATTAAGTTAAGTAATTCCTTTTGTTAAATAAACAATTTATTTCGAAAATCTCCCGGAAGATGACTTGATATATTTTTTATTCCTGAATCTTAAAGCGGACCAGTCTTTATCGATTGCAACTATCCGGATACTATGAAGACCTGAATCATTAAGTACTTTCCATCCATGGTCGCGGTCGATGTCGGAACTGTATTTTTTTGAAGTTTTTTTCGGAAAGCAGAACCATAAGACTCCATCAGCCATCAGGTTATGAATAGGCATTGGAGCAAGCTGCTCAACCTCTGATACACTTTTGACAAATATTATTATGAATTCGTATGGGTAACGGGGATCTATTTTCTGGTCAATTGTAACATCTTTAAGTTCCGTAGAAATTGAATTTATGAATGTCTCCTCTGCATTTATGATTGAAATCCTTTTCTGTCCTTTGTAATTAAGTTTATCTGTTAGATTTTTCATTTCATCTTTTGGATTTGAATGCTAATTTAACAAATAATTGATAAATAAGTTAAAAGATATTATCTTTGCAGTATCAACGAATGGGGTGCCTTATAATTACGGGCTGAGATCATACCCTTAAACCTGATCCGGATAATGCCGGCGGAGGGAAAAGAGAGTATCCAAAAAAATCAGCCGTACATAACAACCTCATTTTCTTGATATTAAAAATATTTTAATTGATAGAACTATGAGGAGACTGATTTGTTTTTTAATGTTTATCGCTTTCTATACGGCATCACAAGCAATTGTTTTCCAGGATAATAACTCAGTGATAAAGGGGAAAGTGACCGATATTGCCGGATCTCCTTTACCGGGCGCTGGAATTACCATTGAAAGCACCTTGCTAGGAGTGTATACGAATTCAGAAGGGAACTATTCCCTTCCTGTTCTGAAAGATGGGTTTTATATTCTCCAATTCTCTTTTCTCGGATATGAGTCAACGACAAAGGAAGTCAGACTAAAAGGTGATACTATTCTGAATATTACACTTTTGGCAAAGTCATTTATGACAGAGGAGGTTTTTGTAAATGCAACGAGGGCAGGAGAGCACACACCATTGGCGTATTCAACTGTTACACGGGAGGATATATCAAAGAATAATTTTGCCCAGGATTTGCCATACCTGTTAAATTACACTCCTTCATTAGTCGTATCGTCAGATGCAGGAACCGGTGTAGGCTATACTAACATAAATATACGGGGTACTGATGTAAAACGGATTAATGTAACAATTGACGGAGTACCGGTTAACGATGCAGAATCACATGGTGTCTGGTGGGTTGATCTGCCAGATCTGGCATCCTCTGCCGATAATATTCAGATTCAACGCGGTGTCGGGACTTCAACAAACGGAGCTGGTGCTTTCGGCGCCACAATTAATTTTCAGACTACTAATCTTAATCGAGAACCCTATGCAGAGTACAATTCATCTTACGGCTCATTCAACACTTCAAAAAACACTCTGAATTTTGGTACAGGGTTAATTAATAAAAAGTTTGCAATTGATGCACGGGTATCAAAAATATGGTCTGACGGATATATCGACAGAGCTTTCAGTGATTTAAAATCATTTTATATCTCAGGAACTCTGTATGGGGAAACCAGTATTTTAAAACTAATGATTTTCTCGGGAGTGGAACACACTTATCAGGCGTGGTTAGGAGTTCCGAAAGATTCATTAAAAACACATCGGACATTCAACCCGTATAATTATAATAATGAAACAGATAACTACTGGCAGGATAATTACCAGCTTCATTATTCAAAAGCAATAAACACTAATCTGCATGCAAATGTTGCATTGCATTATACCAGAGGCAAAGGATACTACGAAAACCTTATACAAAACTCAAATTTCAGTTCATTTAACTTGCCCAATGCAATTTATAATACTGATACGATTACCAGTTCTGATTTTAAAACGCAAAAATGGTTGAAAAATGATTTTTATGGTTTTACTTACTCATTAAATTACACCAAGAATAAGATTACCACTGTATTTGGAGGCGGATGGAATCAATATACAGGAAATCATTTCGGTGATATAATATGGGCTAAAATAATTACTTTTAATAGTGATAAATATCGATGGTACCAGGGAACAGGTGATAAAAAAGATTTAAATACATTTTTAAAGATCAACTATTCATTAACAGACAGATTAAACTTATATGCTGATTTTCAGTTCCGGAATATCAATTATTCAATTGCCGGCTTTGACGAAAATCTTAAAGACGTAACACAGAATCATAAATATAACTTTTTTAATCCCAAAGGCGGGCTCGTGTACAATTTTGGCGAGAAACAAAAAGTCTATGCTTCATTTGGAATTTCCCGGAGAGAACCCGATCGTGGTAATTTTACCGATGCGGACCCGGGGAAAACACCAGTACCAGAAAAATTATTTGATTGGGAAGCTGGTTACCAATTTCACTCTTCAGGATTTATGTTAAGAGGGAACTTATACTATATGAATTATCTCGACCAGTTGATTTTAACCGGTGAAATAAATAATGTGGGTGCCACGATATTAACAAATGTGTCAAAAAGTTACAGGCAAGGGGTTGAGATTGAAACCGGGATCCGGATACTTAAAAATTTAAACTGGTACGGGAACGTAACTATCAGCAGGAATATTATTCCTGTTTTTACAGACTATACAGATAATTGGGATACATCAGTTCAGGATAAAGAAACGCTAAAAAACAAGACAATCTCTTTCTCTCCATCGATAATTGCAGCTTCAGTTTTAGATTATTACCCTTTTAAGAATTTTCATTTGAGTTTGAATAACAAATATGTCGGTAAACAATACATTGATAATACACAAAACGAGGAAAGAATGTTAAATGCATATATGGTTCAAAATCTAACATTCATGTATACAATTGAAAGTAAGAAATTTAAAGAACTTACATGCCAGTTTGTATTAAATAATTTATTTGATAAGAAATACGAAACTAATGCATGGGTATATAAATATAATGAAGGAGGATCCCAGCATATAATGGATGGATATTTTCCGCAGGCTGGAATAAATTATATGTTTAAGCTTGGTATAAAATTCTGATAATCAATTAATTATAATGATAATAACTCACTGGTTGTCAAATAATTACATAGAAGTATTCGGAGCGGTTACCGGCATAATTTTTGTATTTCTGGAGATAAGGCAAACTATCTGGTTATGGCCTGTCGGGATCATCACTTCAGCTGTTTATATCTGGGTATTCTTCATAAGCAAATTTTATGCTGATATGAGCCTGCAAGTCTATTATCTTGTTATAAGTTGCCTTGGTTGGTACTGGTGGGCCAAAGGCACAGGGCGCCAACCTTCGCTAAAGCTTCGGTTGGCAAAGCAGCGCACAGGGCAGAAAGAAGAAGGGGTGAAAGGGAGGGTGGGGGAATGGGAGAAAGAAGAATTGGAAGTGACGAGATTAAAACTCAGAACCGGTGTGATTCTGGCATTTATTTTTATTCTGCTTTATATAACTATGTGGCTGGTTCTTTCCAGGTTGACAGATTCACCTGTTCCCGTCAGGGATTCATTTATTACATCTTTGTCAATAATTGCTACATGGATGCTGGCACGGAAGATTTATGAACACTGGTACTTATGGATTGTTGTAAATTTCGTATCGGCTGTTCTTTTTATGACACGTGGACTCTATCCAACGGTTATTCTGTATGTTGTTTATGGGTTAATGTCGTTTGTGGGTCTCGCTGCCTGGGGAAAAACAATAAAAATGGATTTAACTATTAGCAAAAATGAATAATACTTTACCTGAATCTTACACTGTTATAGTTGCTGATGGTACCTTTCCCCAGCATCAGATCCCCCTTGGTTATCTGAAGAATGCAAAGCGTATAATCTGTTGCGATGGAAGTGCACAAAACCTGATTCTTGCCGGAATGGAACCTGAAGCTATTGTTGGAGATCTGGATTCCCTGAATGATGATTTGGCAAAAAGGTTTGCAGATCGTATTTTCCCTGATGAGAGTCAGGAGACTAATGATTTAACGAAGGCTGTCTCGTGGTGCAATAAGATGGGCTATAAGGACATTGTTATAGTTGGAGCAACCGGTAAGCGCGAAGATCATACAATAGGTAATATCTCGTTGCTTGCTGAGTATATAAAATATTTGAATGTAATTATGGTAACTGATACCGGAATCCTGCGATCTTTTTTGGAAAGTTCTCAGATATCATCCTTCCCGGGTCAGCAGGTTTCGATTTTTTCTATTGATCCTGAAACGGAAGTCACATCACATGGATTACGATATCCGCTAACCAGGACAAAAATTAAAAACTGGTGGTTTGCTACATTAAATGAATCACTTGGAGATAGTTTTTCT
>JADGPT010000200.1 GCA_017882345.1 Bacteroidales bacterium
GAAGTCACATCACATGGATTACGATATCCGCTAACCAGGACAAAAATTAAAAACTGGTGGTTTGCTACATTAAATGAATCACTTGGAGATAGTTTTTCTCTTGAATTTCACGGTCGGTTGATTGTGTACCTGCAATTTTCCTGATTATATTCTAGATTATCTTCAATTCTTTCACGAGATAGATAAGCTGAACACGACTCTTTACATTGGTTTTCATATAAATCCGGTGAGTATGATCTTTAACGGTCTGCAAACTGATAAATAGTTTGTCTGATATTTCCTTGTTACTTAATCCGTTGCATATTTCACGAACAATATCTGTTTCACGGGGTGATACTTCAAATTTTTTACAAAACTCCTCAAATGAAATGTCTTTATCCGTTCCGGATATGAAGACTGTAAACAACATACCGTAATTAAGATATATCGGAAGAAAAGTGTTGCCGGCAAAGAATGTAAGAGTGAAAATTACTGCAATAAATGGTTGTGAGTTATAAAATAGTAATGGTAAGCATTGTAAAACCATTACCAGAGATATTCCAGGGCCAATTCTTTTGTTGTCATAATTATGAATGATTGACCTTCCTTTCCCGGGGAATACTATCAATAACGAGGAAAAAAGAGAATACAGTAAGTGCATTGAGATGAAGTAGTATTTTATTAGTGATAATGGTCTGAGTGTGCTTGTTTTTGCTATGAAATACCCCACGATAATAATTATTGAGAAATTTAATAACAGGAACCATAATACAAACCAGTTACTATTCTTCCTTCCCGAAATTTCAACTGAAAACTGAATAAGCATTAACCATGCAAAAACCAAAAATGGCAATCCCAGTAACATTGCAATGTCAGAGAACCTCAAAAGTAGTTCCGCTGAAAGGTATGTTGAGAGAAACATTTTGATAACTACCTGTCCCCATATTCCATAGAATCCGAAAGTAAAAATAAAGACCTGGAAATAGAGCAGCGTTGAGAAGATTTCATGATGATATTTGTTCCTTAACTTTGATGACAGTACTACACCCCCTGCAGCCAGAGCAACCGATAAAATGAAAATTAAATATCCAAGGTATTGCAACATTTTATAAAGGTATAAAAATCTGTTAATCCTAAAATTCAAAAATAGCCACTACCATAGTATTGTCTTACATACTAAAGTAGGAAAAAATAAAATCAATACTAAAGTATGACGCCCGTGAAAAACCTGAGAATTAAATTTGCTTCATAAATGTTCACCGGTTTTTAAATTGTAATATCTATAAATATGGAAACAAGTAATGAATACAAATTAGTACCTGGTTTTGGAAATAACTTTGGTACAGGTTGGAGAGTAATGATGGATAATTTCCTCAGGTTATTCCTGGTCGTTATCATTCTGGCAATTGTATCTACACCTCTAAAAATGTTTAATTTCCATTTTGACTGGTCTGATCTGCACAGAGGTCCGTGGAATTTGGGAAACAACTGGGGGCATGATCTTTTCAGTTTAGGTACATTTGGAATATTTGCTGCATTCTTTGGACTGCTGGCGATGCTTTATTCATTTCTGGTTAAGCCGATAATTGTATATGGTGGCAGTATGATCTTTGTTCAGGCTGTCAGGAAGACAAAGCCCGATTTTGAGTACCTTATTAAAGGATTTATGGAGAACTATCTGCATATAATACTGGCAAATCTTCTAGTATTTGCTTTGGTTGTCCTCGGGTTATTTGCACTCATTGTCCCCGGAATAATAATCGGCTGCCGGCTTATTTTTGTCTCCTATATAATAATGGATAAAAAGCTTGATCCTATAGAAGCTGTTGAGTTAAGCTGGAAGCTCACGAAGGGTCATGGATGGCAGATCTTTTTTATGGGTTTTGTATCAATCTTTATTGTGATCTTCGGGCTTCTGATGTTAGTAGTCGGGATCTTCCCCGCTATCATGTGGATTGGCAGTTCATTTGCCTCACTTTATGAATCGGTATTGAGAGAGAAGGAGAAGCCGGCTGAAGTCATTGCTGTATAAACAGGTATAAACACTTTCTTTTTTATAAGTATCGGGCTAGCAAAGCCGTCGACCAGTTTAGCCAATCACTTAAACTTCTTTTGAATCTCTTTATAGTTTTTTCAACTTCGCAAATCTTAATAGCAACTTTTTACTTCCCTCTTTTTCGAACTCCACCGTGGCAGTAGTATTTGGTGGTTGTCCCTCGATAGAAATTATTATTCCTTTGCCAAATCTCTCATGCTCAATAGTATCACCTTCTGTAAACAGGGAGGAATCGCTACCAATAAAAGGAACATTGGGTGAAGTGTCTGCTTTCTTGATCTTTTTAAACCTGTCATTCTTTGCATAAGAATGAGGTTCCTCCCGGAGAGATGCAGGTTTGACAGCCTGTTGATTATTATTCTTAAAAGGTTTTCCTCCGGTTTGGGGATAGCAAAGAAACTTCTGATCAATCTCCCGAAGGAATCTGCTTGGACTACATCTCTCAAGATTACCCCATTTATAGCGATTAAGAGCATAGCTGAGTGTTACTTGTTTTTCTGCACGTGTAACTGCAACATAGAAAAGTCGTCTCTCTTCTTCAAGCTCGCGCGCACTACCCGATGACATAGGCGAAGGAAACAAAGTATCTTCCATCCCTACGATGTATACATGTTTGAATTCCAATCCTTTGGCTGAATGCATTGTCATGAGGGTAACCTTATTCCTGTCCTCTTCATTTTCAGTATCCTGATTTGTAAGCAAAGCAACATTGGCCATGTAAGCCTCTAGTATTGAAGGTTCACCATTAGTCTCGGCTGCTTCTGTAAAAACTTTTATTGCATTCAATAATTCTTCAAGGTTTTCATAACGGCTGACCTCTTCAGGGGATTTTCCCTCCTTTAATTCTCTCATTATTCCTGACCCAAGTGCAATCTCACGGGCTTTTATGAAAGCATCTGTGGTGTCCGAATTCAGACAGAGGTTATTGATTACATTAACATACATTGATAACTTTTTGACTGTCCCTGAGTTAAAATGTTCCGGATATTTTCCTGCATTCGGGAGAATACTCCAGGGTGTAATATTAAAAGTTGCAGCCAATTCAAATATCTTCTGAATTGTAGTATCGCCTATTCCTCGTTTAGGATAGTTAATTGATCTTTTAAGAGCTTCCTCATCTTCAGGATTTATAACCATCCTGAAGTAAGCCAGAATATCTTTTATCTCTTTCCTCTCGTAAAACGATAAGCCGCCGTAAATTTTATAAGGTATATTTTTACGGCGCATAGTCTCCTCAAAGATCCTTGACTGCGCATTTGTTCTGTATAATATTGCAAAATCAGACCAGTTTAGCTGAAGGGAAAGCTTTTTATTGAAAATATCAGATGAAACATTAAATCCCTCTTCAGAATCGGTCATCGCCTGCATTACCTGTATCTTTTCCCCGGCCTCATTCATAGAGTAAACATTTTTCTGGATCTGACCTTCATTATTTGCAATAATAGTATTTGCTGCATTTACAATTGTCTGAGTCGATCTGTAGTTTTGTTCAAGTTTAAAAAGCTGGTAATCTACATAATCGTTTTTAAACTCAAGTATATTCTCAATCCTCGCTCCCCGGAATGAATAAATACTTTGTGCATCATCGCCTACTACACAGATATTCTGATGAGTAGCTGCAAGTTTCTTAATAATGAGATATTGTGAATAGTTGGTATCCTGATACTCATCAACAAGCACATAATTAAACCTTTGCTGATATTTAGCGAGGATCTCCGGAAAATCTCTGAAGAGGATGTTTGTATTAAGCAACAGGTCATCAAAGTCCATTGCATTAGCTTTGAAACAGCGGGCGGCATAAGTTCTGTAAATGTCGGCAAGCAATGGCATGCGGCTCGACTTGTCATAATCCTGCATTGAAGTATCAGCTGCATACCTGCCAGATGTTACAAGGTTGTTTTTTGCAGTAGATATTCTTGAAGAGATAACACCTGGTTTGTAAATATTATCATCCAGATTGAGTTCTTTGATAATAGATCTGATCAGACTTTTCGAATCGGAAGAATCGTAAATTGTAAAGCTTGGTTTATATCCAAGTATCTCACCTTCCATCCTTAAAATCTTTGCAAATACAGAGTGGAAGGTTCCCATCCATAGATGTCGGGCTATATCGGGGCTTACGATTCTGGTGATACGCTCCTTCATCTCCTTTGCAGCTTTGTTAGTGAAAGTCAATGCCAGGATTTTTCCAGCCGGAACACCTTTATGAAGAAGATGCACAATCCGGTAAGTGAGAACTCTTGTTTTCCCTGCGCCAGCGCCTGCAATTATAAGAGAAGGACCTTCAGTGTTGATAACTGCTTGTTTCTGAGACTCATTCAGATCGTTCAGGTAAATGGTTGTCATGTGTTAGTTTGAATTACAGCGTACCAGGTCTGGCAAATTTAGTAATAACAATGTGAGGTACGCCCCATTTTGAAAAGTAAAACAGAAATATTTATTAACATTAGAGATGCACAATTTGAGAGTCTCTGTCAGGTGTCCTTATATTTTATTATAATTGTAAATTGTATTTAATAATCCAGAATATTATGAAGAGATTTGGACAGGTAATAGGTGTCAGACCTGAGTATTTTGAACGTTACAAACAACATCATTCTGCTGTTTGGCCGGAAGTTCTGAAAATGATCAAAAAGTGTAATATGCAGAACTATTCTATTTTCCATAAAGATGGATTGCTTTACGCATATTTCGAATATACCGGAAATGATTTTACAGCCGATATGGCTAAGATGGCTGCAGATCCAAAGACTCAGGAATGGTGGGCAATTATGGAACCTATGCAGGATCCTGTTGCTACACGAAAAACCGGGGAGTGGTGGGCAGAAATGGAAGAGGTGTTTCATTTGGATTGACACTTATTATTGCCCTAATATTATTATAATTGCAAAAAAGAATACCAAAAAGATTCAGAAAGCGTTTAAAATACAAAGATCTGATTGCCTGTGCGTTATTTTTTGTTAATACTGATTCTACTGTT
>JADGPT010000201.1 GCA_017882345.1 Bacteroidales bacterium
AGCAATGATCATTGTAATGCCAGATGGCAACACCGGTAAGCGCGGCTATGTAAATGATGTAAAAGGAGAATGGCGTTATGAAGATTTTTTCTTTCAGGAGTTCATGCCCTACATTGAAAAGGAATATCGTATAAAAGCTGATAAAAGATTTAGAGCAATTGCCGGGTTATCAATGGGTGGAGAAGGTACTTTCATATATGCCCTGCATCATCCTGAATTATTTTCAGCAGCATGCCCGCTAAGCGCGGCAACTGGTCCCAGAAACATTGATGAATTGAAGGATTACAGATTGTGGCAGGGAGTTGAAGGTATTACAGATACTGACAAAGAATCCTACTTTAAGCATTATAGCGTTTTGAACCTGATCCAGAATATGCCAGATGACCAGAAAAAAGCAGTAAGGTGGTATATTGATTGCGGTGATGATGATTTTCTCTATGAAGGCAATTGTCTTGTGCATATTGCTATGCGTCAGAAAGAAATACCTCACGAATTCAGGATCCGTGATGGTGCACATAACTGGACCTATTGGAGAGCATCATTACCAAACGTACTGGAGTTTGTATCAATGGGATTTCATCAGTTCTAAACCCTCCAACCTCCCATTTGGGATTTATTGGTAGAATCAGGTCGTATGTGGTGGCGATTTTTTGGAAGACAGTAAAAACATAAGTCTCATCATTATCCTGATCAGCTGGTATAAGAACCAGCCGGTAAGCTGAAATAGCCAGGTTTTCCGGTGAATATATTCCTCAGGTGTCACCAGTCGGCAATCCTTCTCAATGATCCCGAGAAGAATTTCCTCAAACATTTCAGCAAACCGGGTATCAAATATATCTGCATTCATTTCGATACTTCCGTAATCGCTGAGGTGGTTCATGTTGTAACTGCCGATTGTGCTCCAGTTTCCATCAACGGTAGCTACTTTAGCATGCAGGTTTGAAGGCAGGTATTCATAAATTGTAATATTGTTGCGAAGAATAAAATCATAGAGAAAATTAGTTGCCCTTTTGAATACATGCGCATCCGATTCAGCCGAGAGCACAATTTTAATATCTACGCCTCTCCGGCTTGCATTCCGAAGGAGTCTGCGTTCACTTCTTCCCGGTAAAAAATAACTTGCAAAAATTGTCATCCGGATTTGCGCATGTTTCAGGGCAGAACGATAGCTCTTCAGTATTTCAATTTTGTTTCTGTACCAGTTGTTCTGAGTGACTTTTAATTTTACATCTTCAATATAAAGTACCGGATGATGTATTGTCTCCCGCGATCGTTCTTTCTTTGATATGAAGGCTTTGTTCCAAAGGCTTTTAAGAATAAAAAGGACATGAGAACATTCCGGACCCTTTATAAGTATAGCGAAGTCGAGCCATGCTTTTAAACCGTCGTTACCGCGATAACGGTCAGCAATGTTCATCCCTCCAATAATTGCAGTGTCGCCATCGGCAAGCAGGACTTTATGATGAAGCCTGAGACTTAGTTGAAAACCTTTGGTTATTAATCCCGGGGAAAACATCCGAAAAAGAACTCCTGCTTCTTCAATCTTGTGTATCAGGTCTTTAGAAAAACTACTGCCACCATAAGCATCAAGGAGAAAATAGACTCTGATACCTCTTTTCGAAGCTCTTATAAGTGCATTTATAATACGCCTGCCTGTTTCGTCATCATCAACAATATAGGTTTGAAAATGGATATATTGTTTTGCTTCATCTATCACCTTTTCACTCGCAGCAAAAAAATTTTCTCCGCTTCTAAGCAGTTCAATGGAATGTCCGCCCCTGTAATCGTGTCTTGAAGGAATTTGCATAAGATCAGCTGAAGTTCATATATCAGACACAAATATAGAACATTATTTTTTTTACTCCACTTCTACCGTGGGGAAAGTTGCCTGCCGGCAGGCAGGGGAAGGGGTTTTTGAACAAAATCGAATGAGAACAA
Source organism: Bacteroidales bacterium (assembly GCA_017882345.1). Taxonomy (GTDB): domain Bacteria; phylum Bacteroidota; class Bacteroidia; order Bacteroidales; family VadinHA17; genus LD21. The sequence continues at coordinate 1,939 of JADGPT010000201.1, forward strand.
AATATTATTACTATTTTTAAACTTAATTTTCAAGGATAATAAACCATGAACAGGAGAAAAATGATAGGACGAATTGCAGGTGCAGCTGTTGTTACAGCAGTCACCCCTTTAAACTCCGTTTTTGCAGGAGTTGAACTTAATCCCACCCGGCTGAAAGGAAATATTCATCACTCTGTAAGTCAATGGTGCTATAGTGATATACCGCTGGAGGATTTTGCCAGGGCATGTAAGGAAATGGGTCTGGAATCTATTGAACTACTGGGCCAAAAGGATTGGGCAATAGTAAAAAAGGCCGGACTCAAATGTGCCGTAGGTTATGCAACAGATTGGGGAATTCCCAAAGGATTTAACCGCCTCGAAAACCATGAAAAGCTGATAACTGATTTTGAAACCATGATACCTTTAGCGGCAGCAGCAGGTGTTCCAAACCTGATCTGTTTCTCTGGCAACCGTGAAGGACAGAATGATAGTGAGGGAATGATAAATTGTGCGAAAGGGTTACGCAAACTTATGCCTTCAGCTGAAAAATATGGCGTGACAATCATCATGGAGCTTCTGAACAGCTACGGTCACAAAGATTATCAGTGCGATAAAACGGCATGGGGATCAGCGCTTTGCGAAATGGTAGGATCAGAAAGGTTTAAGCTGTTGTATGATATTTACCACATGCAGATTATGGAAGGTAACATTATTGATACCATTACAAAATACAGCCCATATATTGGTCATATTCATACAGGAGGCGTACCCGGGAGAAACGAACTTGATGATACACAGGAACTCTATTATCCGGCAATTATGAGAGCCCTTTTAAAAACAGGATATAAAGGATTTGTTGGTCAGGAATTTGTCCCGTCTCAAAAAGACAAACTTGAGTCCCTGCGTAAGTGCATCCTGATATGTGATGTCTGATATGAGAGTACACTTCATTGCCATCGGTGGGGCCGTAATGCATAACCTGGCAATTGCTCTTCATAATAAAGGGGATATCATAACAGGTTCGGATGACGAGATCTTTGAACCTTCCAGATCGAGACTGGATAAGTATGGCCTGCTTCCTGCTAAGTGGGGATGGGACCCTGACATCATTACAAAAGATATTGACACAATTATCTTAGGGATGCATGCAAAATCTGATAACCCGGAACTGCTTAAAGCATATAAGCTTGGGATTAAGATTATGTCATTCCCGGAATATCTTTATGAGCAGACAAAAAATAAAAAAAGGATAGTAATCGCAGGCAGTCATGGTAAAACCACTACCACTGCAATAATAATGCATGTCTTCAGGGTTTTGGGAATAAAATCAGATTATATGGTGGGATCCCAGATTGATGGATTCGAGACTATGGTCGGGTTATCAGATGAAGCTCAGATTGCTATTTTTGAAGGAGATGAATATCTTACATCAGCACTTGATAAAAGACCAAAGTTCCATCTTTATATGCCTGACATTGCTGTACTTAATGGCATATCTTGGGATCACATGAATGTATTTCCGACTTTTGAAAACTATATCGATCAATTTAAGGTTTTCGTTGGAAAAATTTCTGACGGAGGATCTTTGATTTATTTTGACGGTGATGCTGAGGTAAAAAAAATTGCTCTTGCATCGGGAGATAATATCAAAAAAATCCCATATAAAGTTCATGGTTACTTTCAAAATAAAACCGGATTCTACGCAGCAACGCATAACAGAATTGTTCCTGTAAAGATATTCGGAGAGCATAACATGCAAAATCTCTCTGCTGCCCGCGAGGTTTGTCTTGCCATCGGAGTTTCAGAAGATGATTTTTATGAAGCAATCAAAACTTTTGAAGGGACCTCAAAGAGATTGCAAAAACTGAAAGAAACTAAAAATGGGCTGATATATCTTGATTTTGCACATTCACCATCGAAGGTGAAAGCAACTGTTGAAGCAGTTGTTGCAAGGTATCCCGGAAGAGAAATCATCGTCTGCCTTGAGCTTCATACATATTCAAGTCTTAACAGTGACTTCCTGCCTCTCTATAAGGGAACTCTTGCAAATGTAACCGTTGCTTTTGTCTATTTTAATCCTCATGCAATTGAAATTAAAAAGCTGAAACATCTCTCAGTAGAAGCTGTAGTTAAGGCTTTTGGAGGAGAAAACATAAGAGTATATGATAACTCCGTAGAAATGTTTTCTTACATAAAGGCTCAAAACTATACTTGTCCGGTTTATCTATTTATGAGTTCAGGAGATTTTGACGGATTTGACATTAACAGGTTAGTAGAATAGCTGAACTGAACCGAGCGAATATTTTTAGGTCAAAATATTTTGAAGTTCAAAAAAAACATCCTTTCTTTGCATCCGCATTTTAAAGTTCTTTGTATGGTCCATTCGTCTAGTGGCTAGGACGTCAGGTTTTCATCCTGGTAACAGGGGTTCGATTCCCCTATGGACTACAATTATCTGTGAATCAATACTTTAGTTACTCAGGATTTACGCCGTCAACTGTCACTTATTACGGCGACCCGCTCAAAGTTGACAATCGTATCAGCTTATTTCAAGCCTTTAACTTTCATATCTCTGACATAGAAAAATTGTCAGGGGTGGAACTTGCTTTCAATACTGTAAGGAAATACCGATCAGTCTTGAATAGTATCAAAAGATTTCTGAAAGATTCTGATATTTACCTCAGTGATTTGAATTATAAGTTTGCATCTGATTACTATTTGCATTTAGTCGCCTCCGAAGGGTTAAAATCAAATTCAGCATTCAAAAATATAAAATGCCTGTACAGGGTCATACATATTGCAATATTAAACGGTTGGATTGAAAGCAACCCATTTAAAGAGTTTAAGTGTAGCTATAAGCAACCGATACGCTCTTACCTCACTGAAATTGAAATATTATCAATCCGTAACCAGAAATTTGAAAGTAAGCGATTATCTGTAATTAGGGACTTATTTTTGTTCCTTATCTATACGGGGCTGTCTTATTCTGATTTTTCCGCTCTTACCTCAGCAAATATTGAAATAGGTGTTGACGGTAACCAGTGGATTGTTATAAATAGAAAAAAGAC
>JADGPT010000202.1 GCA_017882345.1 Bacteroidales bacterium
CGCACAGAACGTAGGTTCATCACCTGAATATATCAAAGCGTTAACAGCCGAATGGAAAGGTGAACGTTTTGCCGATGGAAGACCTAAAGTATCAGATGCAATTCTCGAGCGACTTAAGAAGATTTCTATAGAAGAAGCATGGGGTGTTTTGCGTAATAAAGGATTTCAGAACCAGTTTGAAAACGACTGGACAATTATTAATCCTGATGAAACCATGACCGGAAGAGTTGTCACAGCCCAGTATATGCCTCTCAGGCCGGATCTTGAAAAACAGGTTAAAGCGCAAGGGAAAATTGAAAACAGAGCCCAACAGGGTGGTACAAACTCATGGCCAATTGATATGTTAACAACAGGCGATGTTTATGTCGCTGATGCTTATGGGAAAATAGCCGATGGAACTCTTATTGGTGATAATCTTGGCAATTCAATTTATGCAAAATCCCAAAGAGGTGTTGTGTTCTATGGATCAATAAGAGATCAGGAAGGACTTACAGAAATAAAAGGTTTCAATGGCTGGATAAAAGGTGCAGATCCTTCATACATTCAGCAGATGATGCTTACTTCAATTAATGCACCTATACGTGTTGGACGCGCAACTGTATTACCAGGGGATATTGTTCTTGCAAAAAAATATGGAGTTATTTTCATACCTGCTTATCTTGTTGAAGATCTGGTTTTAACTTCAGAGGTTACTGCACTCCGTGACGAATTCGGACATCAGCGACTGCGTGAAAAGAAATACCTTGCAGGTCAGATCGACAGTCAGTGGAGTGAAGAAATCAAAAAAGATTTTCTCGACTGGCTGAATAAATACCCGGGTAAACTGCCAATGACCAAAGCAGAACTGGATAATTATCTTAAAGAAAGAAACTACTAATAATCTGAATGAATGAAATGTATTTTAAAGAATATTGCTGAAAAAACAAGGCAAAAAGAGAAAGCTGAAACTGATGCAATTAAGTCTGAGATTGATAACCCATCCACACCTAATGACCGTCGGAATTTTCTGAAAAAAGCAGCTCTCGGAGGTATTGCACTTACCGGAGTTATGAAATTGTCGATGGAAGATACAATTGCTCAGACTACTCAGAATGTTCAGAGATCATCAAGTCCATCAGAACTTAAGATCACCGATATGCGATATGCAACAATAATGAGTAAGCATATCATAAGGATCGATACAAACCAGGGTATTTATGGCCTTGGTGAGGTTAGAGACGGAGCTGATGCAAGATATGCGCTCTTCCTTAAGAGCAGGATATTAGGACTGAATCCATGTAATGTCGAGATGCTTTTCAAGATAATTAGACAATTCGGATCACACGGAAGACAGGGTGGTGGAGTTTGCGCAGTTGAAATGGCTCTTTGGGACCTTACAGGGAAAGCATATGGCATACCTGCCTGGCAACTGCTTGGCGGAAGATACCGAGACAAAATCAGACTTTATGCTGACACACCTGGAGCAGGAGATCCTCAGGCATTTGCATTAACAATGAAAAAAAGAGTTGACGAACAAGGCTTTACATGGCTGAAAATGGACCTAGGCATTCATGTTGTAGCAAATATTCCCGGTGCACTTGTAAATACTAAATTCTGGGATGGAGCTGCTGGTCAGTATGACCTTAAAGATTATATGAATTATGGAAATGCTCTGCATCCATTTACGCAGATACAGATAACTGAAAAAGGTTTGGATGGTTTGGCTGAGTATGTTGAAGACGTCAGAAATGCAGTTGGCTATGAGATGCCTCTTTGTGCTGACCATTTTGGTCATTTCGATGTCAACAATGCTATCCGTTTTGGCAAGAGAATGGATAAATATAGATTGGCATGGCTTGAAGATATGGTTCCGTGGTTTTACACAGATCAATGTAAGACATTATCCGACGCTCTTGAAACACCAATTGCAACAGGTGAAGATATCTATATGCTCAAAGGAGGATTTAAACCACTTTTAGATGCACGTGCAGTAGATATTATCCAACCCGATCTGGGTACTTCCGGAGGTCTCTTAGAAACAAAAAGAATCGGTGATTACGCTGAAGAAAGTGGTGTTGCAATGGCGATGCACATGGCCGGCTCTCCGGTATGCTTCATGGCAAACGTGCATTGTGCCGCTGCTACACAAAACTTTTTAGCTCTCGAACACCACTCAGTAGATGTTCCTTATTGGGGAAATCTGGTAAAAATGACAGGAGGCAAACCTATCATAGAAAAAGGCTTTGCAAATGTTCCTATCGATGCTCCCGGACTTGGCATTGAACTCAATGAAGAGGAATGTAAAAAACACCTTGGCCGCGATGGCAAATGGTTTGAGCCTACTCCTGAATGGGATGCTAAAGTATCACACGACAGACTCTGGAGTTAATGGTTTTGGCTGTGTTTTAAAAAAAATTATAGAAGTTATAAAATGGTAAGAGAACTTTCAATGAAACGTTGGTATCGATTGATACCTATTGCCTTTATTACCTATAGTCTTGCTTATCTTGATCGTGCAAATTTCGGATTCGCTGCGGCAGGCGGGATGGCTAAAGATCTGAATATTACCGCAGCAATGTCTTCCTTGTTAGGATCGCTGTTCTTTCTTGGATATTTCTTCTTTCAAATCCCGGGCGCGCTCTATGCATCTAAAAAAAGTGCCAGGAAATTAATATTCTGGTCTCTGATTCTTTGGGGAGTACTTGCCATGGCAACTGGAATGATACGCAATGTAAATGCATTGATTGTAATAAGATTTTTACTTGGGGTTGTTGAGAGTGCTGTTATGCCGTCTATGCTGGTTTTTTTAAGTATGTGGTTTACAAAATCTGAACGTTCAAGGGCTAATACTTTCCTGATTCTTGGCAATCCTGTTACAATACTATGGATGTCTGTTTTGTCCGGATATTTAATAGATTCTGTTGGCTGGCGCTGGATGTTTATATTTGAAGGTCTCCCGGCAATAATCTGGGCATTTTTATGGTGGAAACTAGTAGTAGACAGACCTGCAGATGCCAAATGGCTGACAAATGATGAAAAGTATGATTTGCAGACACAACTTGATAAGGAGCAACAGGATATTAAACCTGTTAAAAACTACGCAGTAGCATTCAGGTCCAGGGTTGTCATCTTACTTTGTCTGCAATATGCCTTATGGTGTATCGGCGTATATGGTTTTGTAATGTGGCTGCCATCTATCATAAATGCCGCTCCGGACTCAAATATAGTAAAAACCGGGTGGTTAGCATCAGGCCCTTATCTTCTGGCAATTATCGGAATGTTAACTGCTTCTTATTTCTCTGATAAAACATTAAAAAGAAAATCGTTTATCTGGCCTTTTCTTTTAATCGGCTCTTTGGCCTTCTATGGTTCGTACTTAATTGGTACAAGCAACTTCTGGCTATCATATGCTTTGCTTATTATTGCTGGCGGAGCCATGTATGCACCTTATGGTCCGTTCTTTGCAGTAATTACAGAAGTATTACCACGGAACGTATCTGCCGGTGCTATAGCATTAATTAATAGTCTGGGTGCTTTAGGATCTTTTGTTGGGGCTTACATTGTGGGCTATTTAAATGGCACCACAGGCGGATTTGGTGCCTCTTATATTTTCATGGCTGGTTCTCTTTTCATTTCTGCGGTATTAACCATGTTGGCAATAAAAGGCAGTGAGGCAAAGCAGGTTTAAATTGCATCTAATTCCAGAGAGATGATAACAAGAAATAAATTTGACATACAAAAACTCAAAGGAAAATTGGGTAAGATAAGAGACTTGATGAGAATCCTCCATTTCCCACCATTTCTTTTATTTATTACTCTTGGTATAATTTCAACAATCTGGTTTTTAATCAGGGTTATTCCTAAACCTTCAAGGGCAACTTATCCATGTATGCAGGTAGCAGCTCCTCTCATGTCAGGGTTTGTGGTTTACCTTCTTTCTCTTGGAGGGATCACTCTTGCTTTACGGAAAGTGAAACAAAGCATGATCAGTGCCAGATACATAGCTGCCGGCTCCTTTTTAATTGTTGCAGTTGCGGGGCTGATTTTCACTTTAACTCACGGTATCCAGAATTCATCGGCAAATACATTACCGGTAAGCGGACCTGATGACGGTCCAAACCAGCCTATTGGAAATGGATTGGGAGTTAATCCCGGAAGGGTAGTATGGATATGGAATCCTGAAGCCACAAATGAGAATTGCATCAGTAACTTCAATACTCAAAACTGGTACTTCAAACCTGAAAACACTAATGAGAAAGTAGTAGGAAATATGATCCGTAGTTCAATAAACAAACTGACAGGTAAAAACAAACTTACTGAATCATGGAATGTACTATTTCACTCTCAGAATTTAAGAAAATCGGGTAAAGATAAAGGTTACACAAAGGGAGAAAAAATCTTCATTAAAATAAATCAGGGTACTGCAAGATGGGTATTAAACCAGGAAGACAAGGACAAAGGTTACACCTTACCTTCTGAATTGAAACCGAATGAAGAAAGGAGAAGGATAAGTCTTGGAGCCACAGAGACTGGTCCCTATATTGTACTTGAGCTTTTACGAGAACTTGTAAATGAACTTGGCGTAAATCAGGCTGATATAGCAGTAGGAGACCCAATGACTGATACATACAAACACAATTACGATATCTGGTTTGCCGAATTCCCGGACGTTATTTATACTGATAAATTCTCAGCAAAATTTGGCAGAACCCTCATCAAACCAACAAAAAGTGATCTGATATTTTATTCTGACAAAAGTCAAAGTGATAAGCTTTACGACATAATGGAAAATGCAGATTATCTTATAAATACAGCCATGTTGAAACCTCATGTCTGGGGAGGAATATCATTAACAGCAAAAATAAAAATGCAGTTAAAAAAGTGATGAGCCTGACGGATGACAAAGGGGTTGATGTCGCTATCGAAGCAGTAGGCGTGCCGGAAACCTTT
>JADGPT010000203.1 GCA_017882345.1 Bacteroidales bacterium
ACTCTGAATGTAGATCGTTTTCAGGAAATTCCCGAACTCTTTTTTGTAAGATGGTATAATTTTGTCTCATTATTTCTGTCAACAAATAGCTGGGCAAAAATAAGTATAACTTCATTTATCCTTTTTCTTTTATTATTATCCTTATATATCTATTCACCGGGGTACAAGTATAAAATAATCGGATTCTGGTTAGCTATCTTCTTTATATTTCTGTCGTTGACCTCTTTAGCTTTTACAATACATAATAAATCTTTGGTTTATGATAGTCATAAAGCAATAATATCCAGCCCGATGGTGAACGGTAAAAGTTCGCCTGACAAAAGCGGAAATGATCTTTTTGTTTTACATGAAGGCACCAAGGTTACTGTTGAAGATGAAGTAGGCGAATGGTTGGAGATCAGACTCTCAGACGGAAACAAAGGATGGGTACCGTTAAATTGTCTCATTATTATTTAATCTCTTTGCAACTTATTTACTATATTTCTGGTCAGTTAGTAGTATTTAATTTTTATTCCTGATCATGAAAAAGCTTCTTATAATTTCCCTCTTGCTGTTATCAGTTCTTGCCTGTAAAAAGAAGGGGTTTTCCCCGGAAGGTCCAACTGATGTCAGAATCAGAAATATATCCGATCTTGTATTCACAGAGGTAATTGTCAGTACTTCGGAAAAGACCGAAGACGTTGATACGTTGGGAAATATTGACGCCGGGGGTATATCTGCGTATTCCCGTTTTTTAAAAGCATACCCGAAGGCAGAGATTTCTGCAAAAATAAACATAAGCGGTTCACTTGTGAAGTTTTCCACCGGTCCAGTTGATTATACATACATGCAATATATCGGGCAGGACAAGATAACTTATGAAGTGTATATTTCTAATTTGGATAAAAGGGAACTTACAATAAGTAATATCATTCCTGAAGAACCACTGGTTTTAAAATAGTCTGTTATTTCATCATTGAAGTACTTATAACTTCTTTCTTTTTATTAGTTATATTGATACATTTACCATTATTATCTGAATAATGGAAGAATTTGTAACTGCTTGTCCCAGAAATTGCTATAGCACTTGTTCATTCAGAGTGCAGGTGGAAAATAACAGGATAATGAGGATTCTTCCATATTCCGGAAACCTTGCGACTCCGGAGGGTCCGTGCATAAAAGGATTATCATATATTGAAAGAACCCATTCACCGGAAAGGATTATTCATCCTAAGATTAAAACTGCATCGGGGAAATTTGAAGAAATCAGCATTGATGAAGCTCTTGATTTAATAGGGAACAGGTTGGGGGCTATAAAAGAAAAATGGGGTTCCCATAGCATTCTATGGTACAGGGGAAGCGGAATGTCAGGGCTTACGAATGAGATTGGAAATTCATTCTGGAAAGCATTCGGAGGAACGACCCTGACCTATGGAAACCTTTGCTGGCCGGCAGGGCTTGAAGCTGTAAGACTAACTTTAGGTTCTGTAAAACATAATGTTCCCTGGGATCTCGAAAATGCTAAAACAATTATTATCTGGGGAAAAAATCCGGCTGAAACCAATATTCAGGAGATTTCATTTATAGCGAGAGCAAAAGAAAAGGGTTGCACAATAATAGTAATTGATCCTTTGCGCACACTAACAGCGGATAAGGCCGATATGCTTTTCAGGCCACGACCCGGAACAGACGGAGCGCTTGCTCTGGCTCTTGCACGGATACTTATAGATAATGATCTGATTGATTATGAATTCATTGCAAAGAATGTAATGGGATTTGATGAATTAAGACAGTCGTTACACATTTCACCTGCTGAAGCCGAATTGATAACTGGCATTCCAGTAGAAAACATAATTGAACTTGCCAGGATAATCGGAACCAATGGCCCGCTGACAATCCTCCCTGGTTATGGTTTACAGCGTCATCAGAACGGTGGCCAGACAATAAGATCAGTACTTTTACTCTCAGTGCTGACAGGGAACATCGGTAAATCTGGTTCAGGATTTAACTATGCAAACCTGCAGAGTTATATTTATGATGATGTTAAAGAACCATTATCATATTTTGCTGATTCTGAAAAAGATATGCCATTCAGAAGGACAATCTCAATGGCAAAGCTGGGATCAGATATGCTGAAAACCAAAGATCCGGAACTTAAAGCTGTATGGATTGAAAGAGGAAATCCTCTTCTTCAATCACCTGATACAAATAGTGTTAAAAAAGCTTTTTCATCTTTGACTTTTAAAGTTGTAGTTGAACAATTCATGACCGATACCGCAGCTGATGCTGATATAATTCTTCCGGCAAAAGATATGTTTGAACAATCTGACATAATCGGATCATACTGGTCTCCATATATTCAATTTAAACCTAAAGTGATTCAATCTCCCGGAGAGGTTATGCCTGAGAGTGAAATTTATTACCATCTGGCAAAAAGGCTTAATATGGATGTCAGCCAGGAGATGATACCTGAACCGGGAAATAATAACATAGAACAATGGCTTGAAAATCGGATCAAAGGTTATTCGGAAATTACACTTGATAATCTTCGAATGGCTCCGGTACTTGCGCCAGGACTTCAGCAAATAGCATGGGAAGATCTGAAATTTAACACCCCATCCGGTAAAATCGAACTTTTTTCTCATGAAGCTAAGATGAAATGGGGAATTTCTCCATTGGCTGATTATACTGGAATCAATCATTCAAAGGAAGATAAGAAATACCCGTTAGTATTTCTTACGCCGAACACTGGTAGCCGGATCCATTCACAATTTGGTAATCTGAAAATAATTAAAGAAACAAACCCGGAACCTTATATCAGAATTTCTCCGGTTGATGCAATCAGCCGAAGTTTAATTGATGGACAAAAAATAAGAGTTTTCAATCAGATTGGGGAACTGAAAAGCAGAGTGAAAATCACAAACAGAGTTCTCCCCGGCTTAGTTGTGTTTCCAAACGGGATATGGTTTAATGAAGGAGGAGGAGTAAATCAGCTTATTTCCGGGCAGGAAACTGATATTGGCTTTGGAGCAGCATTTCATGATAACAGGGTCGAAATTGAAGGAGTTGATTAGTTATGCGAAACGGATTTATATTTAATCATACCCGGTGTGTTAATTGTAATGCTTGCAGTGCAGCATGTATTCTTGAAAATGGATGGACAGTTCATCCAAGAAATATATTTACCTATAATTCCGAAGCAGAGAATGTTTTGCCGGTTATTAATTTGTCCTTAGCCTGCAATCATTGTGAATCAGCGGTTTGTATGAATGGCTGCCCTGCATCAGCTTTTTACAGGGAATCAGTTACCGGAGCAGTAATAATTGACGAAAATAAGTGCATAGGTTGCAGATACTGTCAATGGAACTGTCCCTATGATGCACCAAAATTTGATTCAGGCAAGAGAACGATATCCAAGTGTCATCTTTGTTATTCAGGATTGATCGAGGGCCGTCAACCCGCCTGTTCAACTGCCTGCCCTACAGGAGCCCTTACGTTCGGACAACTATCTGATACTGATTTTGGCAGTGTTTATTCATGGTTCCCCGATAAAAAGCTTAATCCTGCAATCGAATTTACGTCAAACAAATACTATACTCCTTTAGTAGTCATTCCGAAAGAGATTCCACGTCCGGCAGATGTTAAACAAAATAAAAAGGGTAAAAATATTTCAGGTGAATTGAGTTTGATTATTTTCAGCTTTTTAGCGACAATTTCTGTTGCAACTATAATTTCTTCATTTATCGGTGGAGTTTTTCCGGATAGATCAATTTTTATCTCTGTTCTGGTGATTGCAGGTATTGTCTCTTTTTTTCACCTCGGAAGAATACTCCGGTCGTGGAGATCGGTAATTAATCTTAGAAACTCACCCTTAAGCCGTGAGATTGCCGCTTTTATTGTTTATGCCGGTGTTTCTTCAGTAACAGTAATACTCCGTATCCCTGTACTCCTTATTGCCTCTTCTATAATCGGACTGATATTTCTGCTTCTGATCGACAATGTATACATATATACTGATCGAAAGAAAACAGTTATCCTGCATAGCGGTCAGACATTTATAAGCGCACTTATTATAGTTTCATTTATATCGGGAATTGTTCTTCCTTTTGTTTTTATGGCACTAATTAAGTTAGTATCAATATTTTACAGACTGCTAGTTAATAAGCTAAATAACTCTGATATTACTCTCAGGTTCCTTCGAACAGTATTTTTAGTTGTGCCTGGAATGAGCCTCATTTTACATAATTCAAATCCTGACATATTTATAATTATTATATTTTTGATTGGTGAACTTATTGACCGGATTCTATTTTATATCGATTTTAATCCACTTAATATAAATACACTTATCGACGAACAATTAAATTTAGATAGAAATGAAAAGAAAAGAGATTAATAGTTCCCGTATGCCAGTTTACAGGGATGCAGGTTTTGAACTTTATGATGCAAAAACTACGGCTGATGCTTTCAAAAAGGAGTCAGAACATTCAAGGGAACCTGATATCTACATTTATTCCCGTTATCGCAACCCCACTGTTGTATCAGCCGAAGAGGAAATAATGAAACTTGAAGGTTGTGAATGGGCTCTCTTAACTCAGTCGGGGATGTCGGCCATTGATACTGCACTTTCAATTTTTCAGCATGGAAAAGATACCAGACCATGGCTATTCTTTACAGAAATTTATGGCGGTACAATATCATTTATTGAGTCAGTGCTCAAAGCCCGCAGAGGACTTGATATTCAGTATTTCACCCCTGACGATGGTAAGTATGATCTTGACAAATTGGAAAAAACTATTTCAGTTTTGAGACCTGAGTTCGTTTATATTGAATCTATCTCAAACCCGATGCTGATAGTTGCTGATGTTACAGAAAT
>JADGPT010000050.1 GCA_017882345.1 Bacteroidales bacterium
TAATAGCTCTGAAATTTTCCTGGTTGGAGTTTCGCATGGCGTCATATGAAAATTCCAGTATTTTACATTCTTAAAAACACAAGCACATTTTTCAGTAATTTAATAACTCGATAAACGAGCTATCAAAAATGGGCCTCTTTTGTCAAAATGTTTTTTCAGAATTACCATATTGGTAACTTTTTTATTATCTTTGTTGTAATTATTGACAAACAAATGAGAGTTTTTGCTAAAAAGATACTTCGAGAATTTTGGGAGAGACAAACTGATTCAGAAGAACAACTTAAAACATGGTATAAGGAAGCATCCAAAGCGGTATGGACATCTCCAAATGATATAAAATCAGAGTATCCCAGAGCAAGTATTCTTAAAAGTGGCAGAGTAGTATTTAATATATGTGGAAACAGAAACAATTACAGATTGATTGTTATGATAAACTATTCCAGAGGATGGGTATTTATCAGATTCATTAGTACCCATGTAGAATATGACAAACTAGATGCTAACAAAATTTAAATAGAATAAAATGAAAATGAAATTAAAAGTAATAAAGACAGAAGAAGAATACAACAAAGCTCTGAAAAGACTTGAAGTAGTATTTGATTCGCCAGTGGATACACCAGAAGGTGATGAGGCTGAAATAATAGGATTATTAATTGAAAAATATGAAGATGAACATTATCCGATTGAAGCACCAGATCCTATTGAGGCGATTAAATTCAGAATGGAGCAGATGAATATGGACAACAAAGATTTGGCTAAAGTCATAGGATATAAAAGTAGAGTTTCAGAGATTTTTAATCATAAGAGGAAATTGAATCTTAAGATGATACGAAATCTTCATGAAAAAATGAAGATACCCTATGAATCATTATTTGCCGATTATAAATAATTCACTTTGCTTTGAATTACCTGAAAGTCTTCACGAGGAATTTACCTGTGTTAGACAAACCCTGGATTCAGTGAGTCTATGAATCATGTAACTTTTCTACTTAATAATATAACAATTTTCATCTTATTTCTTTCCATCTTTACATTTAAGTAAAGTTTAGTATTAATGTTTAATATAGGAATCATATGAATAATCTTTTCAGGGGTTTGCTTTCAGGATATGGTGCATATAAACTAGGTGGAGGATGTTTAGGTACTATTGTAGTTTTTTTCGTCCTCTGGGTCTTGCTGGGTAAGTGCAGTTAAAATATTGCATCATGCATTTTTTTAGATACAAGGCTGATTGAATTTATTGTCGACGAATTAAATTGCATACTTATGAAACCATCGAAAACAAAAAAGGCTGAAAATTCTAAAACTAATGACCTCGCAAAAAATACTGAAAACGGGCAGGGCGAATTTTTAACTACCAATCAGGGCCTTCGGATTAATGATGATCAGAACTCGTTAAAAGCGGGGGAGCGAGGCGCAACATTGCTTGAGGATTTTCAACTTCGGGAAAAGATTACTCATTTTGATCACGAAAGAATTCCTGAGCGTATTGTTCATGCAAGGGGAAGTGGTGCGCATGGATATTTCGAACTTTCTAAATCGATGACGAAATATACCAAGGCTAAATTCTTGCAGACTCCGGGCAAACGTACTCCGGTATTTGTAAGATTCAGCACTGTAGCAGGTTCACGAGGCTCGTCAGATATGGCTCGCGATGTAAGGGGTTTTGCAGTTAAGTTTTATACAGAAGAAGGCAACTACGATCTGGTTGGTAATAATGTTCCTGTTTTCTTTATTCAGGATGCAATCAAATTTCCCGATCTTATTCATGCTGTAAAGCCTGAGCCTGATAGCGAGATGCCTCAGGCAGCTTCAGCTCATGATACTTTTTGGGATTTCATTTCCCTGACACCTGAAAGCATGCATACAATAATGTGGGCGATGAGTGACCGTGCCATTCCAAGAAGCTTACGTATGATTGAAGGTTTTGGTGTACACACTTTCCGCTTTGTAAATGAAAAGAATGAATCGGTATTTGTAAAATTTCATTGGAAACCAGTGCTGGGAATTCATTCTGTTACATGGGATGAAGCACAAAAAATTTCTGGCAAAGATTCCGATTTCCACCGGAGAGATCTATGGGAAGCAATAGAAACAGGCAACTTTCCAGAATGGAATTTCGGCGTTCAGATTGTTGAGGAAAAAGACGAATTCAAATTTGATTTTGATTTGCTTGACCCGACAAAACTTATTCCCGAAGAAATTGTTCCGGTACAAATCATTGGGAAGATGACTCTGAACCGTAATCCTGATAATTTCTTTGCAGAAACTGAACAGATTGCATTTCATCCCGGACATGTGGTTTCTGGCATTGATTTCAGCAACGATCCGTTACTCCAGGGGCGCTTATTTTCATATACAGATACACAACTTAGCAGGCTGGGGAGTCCGAATTTTCATGAAATTCCTATCAATCGTCCTATTGCACCCGTTCACAATAATCAGCGCGACGGTCATATGAGGCAAACTATTAATACCGGCCAATCGGGTTATAATCCTAATACAATAGTAAATAACTCTCCTGTCCAGGCAAAAGCAATGGAAGGAGGATTTGTTTCTTACAATGAACGAATCGATTCAAATAAAGTCCGTGCGCGCAGTAAAAGTTTCTTTGATCATTTCAGCCAGGCAACATTATTTTATAATAGCCAGAGTGATGTCGAGAAAAATCATATTGTTGATGCATTCCGCTTTGAGTTAGGTAAGTTAGAGTCAACTGCCATCCGCGAACGGGTGGTAAGCATGCTCACTAAAGTAGACAAAATGCTAGCTGCGAATGTCGCGGAAGGACTGGGTATTCCAGTTCCAAAAGCCGAACAATTTCTTAATCAAAATATTCCTGCTGATGGCGATCCAAAAAAATATCAACCCATCAATGTTAAGTCTGAATTGAAAAGTTCAAGGGCATTAAGCATGACGACCACGGTTAAGGATACTGTTAAAACCAGAAAGATAGCAATACTTGCAGCAGATGGAGTAGACGAAGACTCTCTGAATACTATGAAACATGCTCTTGAAGCAGCAGGAGCATCAACAAAATTAATCGCACCAAATTTGGGAAATATTGCTACTGCAAAAGGAAAGCAGATAAAAGTTGATCAAAGCTTCCTGATAGCTTCTTCAGTGCTGTTTGATGCCGTGTATGTGCCTGGCGGGAAACGTAGCATTGAAATATTAAAGGAAGAACCGGATGCTATTCATTTTATTAATGAGGCTTATAAACATTGTAAAGCCATTGCTGCCGACGGCAAGGGTACGGATTTATTGTATTTAACTGCAGCCGGTATTAAGATTCTGAATGAAAATAAAGGTGAAGAAACCCACGTGGCTTATGGCATATTGCTTAATCGCAGCTCAAAAGAGTTTATAAAGGCAATTGCTCATCATCGTTTCTGGGATCGGGAAAAAACAGGTAAAGTGCCTGCTTAAGACTATTCATTAAGGGAGAGCGTGTGAGGCCTCAGTTTTTGAATGTTTTCTTTTAAGGAAAAAATAAACCGGGATACCTGAAAAAATGAGAACGATGCCTATTGCAGCTTCGCGGGGCCTGGTTATAATAGTATTGAAAAACAGTCCGATACAAAACAGGATAAATATAGCAGGCACTACAGGATATCCCCATACTTTGTGGGGTCTGTACACTTCTGGCATCCTGCGTCGTAAAATAAATACCCCTAATGTAGTTGCTCCATAAAATATAAAAACTGCAAAAATAATCATATCAGTCAACTGATCGAAGGTTCCTGAAAGAACCAGCACCGATGCCCATATTCCCTGCCACAAAAGGGAGTTTGATGGAACGTTGGCATTGTTAATCTTTGCGAAACCCGGGAAAAAAAGCTTTTCACGGGCCATAGCATAATATGGTCGGGCTCCTGTAAGTATACTGGCGTTAGTGCATCCCAGAGTTGTAACAAGTATTAATATCGAAATAAACATCACACCTCCTGTTCCCCATAAAGTCCTGACCGCCTCAACTGCAGCAATCTGATTTCCTGATTCATGAATGTGCACAAGTTGAGGAATAGATAAGAGAGACAGGTATGTCACATTGACCAACAGATAAATGAATATCACAATAAAAACACCTGTCACAATTCCCTTAGGGATGTTTCTTGTAGGATATTTAACCTCTCCTCCAATAAATCCGACAGAAACCCATCCCTGGTAAGCCCAGAAGGCAGCAAGTAAAGCTGTATAAAAGGAAGAGAGTGTAACAGTTCCGTTTGTCAACTCTTTAAAGTCCAAAAAATCTGCAGATCTGGATGTGATGTGGCCCAACCCAAAGACTACAATCATAAAGAGACCTGTGAATACCAGTAACGTGATGGCTTTGCTGACCCCTGCTCCGCTTTTTAATCCGGAGATGTTCAGTCCTGTTAAAATCAAAATCAGCAGAATTGCTGTCAGCTTGATTCCGAAATCCTGAAAAGGGTAGAAGACACCACCTATTGAAAAATGTTGCAGAGAGCTAAAAATCCCGGGGATAGGGATAATACTGTTCAGGGATTGTGCAAATACATAAGCAATGGATGAGATTGCAGCAGTCTGAATAACTGTAAAGAGTGACCAACCGTACATAAATGCAAAAAAACGGTTATAAATTTTTTTTAAATAAATAAATTCCCCACCTGTATCGGCCAGTAATCCTGCAACTTCCGCATTACTCAATGCTCCAAAAAGCGTGATGATTCCACCCACAATCCATGCCACCAGAATCCATGCCGAAGAGTGGAGTTCTGCTGCCATCGGAGCAATTTTTTTATATACTCCTGATCCGATGATATTTGCAACAACAATAATAACAACATACCCTATACCCAGAGTCCTGACCAGATTCCTTTGATTACCCATAGCGAAGCGTTTTCTTTCTGATGATCACAATGTAATAATTTATTCAGGAATCTGTCAGACAAAGAAGATTACATTAATCAATTATTGCTTTTCATCTGCCAGCTTCATTATGATTTCGGTTATCTTTAAATCAAAAATGTCAATAATAAAAACTATGGCCGGAATAAATATTCGTTCACTGATCTTAGGCTTGACTATTCCTTTAATTTTCAATTGTATAGCATCCTGTGGTGATAGTCCGGCCCAAAAGAAAAACCTGGTTTCTTCCGGAATGACAGATTCAACTAAAGAGAGTGTTACTCCTTATGAATACCAGTCGGTAAATACTATGCTGGTGTTACCCAAAAATCCGAATCCGGGTGAACCATTCCGCATTTTGGCAACCGGAGGGGAAAATATCAGGAAAGCGCATATTATCGTCAACGGTCCGTCGGGTAGTTTAGAATGCCTGAAAAGTAAAATTGGTAAGGAATTGCCTTGTTGGAGAATTGATGATTTTAACGGAAGTTCTGCTGGTAAATATAAGATCACTTTGATTGCGGATAAAAAGGTGGTCAGTAATCTGGAGTTTATAATTTCTCCAAAGGAGGGGACTCCCCCAACTGGTGTAGTATGGAAGACCCTCCGTGGGTGGGACGGAGGCACGGAGGCAATCTATTCTGCCTGGATAAATGCCTTGTTTCAGGGTTGCGACGAGCAATCTTCCTGGTCTGCATTACACGAGGTGACCCAAAATCAAAATCAGAATTTCCTATATAACTACCTCTCTCTTGGGGAAGATGATCCTAACGGGAAAAACAGATTGATAATGCAGCCTGATTGTGCCGATAATCCATTTTACTTAAGGGCATATTTTGCATGGAAACTAGGCCTCCCATTTGGTTACCATTTGAGCGACCGGGGCAGCCTTGTGCATAATCCCAAAACCGGTCAATGGATCACAAATGAAACCTCCAGTTCGAAAACCCTTCCTGCCCTGGCATTCAATGCCTTTCTCAGAAGAGTGAAGGATGGTGTCCATTCAGGCACGGCCCGAACTGCATTGGATGATGAAAATTCTGATTATTATCCCGTTTCACTTGAACGTGGAGCATTGCATCCTGGTATTGTTTTTGCTGATCCTTACGGACATACGCTGATACTCGTAGGCTGGGTGCCACAAACCAATGACCATCCTGGTTTACTTCTTTCAGTAGATGCCCAACCCGATGGGTCTGTGGGAATCAAGCGGTTTTGGAAAGGGAATTTTCTTTTTAACACCTCCGGAGTGATCGGGGAACCAGGCTTTAAGGCTTTTCGTCCCATTTCTGTGCGTGAGGGGGCGCCATACCTGATGCGAAACAAAGCACTAACCGCATCAGCAGGCTTCGTCCCCTTTTCACTTCAGCAGAGAAAGATGAAAAGCGATGTTTTCTACCACACTATGGATCGATTAATCAACCCAAAGCCGCTCGACCCTGAAACTGCGTTGCTTGATCTGATCCAGGCACTTCACGAACAGCTGATGGTACGCGTCACTTCAGTAGCTAATGGTGAAGCTTATTTCAAACTACATCCGGGTACAGTGATTCCTATGCCTTCCAGTGCTGCCGGAATTTTTCAGACAGGTGGTCAATGGGAAGACTTTTCAACTCCTAACCGTGATTTAAGGCTTTTGATTGCTATGGATGCTGTGCTCGATTTCCCGGACATGATTGTTCATTCACCAGAGGATTTTAATATCTCAAGACTAGTCTCTCCGGAGCAGGTTAAGAAAAAGCTTCTGGCGATACTGGATCATAAAGCTTCCGAACTTTCTATCAGTTATGTCCGTTCAAATGGCTCTTTACAAAAACTGACTGTCAGGGAAATACTTAAAAGAATGGATAACTTTGAGATGGCTTATAATCCGAATGATGGAATCGAAATCCGTTGGGGGGCGCCGGAAAACAGCGATGAACGGGCTACATGTCATCGGCGCACTCCTTCAAACCAACTTGAAAAAATGCGGTCGGTACGTATATGGTTCCATAAGCGGCTGCATCCACCAACATAAAAACTTACTGATTTAATTGAAGAGGTCCAAAACAACAAAACCCGCCTCTTTTTTGTTTTATCTTAGGAATAATGAAAAAGGAGGCAAAAATGCATGATTTTTTATGTCCAAAATGCAGGGAACATCTTAGGGTTGGGGAAAATATCATTTTCAAAGTGAAAAACAGTAAAAAACAGTCTGCCCTTCTTCTATTAAGTCCGCATATAGGTAATTATACCAGCCATAAGCACCGCACATTCGAGCTTCAGACAGGTGAGTCACTTGAATATTATTGCCCGTTATGTAACACCTCTCTTATTTCTGATATCCATAAGAATCTTGCCCATGTTATATTGTTGGATGATTCAGGGCAAAGTCATAACGTATATTTTTCTCAGGTAGTAGGCGAGCATAGCACTTTTGAAACAGATGGGGAATCTGTTCATATTGCCGGTGAAGATGCCGGCAGATATACCTATTTCAAAATCGGTGATAAATTCCGGAAGTATTTTTAATAATTCATTTTTAACAGGTTTTTTCATAATTTTGCAGATAATTAATCCAAATAACCTTAAATTTTCAACAATGAAAACGAAAACAATCTATTCTATTCTTTTCCTGATTATTCTTCTGCCTGCCTCTTCTATTATTGCTCAGAAAGCAAATTTTTCTGGGGAGTGGAAAATAAACAAGGAAAAATCTGTTCTTACAGATAACCAACTATTCCTTTCCAAAATCACCATCCAACTTAAAAATGACAGTCTGCTTACAACCAGGGTTTACGAAAACGGGAATGGAGATGAATATCCTTTTGATGAGAAACTTTCATTAGATGGGATGGCGTCCAAAATAGTTATTTTTGAAATGCCCAGAACATCAAAAGCAACGCTGTCAGATACCGACGGCTCAATCATGATTGCGTCAACTACCACATTTAATGGCGGTAATGGTCAGGAAGACATGACTGCTAATGAAAAATGGAAAGTTGAAAATGAAGGGCAGAATCTTAGTTTCTTCTTCACAAATAAGATGTCAGGAAATGAAATTACAGGAACATACTATTACGATAAAGCAAAGTAGCGATTATCTTAACACAAAACAATCTGCTGTCACAGAAGGTCATTGAGTTTTTTGGTTATCAGGATAAGGATTATTTTAATTTAATTTCCTCCTCATTTACGTTCCAGCCAGAAATTTTAATAACCGGATTTTTACCATCCAGGGTTACTTTAGGACAACTTACTGAAACAGTTGTGGTTTCAGAAGGAGCCAAAGTAAAATAATTGGATGTCCAGTAACTTGGCAATACCTCTTCGCCGGCTGCCATTAACTGTGGTCGAATGAAGAAGGCCAGCTTATTTGTGGCATTGGTGAACTGAATTGTCCAGCTCGTTTCACTTTTGCCTTTTGAAGAGAGAATTACCTTTGCGTTCACTTTAGTTTTTTGCATCTCATTCAACGACTTGTAAACTCCGTCGTTCGATAGCCAGTACACATTATGTGAGATTACTTTCCCTATATTGTTTTTTAGGTTCAGAACAACAAAATTCACCCCTTTCAAATTTGCTAAAGCTGAGGAGACAGTAGATGTCTCTTTTACTTCAGTTGCAGAAAGGCTGATATTCTTTTCTTCGTGAAATAATGATTTCGAATCCATACTGAACAGTTCTACCTGTGCTACCAACCCTGAAAGTGGTTGATAAGTTCTGTTTATAACCAGAACTTTAAAATCATTAATACTAAGCTGAATATGAACCGGTTCACAAGCATTCTGCATAAAATAATAACCTGCGTTTGGCATCAGGAACCAGTCATAAACCTGCCATACAACACTGGGAAAAGCCGAATTCAGTTTCCATAGCATCACACCACCTATATCGTTTAGTTTATGTCCAGCGGCTTCAAAAATGCCCTGGTAGCCTATAGCATTCATCAACTGCATTTTATTACAGAAGTCTTCCATGCTTGCTGGTTCACCATATCTCTTTACCATTTCTTTATAATAAAGGTCATACCTGCCGTTTCCTGTAGCTGCATCATGGTAACCCCATGTATTATTAAGAGGGAAAGGCAGGGTCTTATCCCATACCAGGTCAGGAATTATTTTAGACATAATATTATATGGCGGCTGTGAAGGCAGACCTGTCTCATCTTTAAAGACCCAGTCCTTACCCGCTATAGCTTTTTTATAATAAACTAAAGGATCTTGCCAGGTATAGGGACCACCACTATAAACTCCTGAAGGCAGATTATCCGGCCATGCTCCGTTCCATCCTGCCGGTAATTTTGCAAATCCCGATGAACTGGGAATATACGGCCTTGTACCATCTAAAGTTATAATACTTTCTCTCATTACATCATAAAGCTCTTTCCGTGCATGACCTTCATTGCCTCCTGTCCATACCAGCAGGCTCGGATGATTCCTTATCCGAAGTATAGTACTCTTGACATTTTTATTAAATATATTCCCTTCAATAGGCCACTCAGGCGATCCTTTGAATTCGCCTTGTGTATCACCTGTAATCCAAAAATCTGACCAAACCAGTAATCCATACCTGTCGGCAGCTTCAAAAAATTCATCACACGGAGTCACGCCTCCACCCCATATTCTGACAAGATTAATATTTGAGTTCCGGCACAAATGCATTTCATAATCATATCGTAATGAATCACGATTGAGCATCATATCAGGAACCCATGCTCCTCCAGTTATGTGAATCCGTTTTTCATTTACATAAAAATCGCGACGGTAGGTACCATTTACATCAATTGCTTTTGTACTTACTGTTCTAATTCCAAAAACGAAAGAAGTATCATCTGAAATTCCATTACTATTTTCATATTGCATTTTTATTCGATACAGATTCGGTTTACCATAGCCGTTTGGCCACCATAGGCTGGGATTTAAAACAATGAATTCTTTCGTATTTCCACCATTGAGATCAATAATCGCTGAGCTGTTTTTCGTGATTGTTACGCTTTTTGAAAGTTGTACCGGGCTACCTTTAAAATTTTCCGGAGAAATTGTAACTATCAGTTTCCCATTCTCATCAACCTGGTTATGATTAATAAGCTTGAGATTCAGTGATATTGATGCTAAAGTGGTATCAGGAAGTTTCGGAAGAGTGGTGACAAGCTTTGTATCAGTTATAGTTATTCCTCCTGAAGTTCGCAGATAAACAGGTAGCCAAATGCCCATGTTTCTATCCCTTACCGGAGGAATCCAGTCCCAGCCAATAGAGCAAAGCATAGTTACATTCTTACCAATATCACCGGTAGGGCCACCATTCTCGAAGAAATCACCCAAAGCTTTCAACTGTTCAGTGGCTGGCAATCCCGGATAATCAAGCGGATAGATTTTTACAGCCACTGCATTCTCCATTCCTGATCTAATCAGGTTGCTAACATCCAGACTGTATTCACCAAACATTCCTGCCATCTGTGTTGAATCAGCGACCTGCGTCCCGTTGACCCAGACAGCTGCACGATAGTTAATACCCTTGAAAATCAACTGAAAATGACGACCATTGTCAGCTTTCGAAACTTTAAAGCTGGTACGGTACCAGTAAGGTTTATTCCATGGATTCGCATTATTAGGCAGATGGCTGAACTGTTCGAGGTTGTACTTTTTATTAAATTCATCAGAAGCATCAGGAATAAGCATATTGTTAAGCCCGGAATATGGATCAGGGTAAACTTTATTGGCAACCAGTCCTGTAAGAACAGTTGATGGTACTCTCACCGGGAACCAATAGACTTTAGACTTATATTCCGGAGATGATATTTCAGCTCCGGAGGAGGTAATCAATACGGAAGACTGTAATTCAAATCTGGTAAGTTTTACTTGCCTGACTGTTCCGTTCTGAGAATTAGCCGAAACTAAGAATGCAAATAAATTTATAAAAAGGAGGATAATCGGATAATAGCGCTTTCTCATGATTGAATTATTAGAAGGACATTAAAATTAATGTAATATGTAGCAATTAATAATAACGATAAAGTCTTTTTATTTAATGTTTCTTTATTACTATTATTCCCGGTTTTTCCGCTTCTGAATATCTTACAATATAGACTCCATTACAAAGTTTTTTAAGATCTGGTTCAATGGTGAAGTCACCGGTTTTCTTAATCTTTTCCGTAAATACTTTTTCTCCCATCGAATTAAAGATATCTACTGTTATCGGTGAAGCGTTTACGCCTACAAAGTGCATATGGGTTCTCCCATCAGAAGGATTGGGATAAATCAAAAGGCCTGTCTGAGACAGTTTTTCATCTTTTGATGAACCGGTCGCATAAAGAACAGTTACTGTATTTTCTATAGTATCAATACTTGCCGGGCCGATCAGTCCTGGTACCGTGGGAGAAATAAAGTCCGCCAGGTTTTTTGTATTATGTACAATTATTGTCCATTCTTTTTGTATTTCCCGGTTTTCAGCATAAACCCTGTAGATCAATGGATTATCAAAGTTATTCGATGTATTTCTACTCACTTGCTTCTTACCCGCGACTTTTGCATATGCACCAGGAGAAAGCTTGAACCCGGCAATAAGAGCTTTATTATCGGTTGCATAAGGCATCTCTACCGAAATTACTGAATTAACAGTATCAATTGAACAGGATTTTTGTTTTGGAATATTGAAATCTTCAATATTTGCATGAACTGATGACCTATGCCAGTGGATAGGGTGAAGCAGGACTATTGCACGGTCACCTGTTTGTAACTGGTTAAGATCGAGCATCCCGATATTCCATCGGATGCCATTTGTTATTACGGCGTCTGAGAAGGCCTTGTTATTATTCAGAAAGTATGCCTCGTACTGAAGATCAAAATCACTCAGTTTTCCTTTAATTAGTGTAATTAATTTCCCGTCTTTTGGAACTGCGATATTATTCTCTCTGTTTGGCACAACAGGAAAGGTACACTCCTCAAAAAAATAAAAGTTCATATAATGATATGTCTTGCAATAACTTGACCCATGGGCTGCCGTTCCAAATATTTTTAACCCTTTTGACCTGAGCCAATTCAGTTCATTATGGAGGAATGTAACAGGATTGATATTATAAATCACCTGTAAAGTAACCAGATCATTATGCCAGCCTATTTCGAAATGTTTATCATTCTGCATCGATTTCAGAATGGGAATAATATCGTCTGAATGAACTTCCATATTATTTGAATTTGTCAGATAGTATGGAGCTGAATGCAGAATGAAATATGTTGAACGGAATCCAAGATTTGATTCGATTTGAGAAAACTGATATGCTACATTCAGGTCATTATCCACATCATGCCTTAACCCGATAACTATCTTTTTGCTATTAAAAGTCTGACGGAATTCATTTAAGGGCAAAACAATATATTTGCTTGTATCCGATACTTTATGAAGAAATGCAGCATATTTCTCCCATGTAAAATTCGTATCAGGTTCCGCAGCCATAAAATTCCGCTTCTTAAGTTCTTCAATGGTGTCTTGTATGAGGCCAAATTTCTTTGATATTACGTTTACACCTGCCGGTTTATTCTTTTGTCCATAAAGAGTATTAGTAAAACAAAAAGAAAAAAGAAAAAAGACATATACTAAATTTAAGATCCGGCTCTTTCTAAAACTCATTGTTATGTTTTCATTAATATCGTTTGATGGAATAAGTTTACAAAAATATACTTTTGAAAATTATTTAAGCACCTTTTTTATGTTATAAAGTTTATTCAATGCTTCAACAGGAGTAAGATTATCTATATCAATTTCAAGGATCTCATCACGGATCTGCTTTAGCACCGGATCATCCAGCTGAAAGATACTCAGCTGCATTCCTTCTCTATGGCCTGCTATTTCAGCAATGGGTTTTGCAAGTTCTTTTTTATCGTGACTCTGCTCCAGTTCCTTAAGTATTTCATCTGCCCGGGTCACAACACTTCTTGGCATACCTGCCATTCTGGCCACATGTATGCCGAAGCTGTGTTCGCTCCCACCCCTCTTAAGCTTTCTGAGAAAGATGACCTTATTGTTAAGTTCTTTAATTGAAACGCAGTAGTTTTTTACTCTTGAAAATGAGTTCTCCATCTCATTAAGTTCGTGATAGTGAGTCGCAAATAAAGTTTTTGCTCTAAATTTATTCTCATGCAGATACTCAACTATTGCCCACGCAATTGAGATGCCGTCATAGGTGCTTGTTCCTCTTCCGATTTCATCAAGAAGTACAAGACTACGATCAGAGAGATTATTAAGGATACTGGCAGTCTCATTCATTTCAACCATAAATGTTGATTCTCCAAGGCTTATATTATCCGATGCTCCAACCCTGGTAAATATCTTGTCGACCATACCGATATTTGCAGCCTTTGCTGGAACAAAACAACCTGTTTGTGCCATGAGTACAATCAAGGCTGTTTGTCGCAAAAGTGCAGATTTTCCTGACATATTAGGCCCGGTCAATATAATAATCTGCTGATCTTCAGTATCTAGTAACATATCATTGGGCACATAAGACTCACCAGCAGGCAATTGTTTTTCGATTACCGGATGACGACCTTCAGTTATATCAAGTATTCTTGTGTCATTCAGAACCGGTCTGACATAATTGTTTTCCGAGGAGATAACAGCAAACGACTGAAGGCAATCGAGCCTGGCGATCAGGGCTGAATTTAATTGGATTGGGGGAATATATTCCAGGATTGCCAGGACAAGATCCGTAAAAAGCTTTGTCTCAAGTGTAATTATCTTTTCTTCAGCTCCGAGTATCTTACTCTCATATTCTTTAAGCTCCTCAGTTATATATCGTTCTGCACTTACCAGTGTTTGTTTCCTTATCCATTCGGGGGGAACCTTATCTTTATGAGTATTTCGTACTTCAATATAATAGCCGAAAACATTATTAAAGCTGACCTTAAGGGAAGTTATTCCTGTTCGTTCACTCTCGCGGGTTTGCAGATCCACGAGATAATCTTTTCCGCTGTAAAGAATTTTACGTAAATCATCAAGTTCCCCGTTTATTCCTTTGGCAATCACATTTCCCTTATTAAGCTGTACAGGTGGGTCATTGTTAATCTCTTTGTCAATTTTATCTGCAATAGAGTTACAAGGATTTAATTGCTCGGCAATTTTTATAAGAGGGATGCATCCGCTGTTATTACATAACTCCCGGAGTGGATCAATAGATTTGAGCGCTCTTTTCAGCTGTACCACTTCTCTCGGGTTTATCCTGTTAACTGCAACTTTTGATATAAGTCTTTCAAGGTCGCCAATGTGACGGATCAATCCTGAGATTTCATCTTTTATTTCACCGTTTTCAACAAAATACTGCACAACATCCAACCTTTCATTTACAGGTTGAATATCTTTCAGGGGCAATGAAAGCCATCTTTTCAACAGTCTTCCTCCCATAGGAGAAATGGTCCGGTCCATAATATCGATAAGAGTTCTTGCCCCTTCGTAGGGTGAGTGAAATAACTCGAGGTTTTTAATAGTAAATTTATCGAGCCATACATACCTGTTCTCTTCGATCCTGGACAGGGTAGTTATATGCCCAAGTTGTTCGTGCTGAGTAATATCGAGATAGTATAATATTGCACCTGCAGCGATTATACCAAAATTTAGATTCTGAACCCCAAATCCTTTTAAAGAACTGGTTTCAAACTGTTTAAGCAACCTGTCATTTGCTGCATCCTGAGTAAATATCCAGTCATCAAGTTTAAATGTATAGAACTTCGGACCAAAATATTCGATAAAAAGGTCCTTTTTCCCTTTTTCAAATAATACCTCCTTTGGCTGGAAGTTATTAAGCATCTGATCTATATATTCAATTGTACCTTCCGAGGTCAGGAACTCCCCGGTGGATATATCAAGGAATGCAACTCCCGCAATTTTTTTATCAATATGTACGGCAGCAAGAAAGTTATTCTCTTTATGATTTAACACATTCTCATTCAGAGAGACACCGGGAGTCACGAGTTCAATTATACCTCTTTTGACGATTTTTTTTGTGAGCTTTGGATCTTCAAGCTGTTCACAGATAGCCACCCTCTGCCCTGCTCTTACAAGACGTGGCAGGTAGGTTTCGAGAGCGTGATAGGGAAATCCTGCAAGTTCTACAAACGAGGCAGAACCATTTGCACGACGTGTCAGAGTAATCCCAAGTATTTCAGACGTCCGGATAGCATCCTCTCCAAAAGTCTCATAAAAATCGCCTACTCTGAAAAGCAGTATCGCATCAGGATGTTTAGTCTTGATGTCATAATACTGTTTCATCAGTGGTGTTTCTACATACTTATGAAAATCAGACATCTGTAATGCAGCGATTTAAAAATATGTTTACAGTGGCAACTTGTTCCTGACAAATATACATCGAAGACGCCAAGACACAAAGAATTCACCAGGAATATCATAGTATCTATAAAAGAGTTTATTTACCTTGTGATAATTATTTTCTTCTATGCAAATATTCAATATGAAAAAGGTTTTAATACTCGGAGCAGGATTGGTGGTCAGACCGATGGTCGAATACCTGCTTAAAAATAATTTTAGTCTTATGGTTGCTTCTCCGATGAAAGAGAGAGCAGATGAAATGATAAAAGGAAATCCCAACGGATCTTCGCTCGACTGGTCTATGGATGACCCGGCAATGCTTGAAAAACTTGTAGCAGAATATGATATCACGGTAAGTCTTCTTCCGTATAAGTATCATTCTGATGTTGCTAAGGTCTGTCTCCGGCATGGAAAATCTCTTGTAACCACATCTTATATTCAGGCAGGGATGATGGAGCTTGACGAATCAGCCAAAAAAGCGGGTTTGTTGTTCCTGAATGAGATTGGTCTCGATCCGGGTATAGATCACATGACGGCTATGAGAATTATTGATCATATCCATAATAAAAATGGTAAAGTGGAAGAGCTTTATTCACTCTGCGGGGCCCTTCCCGCTCCTGAGTGTACTGATAATCCTTTGAAATATAAGTTCTCCTGGAGTCCAAAGGGAGTCATACTTGCCAGCAGAAACAGCGCCCTGTATCTGAAAAAAGGAAGAAAAGTCTTTATTGAACCGGCTGACCTCTTTAAAGACAGATTTAGTTATAGTTTCCCCGGAGTTGGTGATCTTGAGGTATATCCAAACAGGGATTCGGTAAGCTACATTGATATTTACGGAATACCTGAAACGAAAACAATGTATCGCGGTACATTCAGATATAATGGGTGGTGTGAAACGCTGGATGCAATGAAGAGTCTTAATATGCTCGATGATTCAGTAATAGATTATCAGAATAAGAGTTATGCCGGATTCCTTGCAGAAAGAGGGGGATTAGAAGTTAAAGATCTTATGGAAAATTTAGCAGGGAAGCTTGGCGTATCAGTGAAATCAGTTGCAATTCAATCACTTGATTATCTTGGTTTTTTCAGTGACGAAAAACTTCAGTATCACGAGACAACACCCTTTGAAATCACCTCTGACAGGATGATAAAAAGAATGCTACTATCTGTTAATGAGCGCGATATGGTTGTTCTGCAACATATATTTCTTGCCTCTTATCCTGATGGAAACAAGGAGGTTATAAAGTCATCAATGCTCGATTTCGGATCCCCTTCTACTAATACATCCATTGCCAGAATGGTTGCACTCCCTGCTGCCATCGCAGTTAAAATGATACTTGAAAACAAGATTGAGGTAACGGGTGTTTGCAGACCTGTAGTCCCGCAGATTTACAATCCGGTCCTGGACGAATTAAAGAGTCTTGGTATAGAGATGAAGGAAGAGTTCGGATTACCGGAAAGTGAGATGATACCATAATCAGAACTTCAGATAGAATTCCTTTGTCAGGTTGATATACTCTTCAGTGAATTCATGCCTTCGTCCGTGTTCTATTGTGAGGAAGCTTTCAACTGGTTTTTTCTTAGATTTACTAAGTGTTAATATCAACCTGCTGATTTCAGCAGTTGGCAGTGATTTTATTTTCAATATACTATTACAATACAACCCGTATTTATTTGCTTCAGCAATAAATACATTCCCTTCAACATACGGCAGTATCAATTGCAGATGACCGTCTTCTTTCATGAATTTTAAAACCCCCTCAAGTATCTCTGCCGAAGTTAAAGAATCGTTGTGTCTGGCGATTGACTTTCTGGGATCAGGGCTTTTCAGTGAATCAAAAAAATAAGGAGGGTTGGTTACTATCAGGTCAAATTTCTCCTGCTTCTGATCAAAGTTTTGAAGGTCGGTATGTTTGACTTTTATTCTTTCATGCCAGGGGCAACGGCTTACATTTTCACAGGTTTGGATAAATGATTCATGATCAGGCTCAATAGCTGTTATTTCAGCATCACATCTTTGGGCAAGCATTAAGGAAATAAGCCCGGTACCTGAACCTATGTCAAGGATGCTTCTGACACCTGTAAGATCAGTATAAGCTCCAAGCAGGACACCATCCGTTCCAACTTTAAAGGCCGATCTTCCCTGATAAATTGTGAACTGTTTAAAAATGAAATAATCATTAGCCATTTTCAGAACTTTTCATTCACGCCCAGACCAAAAAGAGCAAAATCATATTTCACCGGGTCAGCCGGATCAAACTCCCTTAGTATTTCTGTAAGTTCTTC
>JADGPT010000204.1 GCA_017882345.1 Bacteroidales bacterium
ATATGGAACTAAAGTAAATAGCACCTGAAAAATCGCTGATAGCTATCGGGAGCCATCTGGACAATTTTATCATGACCAGACAACTATCGTTCACTTATCGGGACTTGGTACCGTCAAGACAACTTCATCGTGATCCACAAGTGCTCGTCCACCTACCTGAACTGGCAAAAACCATATTAAAAGATGGACTAGTCTGAAATATTTAACAGTTGATTAAGGATAGATTAACAAATATTTTAGGTGTTCTCAATAATTATCGATTAAATTCGTTTAACAATTAATGAGATATCCTAACCGAAAACCGGAAAAATGAAACTTTATAGTCCGATTTTAGTTTTATTAATAATTGTCAGCCCCCTACATGCACAAACAAATGAACGTCATACGATCAGCGGATATGTCAGAGAGGCTGTCAGTGGTGAATCTCTGATTGGTGTAAACATCTATCTGTCGGATCATAAAACAGGAACCGTAACAAATACATATGGCTTCTATTCCATAACTTTACCTGCTGCCGATTCAGTCGGACTTGTAGTTTCCTATGTCGGATTTACTCCTGAAATCGTTAAAATAACTCTTCAAAAAGATACTGAGCTGAATATTAATCTGAAGCCCAATATTGTACTGGATGAAGTGACCGTAACTGCAGATCGCCGGGAGAAACAAAGCGAATCGGTAAAAATGAGCACCATAAAACTTCAGTTGGCACAAATAAAAAATGTACCCTCCCTGCTTGGTGAAAAAGATGTGCTGAAAGTTCTGCAGCTTATGCCTGGTGTTCAGAAAGGATCTGAAGGAAGCAGCGGGCTTTATGTACGGGGAGGAGGACCTGATCAAAACCTGATTATCCTTGACGATGCCATAGTTTATAATGCAAGCCACCTTTTTGGATTCTTTTCTTTGTTTAACGGTGATGCACTGAAAAGTGTAGAGCTTACTAAAGGGGGTTTTCCTGCACGGTACGGAGGACGGCTCTCATCTGTTCTGGAAATGAATATGAAGGAAGGAAACAAGGAAGAATGGCATGGCGATGGGGGAATCGGTCTTATCTCCTCCCGCATGACTGTGGAGGGACCATTAAAAAAAGGAAAATCTTCCATCCTTCTTTCTGGCAGGCGCACTTATGCGGATCTGATTATTTATCCTTTTATGAAAAATGAAAAAACAGGGTACTATTTCTACGACTTTAATGCCAAGATCAATTACGACTTTGGAAGGAATAACAAACTTTATATGAGCGGATATTTCGGCCAGGACAAATTTTATCTGAAAAATAATACGAATTCTTATAATGAGAATACCGGTTTTCACTGGGGCAATGCCACAGGGACGCTTCGCTGGAATCATCTGTTTACAAATAAATTATTCTCAAATGCATCAGCCATTTATAGTAATTACACGTTCGGATTATACGACAAGTATAAAGATATTGCTGAGAATAAGAATTATTATGCAGAATACTATTCAGGAATCAGAGACTTTTCTCTTAAATATGATCTGGATTGGCTTCCAAATCCAAACCATTGGATTAAAGCCGGGGCAATAAGTATTTTCCACAGGTTCAATCCACATGCCTTTGTTGAAGAAGATGTCCCGAATAATACTAGTACTAAAAATGTCATTTATACTAACGGGATTGAATCGGGGTTGTATATCGAGGATACGTGGCAGCCGGTTCAGACATTAAAGATCAACGGAGGCTTACGCTTCAGCCATTTTATTGCCACTAAAAATCAGTACCACTTTTTTGAACCAAGACTCTCCGTGGCGTGGAGGTTAAATAACGATCTCGCACTTAAAGGATCATATGCTTCTATGAATCAATACATTCATATGATATCAAATACAGGAATAAGTCTGCCTACCGATCTATGGGTTCCGACAACTGACAGGATCAAACCTCAGCAATCACGCCAGGTGGCACTGGGCCTGGTTAAAGATATAAGTAAGCACAATCTGTCATTTTCACTTGAAGGATATTACAAAACGATGAATAACACTCTTGCTTATAAGGAAGGTGCCACTTTTCTGTCTTTTGATGATCCGGGTGCTGCATCATATATTAACTGGGAGAATAATGTTACCGCAGGTCACTCATGGTCTTATGGGGTTGAATTACTACTTCAGAAAAAAGAGGGCAGATTAACAGGCTGGATCGGCTATACTCTTTCCTGGACCCAGATGCAGTTTGATTCGATCAATTTCGGAAGGAAGTATTTTGCGAGGTACGACAGGAGACATGATATTTCAGTCGTTGCAACCTATAAACTCAATGATCATATAACTCTTTCAGGAACATGGGTTTATGGAACAGGAAATGCTGTGACACTCCCGGCTTCAAAATACTATTTGTTTCAAAATTATCCTGATTCATACCAGATGCCGGGTGGGTGGCCAAGAGAATTCAATCCAGATGGCCGTTATGTTAATGATCTGACTGAAAAAAATAATTTCAGGATGGGTCCGTACCACAGACTCGATCTCGGGATTCAATTTCATAAGATGAAGAAATGGAGAGAACGAATATGGGAAATCTCTGTATATAACGTCTACAACCGTAAAAATCCTTTTTTATATTATAATGATACTAAAACTGTAATTGATCCTCACTCCATGGGACCCAGCGAGATTGGTATTCTTAAGCAGGTCAGTATTTTCCCTATAATACCATCAGTTACATATTCTTTTAAATTCTAGACTATGAAAAGAGTATTTTATAAGTTTATAGTTTCTGTATTAGCAATTCTCAGCTTTATTTCCTGTGAGAAGGAAGTTAACAATATAAAATATCCGGAATTCAAACCGAAATGGGACATTTCCGGATATCTGTCTCCTGATAATTTAATAAATACGATATTACTTAGTCGGAACTTAAGAAATTATGGGAATGAATGGCAATTTGATGATATGGGGCACCCTACGGTAACTCTTTCAGACGGAACGAATCTGATAGACTTTGATTCAACCCAAATGAGATATGGTGGTATTAAAAGATCGGATTTCCCGATTGAAGAGGGTAAGACATACACTCTTAAAGTTAAGACCGATAAAGGTTTTAATGCTGAAGCTTCCTGCACTGTTCCTTTCCGCGGAAATTTTGATCTTGAAATTGATACTACCCTCAGAAAATACATCTATCAGGATTCCATTGTAATTATATCTGTTCAACCTGATTTTTATTTTACTGACACTAAGGGTGTTGACAACTACTATATGATTTTTTGTGAAGAAATCAGATACAATTCTGATCGCCCTCAATCTCCTTATATTAACTCACTTCATGTAGGTGAAAAAGCGTATTTCAATGATAAGGGCAGAGATGGATTAAGATTAAAACTTCCCTTAGAAAGCACAGGTCTTTCCAATATGACAGATTCTTGTTTTTTAAAAATATATCTTCTGAATACTGATAAAGTCTATTACGATTATCAAAAATCTGTAGACAAATATAATAGTGGCGAGGATCCATTCACTGAGCCATCTCCGGTCTATTCAAATATTACTGGAGGACTAGGAATTTTTGCATCGTACACTGTTGATTCGTTGACATTCAGATTAAAATAAGAAAAGAGATGAACCGTTTGCAAAAGAATACTTTAACTAAAAATAATATCTGACCTTCATAATCTATAACACATCTTATCTAAAAATAATATTATGAAAAAATCTGTCATCTTATTAATTGCAATTATTTGTTGTTCTACTGCCTGTAAAAAGGAAGGAACCAAACTATCCAGATTCATTGTACAGTTTGCATAACATTCAGATTCTGTCTATTATGACTCAGTTGCTTATGCAATAATTGACTATTCAGAGATTTCCGAACTTAATGACACCTCGGCCTTGAAAAATCCCGACGTTTTCAGTCATAGTGTAAAAGTTGAAAAACCATACTCCTTAACTTTAACAGCTGAACACACCTATGTTCTTAAAAAAATTGACCTGATCAGTAAATCGGGCAACTTAATATTTTACATACCATATCGTACACAAAATATCAAAATTTCAGGTTTTCAATTGCCATTTACATTTAAGGCCTTTCAGGGAGAGATGATTTTGCTAGTAACAAAGAAATAAAATTCATTGTTGAACATTCACATTGAATTTGAAAATATAAATTGCAAAACCGTCCCTTGCTGTCAGGCACATTCCGCAAAAATAAAAATCCTTGTTATTAACTAGCTTTCGGTTTTGCGTAAAGAGCCTTCCAGCCCGTTTCTGCCACTCGGCGAGATTGGCGGCTAAAGTAGCAAATGTCGACATATCAAGACAATAATAAAATTTGCCCATACAGCTAACGGGCCGGTACTTGCAATAAGCTTATCGCAATTTTTGCATTACAACTTGACAACTTTATCTTGACAAGATAAATCCTGTCCATCTATCGGGACTATGCGAAAATTATTTTAAACCGATTC
The DNA here is from genome assembly GCA_017882345.1 of Bacteroidales bacterium. Classification (GTDB taxonomy): domain Bacteria; phylum Bacteroidota; class Bacteroidia; order Bacteroidales; family VadinHA17; genus LD21. The sequence continues at coordinate 4,419 of JADGPT010000204.1, forward strand.
TCCTCATAAATGCTTATTGCATGTACCAGCCAGGGAAGAATACTTAAAACAAAAATTGTTCAGATGAATGTTTATTAAACAAATTATAGTACCTCTTTCATTTTCAAATAAAATTCGATAAATTTGGTAAGCAATACGAAATCAGCTGAAATTATTTATAACATGTCATTGGAATCGAGGTTGATATCGTTATTGATAAAAGGTTAGTCAAGATGTGACTGACGCGACGAAAGCTTATACGGACTATAGATTTACTGCTATTTAGACAACTACTTCATCATAATAAATCACTGCCACCTACCTGGACTTTCATAAAATTGGCCCTTCAGCTAACACGGATGGTGCTATGAAAAGCACCGCCCTAAGCGTGTTACAAATTTAAGTAAAAATTTATTTAAAAACTTCTTCAATATAAATCCTATAAA